>NZ_JALJXV010000002.1:0-300000 GCF_024170285.1 Natronocella acetinitrilica
TGGGCGCAAGAATTATCTCTTCGCCGGTTCCGACCGTGGTGGGGAAAGTGCTGCGCTCGTCTACAGCCTCATCGGCACGGCCAAGCTCAACGGCAACGACCCTTATGCCTACCTGCGAGCCGTAATCGCGCGCGTAGCCGACCATCCCATCAACCGCATCGAAGAACTGCTGCCCTGGAATCTGCCAGAGCTTCGTCCGGCGGACTGATCGCAACGCACATCGTCAAGGCGGTGTTGCCCGGACGCTTACGCCCTATCTATGTACGCCGCAGCTTGCACAGCCCACCGGCGGCTTCCTTAGGTGGCGGAAACCCCCTTGGTAGGCGGTTACGACTGAGTGCTTACCTTCAGAACGCGACTGAGATATCTTGGTAACCGCTAAATTATGTGACACCAGAGCCAGTCGAATAATCGAGAAACGAATACAATGAGGATTGGCAATACAGGAAAAGCGCGTTGTCTGGTCTGCGGCACGGAAATCAGCTCGTATGCAAAGACATGCCCCAAATGCAGAACCCCTCAGCCTCACAAGACGCTCGAAGGCTCGTTACAAGGCTTTCTTATCATATGCATCATCACAATTGTGGCACTATGGTTATTCTTTCAAGTTTTTAACACCTGACTCACTTAACAGGCAAAGCAGCTCATACATTAGGGTAGCACCCACTAGTGCCGTATTTCCGCTTGAATCAAAAGGAGGCGCAACCTCGACGACATCAGCACCAACCAGAGGTAATCCACGCAATCCACGTAGAAGTTGGAGAGCCTCGCGAGTTGAAATACCCCCAACCTCTGGTGTTCCGGTTCCTGGAGCAAAGGACGGATCAAGCGCATCTACGTCGAAACTCACATACGCAGGTCGATTATCAATTACGCGGCTTATCTCCCGGAGAACTCCGGCAACCCCGAGTTCCATAAATTCCTCCATGAAGATCACGCGCATTCCCTTTGCCAACGAATACTCCCATCCTTCCGCAGTGTTCTGCGCACCACGAATTCCAATCTGAATTGTCCTTTCCGGATCAATTAGCCCCGCGTCTGTCGCCAGCCGAAACGGCGCACCGTGATGAAATTTCGATCCTTTGTGAACACCCCAGGTGTCCGTGTGCGCATCAATGTGCACCAGTCCAAACGGCTCGTCACGATAAAGCCCCTTAAGAATAGGATAGGTGATTGAGTGATCACCCCCCGCACTTAACGGCAATACATTTTCCATTCTAAGCGCATGATAAAAATCATAAATCTCTTCCGCGACCGCCTCTAGGTCATAAACTGAAGAGAAGGTCACATCACCCACATCTGCAATCCGGCGAACTGAGTACGGATCAAACTTGGTTACATGGTGAATTGTCCGCATCATGCTCGACGCATTTCGAATCTCCCTTGGCCCATGCCGCGCGCCCGGCCTGTTCGTTACCCCGCCATCAAACGGAACCCCCACCAATGCGATGTCACAGCTGTCCAGCGACTCAACCATCGGACACCTGAAAAATGTACTTGCCCCCTTATATCTAGAGTCCATCATCGGTACTGTCGTCCGCCCGGTAACAATGCACTTCTCTTCGTAAAAATCTTTAATGCTCACGAAACCTCCAGAACCCAAAACATTTGCCATCAAACTTCTAGACCAAATGACAAGCCACACAGTGCCCAGGAGCAACTTCACGCAACACCGGCTCCTCCTCGAAACATTGGGCAACAGCAACAGGGCATCTTGTATTAAAGTTGCAACCAGTGGGTGGCTGCATAGGGCTAGGTACATCTCCCTTCAACAGGCTTCTTCTCCTCCTGAGTCGCGGATCCGTCACCGGCACAGCCGCCAAGAGTGCTTTCGTATAAGGATGTTGAGGCCTGCTGAACACGCTATCCCTATCCGAAAGCTCGACAAGTTTGCCCAGATACATCACACCTATCCGATGGCTAATATGGCTAACCACCGCTAGGTCATGGGCTATGAACAAATACGAAAAGCCAAACTCTTGCTGCAAATCCTTCATCAAGTTAATAACCTGCGCTTGTACAGACACATCCAGCGCAGATACTGGCTCATCAGCCACAATCAACTCAGGATTGAGAGCGAGCGCACGAGCGATCCCCACTCGTTGTCTCTGTCCACCAGAAAATTCGTGAGGATAACGCTGGGCCGACTCAGGACGTAAACCCACTTTTTCCAGCAACCCTAGAACTTTGTCACGCCTATCAGACTTAGAGAACGATTCAGTAAAGTTATCTAAAGGTTCCGCGACTATGTCTTCTACGATCATCCGCTGATTAAGTGACGAATATGGATCCTGGAAAATTACCTGCATGCTTCTTCTAAACGGTTGCAGCTCCTTCCGAGATAAAGGGACAAGATCGACCCCATTAAGCTTTATTTGACCTCCTGTCGGTTCTAAAAGCTTTAAAATCAATCTTCCAAGCGTGGATTTACCACAACCTGATTCCCCCACTAAACCAAGAGTCTCGCTTCTGTTTAAGTCAAAAGAGACTCCGTCCACGGCATAGACACTACCTACCTGCAATCCAAGCAAACCGCCCTTTACGGGGAAGTATTTCTTCAATTCAGTAACCTCAAGCACGGGCATATCTTCTTTCTCTTTCACTTGCTCCACCTTGGCAGTGCGCGACTCTCCCAACACGCAACCTGATGCCCAGCTTCCAACTCCATTAACTCTGGCCTATTGGAATTACAATTTTCAACCGCAAACTCACATCGATCACTGAATGCACACCCAGGCGGAAGATTGCTAACCGCCGGCACAATGCCCCGAATTTCATGTAACCGCTGATCAATCCCACTCTCTTGTAAAGAGGAAAAACTCGGCATCGCCCGCATCAATCCACGCGTGTATGGATGAGCCGGATTCTCAAATAGTTGCATAACCCCTGCTTCTTCAACTTTTCGACCTGCATACATGACTGCAACACGGTCCGCTATCTCAGCGACAACCCCCAAATCATGCGTAATGAGAATGATAGCGGTGCGAAACTCGCTTCGAACCTCCTCCAGCAAATCCAGAATCTGGGCCTGAATGGTCACATCAAGGGCTGTTGTGGGCTCGTCCGCGATAAGTACGCTCGGTTGGCAAGAGAGTGCCATGCCTATCATGACTCTCTGCCTCATTCCCCCAGACAACTGATGGGGATACTCCCTTAGCCTTTTTTCCGCTTCTGGAATATGGACTCGCTTCAAAACTCTTCTCGCTTCGACCCATGCAGCCTTTCGATTCATTCCCCTATGGAGCATGACAGCCTCAACAAGCTGGTCCCCGATTGTAAGCACCGGATTAAGAGAACTCATTGGATCTTGAAAAATCATTGATATTTCATTGCCGCGAATTCCGCGCATTTCCCGGTCTGTCAAGGCAAGTAGATCCTGCCCTTTGAAAAGTATTCTTCCTGATGCGTACTTCACCGACATTTCCGGAAGCAAACGCATAATGGATAGGGCCGTTACACTCTTTCCACAGCCAGACTCCCCCACCACCGCGAGAATCTCCCCTGGGCGCAAAGACAAACTGACACCGTCTACTGCCTTAGCGACTTGACAATCATTAAAAAAATAGGTTGATAAACTCTCCACCTGTAAAATCGCATCATCCGTTGTTGGACAGCTTAAACAATCGTCTTGAAACACGTCATTATCCTTCGAATAGTTTTAACGGGAGAAGTCCGCCACTAAGAACCTTTTTTAAAACCAATTTTTTTGAAAAGCACCCCTCACATACGAGGTCGCATTCGCGGATCTAAATGATCTCGTAGTCCATCTCCAAAAACATTAATTGCGAATACGGTGAGGGCGAGAAACAGGCCCGGGAAGGCTATAATGTGCATATTATCCAAGAAATGGATGCGCCCTTCCGCCATGATATTACCCCAGCTTGGGATCTCCGGTGGTGTTCCAGCGCCCACAAAACTCAAATAAGCCTCAAATATGACCGCCTGAGCACATATGTATGTCGCTTGTACAATTAACGCAGGCATCGCATTCGGCAGGATATGTCGAACAAGTATACGTAATGTCGAACTCCCCGACGCGATCGCTGCATGAACATAGACTTGATCCCTAAGAGTTAAAACGATCGATCTAACCAAACGGGTAACTCGGGGAATTTCTGGAATAACTAACGCCAAAATCACACTCGGCACGCTGCTGCCCCACAATGCGACCAGTGCAATTGCCAAAAGAATCGCAGGTATCGACATAAGCGCATCGAACACTCTCATTACAATCGCGTCGACGCTTCTAATGAATCCGGCAAGCAATCCGAAGATTAACCCTATAGTAGTTGCAAAAAAAGCAACCGATACGCCCACAATCAGAGAGATTTGTCCACCGTGCAAAACACGACTAAACATATCCCGGCCGTACATGTCCGTCCCGAACAAATACGATGCAGAAGGCCCTTGCAATCTGTCCATAGGCGTCTGTCGCGTCGGTTCAGCAAGGCCCAGCCACGGAGCAGAAAATGATAGGAGAACCATAATCAGAAGGACGATGACCCCAAAGAGCATCGATGGATTCTTCGCCCAAGCGAACCAACGGGATCGCGCTACGACAGGCGTCTTATCTACGCCGCCATCGCCTTCCAACGATCTTATCAAGCCCATTCGATTAGTCACTCATTGTTGAGATACAGTATCGTTAATATTTAATCCTTGGATCAAACAATACGTAGCTCAGATCAATCAATAAATTGAGGAACACGTAAATTAAAGAGAACAAAAGAATCATTCCCTGAATGACTGGATAATCTTTTCTTAACACAGCATCCACAGTAAGCCTTCCCAAACCAGGTATCGCAAACACACTCTCAGTGACCACAACGCCGCCGATCAGCAGTGCGATACCGAGGCCGATTGTCGTAACAATTGGGACCATCGCGTTCTTCAGGCCGTGCCTTATCAGCACCTTGTGAGTCGGCAATCCCTTCGCGAAAGCGGTCCTGATATAGTCCTCGCTAAGCACATCGAGCATCGTGGCACGTGTCATGCGGGCTATAAGTGCAACAAAGACCGCGCCAAGGGTAAGCGCGGGCAGTGCGAGATGCATTAATGCACTTCCGGGGTCTTTGAAAATACTTCTGTAGCCTTGTGTGGGAAAAATCTCGAGACTAACTGAGCCAATGTATATAAGCACATAGCCAAGCACGAATGCGGGTACTGAAAAGCCCAACACTGCGAGCGACATAATGGTCTTGTCTATCCACGTGTTGCGCTTCCAGGCAGCGAGGACTCCCATCGGTATCGCAAATGTAATCGCGATCAAAATAGTAAGAAGTGTCAATATCAATGTGGGCTCAATTCTTTGAGCAATTAGTCGAGTCACATCCTGCCCTGAGTAGATCGATTTACCGAGATCACCCTGAGATACACTGTGTAACCAGGATAGAAACTGCGTATGAAGCGGTCTCTCCAGCCCAAGCGCTCTTCTTATTTCCTGAACCTGTTCTGGCGTCGCGAAGTTACCTGCTATTATCTCCGCAGGATCACCGGGGCTCATATGTAATAGCATAAAGACGAAGAACGCCACAAACAGCATGACGGGAACTGTCGCAAGCACTCTCCTAAATAAGTAGCCGTACATAGATAATTCGCTCCATGCCCGTCAATTCGGATTCACGGAAATCATTTTTTTTCGAGTTATTCAGGAAGAGATTTTATCGCTTTTATTAGTACACTAGCCCGTACAGTACACCCAAATATCCCGGTTTCTGTGGTAATCATATCAATCGCTTTCTGATGTTTGTCGACAGAGACGGCGCCACATGCATCTTCCACAACGAGGCAATTGAAACCCCTGTCAATTGCCTCACGCACTGTAGAGTGAACGCATACTTCAGTAGTAACACCCGCGATAATCAGGTTCGATATACCTCTACTCCGCAGATGTGTCTCCAGATCAGAACAGAAAAACGTTCCCGTTCCCGGCTTATCAATCACTCGTTCATCCTTTAGCGGAGCGAGTTCCGGAAGTATTTCCCAACCAGGTTCTCCGCGGATCAATAATCTCCCTAGCGGCCCCACGGCTCCCACACCATCACCATTCTGTCGGCTCCTCCATAGTTTGTATGACGGGA
The DNA here is from genome assembly GCF_024170285.1 of Natronocella acetinitrilica. Taxonomy (NCBI): domain Bacteria; kingdom Pseudomonadati; phylum Pseudomonadota; class Gammaproteobacteria; order Chromatiales; family Ectothiorhodospiraceae; genus Natronocella; species Natronocella acetinitrilica. Next base: position 6,081 of record NZ_JALJXV010000002.1, read on the forward strand.
TATCGCTCAAATCTTCGGCATATCCTTCCCGGGTGTGTACGATGTGTATGCCCTTGGAGCGAAAAAGACTCAGTAAGCTCTTCACCGTCGGAATAGCCGCCCGGATACTCGTAAGATCATAACCCTTTCGTGCCACATAGCCTTCGGGATCACAGAAATCTCGTTGCATATCGATAACGATGAATGCAACGCTCTCCCTTACCAGCTCCCCCTCATGTGGAAAAACAAACGGAAACGCCGACACTTTAGCCATGGAAAACGCCTTCCTGTGGAAGTCTCATTCCGATCAGCACGTCCCGCGACACCAATCGTGCTAGCTTGTTGAGGTCATATTCTTCTGTACCAATCGGCCGCATCGGAAGCACGAAGTAACGCATGTCTGCTGTACTGTCGACCACCCTAACTTGCGTATTCGACGATAGGTGAGTGCCAAACTCGGCAAGTACTTCCCGCGGCTCCCGTACGACCCTTGAACGATAAGCCTTGCTCTTGTACCAGGAAGGCGGTAACCCAAGGAGAGCGCGGGGATAACAGGAGCAAAGGGTGCAGACAATCACGTAATGTACGTCGTCGCTGGCAGGTAGAATTCTCAAGTCGTGTGATGCATCGTATTTGATACCCTCACCCTTGATGGTTTCTATAGGGTTGGACAACAAGCGATTGCGAAACTCATGGTCTGTCCAAGCCAGAGAAACTAGACGCGCACCAGCTTCTGATGAGCGACTCTCCATATCATCGATTTGCGCCCATATTTCAGGGTCTGATATTAATCTTCGTTCAATTAAAATATTGGACACTGCCTTTTCAAGGTAATCAAACTCTGTATTCCTTTTTTCATCATTACCTAAGGGATGCGTATGACTCATAAACCCCTCTCATTATTTTTGTTAGAGTTCGACTTTAGAAGAATCATCGCGCTCTAACCAGTGTTCATACAAATCGACTACCACGCTATCTACAGAAGAATTCCCCCACAGAGTCTCAACATCGAAAGCAACCGCATAGAGCCGCTGACTTCTGGGCGGCCTCATTTCTGCGATATCCTCTGCACAAGGATAAATAGAGTAACAGCAAACCACTATCCCACACTTTTCAACAACATAATTCGGAAGCCGAAGATGGCCAGGTCTTTTCGGCTTTCTTACCCTTACACGACTACCAGTAGGAATCATTCCGTGGCTCTTTTTTCTGTGCTTTTTAGCCGCTCTACTTCTTTTTCGATAGACGCAGCATCTAGAACACCCTTTTCAATCAAAAGTACGCAGACCCCATTCAGCCATTTTTCATAGTAAGATGCACTTTCTAATATTTCAGGCGGCAACCTCTCTATCGCGTAGCGGTGCTCATCCATCGTGAATAATTTGCGATCACCTTTCGTTAAGCAGAAGACTAAAGCATCGACACGTTTCTCACTGAGAGTCAGTGGCTTTTCCTTCTTGTCAATAGCTCCCGCCTGATGGCCTCCCAGATTGTGCGCACCACTAGGTTCCTTTAAGGCTTTTATCATTCGATGACACTCCGTGATAGCGTACAATTTCCAGAGCTCTTTACGCGTTTTCCGGAAATTCTCTCAGTTACAATCTTTCTATTAGCGCGAGCCGTCATAAGGGCAGACGACTCGCGCTACTCCCTAGCAATGGAGCAAGTGAACCTAATCCACCATCACATTCCAAAAAAACGGTACTGGTGAAGATATGAACCCCTGGAGGTTACTCCTATACGCAGAAGGCTGAACCCATTGACCAACAGGCAGATAGATGCCGAAATCGTAGAGTGCCTGATGTAACTGTTCAGTTATGGCAGGGCGCTCTTCATCGCTTGCGCGGGCCCAGTCCAGACGCAACTGATCGATTTCTGCGTTCTCTGGCCAACCGAACCAAGACCCATCGTCAGTAGTTACCGCGACATTGCTTATTGGGTTGAGTACGTCTGCACCGGTCCACCATGTTCCGAATAGCGACCACCCCCCCTCCTCGACCGGACCACGGTTCGTCCGAAGGGAGAAGACGCTTGCCCAGTCGGTGGCACGTAACTGCACATTCATCCCTATATCCCGAAGCGCTTGCGCTGTCACGGTCGCCAACGCATGCATTGGCGCAAGGTCTGTTGGATCGAGGATAACGACACGCTCCCCTTGATAGCCGGCCTCTTCGAGCAGCGCGCGAGCTTTTTCTAGATTTTTGCCATTCGAATTCTCAGCACCAGTCTCGACTCCATAGGTCGTACCGCAGACGAAAAACGATCCACAATGGTCCACGAAGTACTCTGGATTGCCGACCATGGTGTACATGTAATCCCGCTGATCGGTTGCGTAATAGAGAGCTCTTCGAACGAGTTCATTATCAAAGGGAGGTTGAAGGAAATTTGGTCGCAACATGGCGTGCGCGCCAATTGGATCCAAAACCTCTACAATAATATCGTCATGCCGTTCCAGTTGGCCGATCAGATCGATTGGAGGCATTTCATAGAAATCCACCTCTCCTCTTCGAAGTGCTGACACAGCTGTTTGGGCATCGGGAATGTAATACCATTCCACGCGATCGACATGAACGACTTTGCCACCCGCTGCTAGACTGGCAGGTTCATCCCGAGGAACGTATCCGTCAAACCGCTCATAAACGGCTCTGTTACCTGGCTCATATTCCGACTCTACGAATACGAATGGCCCAGAACCGATAACGTCTGTAATTTGCTCATTTGGAGAGACGTTTGCGAGGCGCTCCGGCATCATAAAAGGAACGTTGCTTGAGAGCTTTCCAAGCGACTCCAATACAAGTCCATATGGTTCGTTTAAGGTAAGAGTAAACGTGGCATCGTCTACAACGTCCAAGCTTGACGTAAACCGCATGAGCATCCTGCCCATTCCGTCACGCGCACCCCAGCGCCTTATGGATGCTACGCAGTCTCGGGCAGTCACGGGTTCGCCGTCATGCCATATCAATCCCTCTCGGAGCGTGAAAGTATACTGCAAACCATCATCACTGACGCTCCAGGTGTCTACCATCTGAGGCTGGACTTCCAAATTCTCGTCTAGTGCAAACAAGGTATCCCAGACCATATAACCATGGTTTCGAACTATGTATGATGTTGTCCATATTGGGTCAAGCTGACTAAAATCTCCGTTGGGCACATAGCGAATCACTTTCAAATCAGAAGCCACGCTATTTGATAGTGAGGCCCCCATTAATATAATTAAAAAAGCGAGTACAGTAGCGAGCCTATTCTTGCGCATGCCTTTATCCTTGTATCAGTACTTATTCTCGTAGTGACCAACTACAATATAAGAATCCCTACATTAGGTGAGGCGTGTTTTTCGAAATGACTTTTGACACGCAGACTTGGTGCATGCAAGACAGGTGCCATTCTGGAACCTGCCCGCCTGATAAGGTTTTTCCAGAATAGATCTATGCAGCGTGACAAGCCGTCCAGTCCGCAAGGAGGTGAAACCGCACCAAAAGCGGGCGACGCGCATCTAGTTGGTGCATCAAACTGTATGGCAGGTTTGAGTTCCTATGGATTGCGAGGTGCCTTGTGGGGATGGGTTGCATGGTCCGGGTTTGCGATACAGTGCCTCCAACCGGCTCGAGGATTAGTGGCCGCTCGAAAGTTCAAGGCGTCGCCTCTGCACATGGAGCGGTGGTAGATACGGGAGTTCTTAAACACCGAATTGCAAGCGGTTCGCATCCGTCTTGAGCCGGGTGATGGCTTGCATCCGATCAATGCATTAAGGCAGTTGTGAGAGGCCGCCGCGCACTGCGGCATATAATTCAAATCTACGTCCTCATAGAGGCACCCGGGTATGGCACGACAGCCTGGCAATCTTGACGCTCCATTACGCGTCGGTCTGATTCTGCAGGAGTGCTTCACGCTCAACGCTTTCGCAGGGTTTATCGATTGCCTCAGACTAGCGGCCGACAAGGGCGGACGCAGCCGCCCCATCAATTGCGCCTGGCAGATCATGGGGGAGAGCGCTATAACCGCGAGTTGCGGCATGCGGGTTGTACCAGACACCGACATGACTGATCCCCGAGCTTTCGACTACATCGCTGTCTGTGGGGGTAACGCCTACCTTGATCCGCGAGAAGGACGTGGCCTGCATTCGTATCTGCGCCAGGCGGCATCGGAGTCCGTGCGGCTGGTGGGTATCTGCACCGGCACCTTTACTCTGGCCCGCGCCGGCCTGATGAACGGCTATCGCGCGTGTGTCCATTGGAATGTCTACGACGACTTCCGCGAGGAGTTTCCGCATATACGTGCCGTACCAGACCGACTATTCCTGGATGCGGGAGCCCGCATCACCTGCGCGGGCTCCAGCGGCGCCACCGATCTTGCGCTCCACCTCGTACGCCGACACTGCGGCGCCGACAAAGCCGCCCAGGCCATTCGGCACATGATGCTTCAGGAGGCTCGTCCGGCAAGTCACCCACAGGCACATTTCTACGCCGACCTGGCTGATGTCCGGGATAGCCGGGTCCGCCGGGCAGTCCATTTCATGGAACAATCATTGAACGAGAAGTTGACAACGGCGCAAATCGCTGCCCACGTCAACGTGTCATCACGGCAACTCGAACGCGTATTTCATGCCGCGCTTGGGGTCGCGCCATTAAGCTATTTCCGTGACATGCGACTGCGCTACTCACGCTGGCTATTGCAGCACTCTGAAGCGCATATTGCCGAGATCGCCGCTGAGGTTGGATTCGCCGATGGTGCCCATTTCGCGCGGGCCTTCCGCGGACGATACGGCCAGCCTCCGCATGCGGCACGCAGTCAAACCACGTCGATGTACGGGGCCGCCGCCGCGGACGCTCCCCGGATCACACTATAATGAAGTACTGAACCTGTCATTCCACCCTGACGCCACGCCAAATGACAGCATGTCCATGGTGTCGGTTTTTTACAATTTCGTGCCGGTTTTATTCTCGTCACTGCAACGATAGCCCTCTAGCCTCGACAGAGTCAGGCTTTCACTGAGAGCCCACAGGACACCTTCCAGGAGGCGAGACATGCACAAGAAACTATTTCTGAACCAATTGTTTACCGGGTTGATGGGAGCATCCGTCCTCGCGTTTGCCGGTGGCACGGCCGCCGACACGATCAACATGCGGGCCAACACCATCGGAGCCGAGGGCGGTATCCAGATGGAAGGACTGCGCACGCTTAAACAGGTCGTGGAGGACCGCACAGGTGGTCAGGTCAATATCCGCCTCCACCACTCCGGTGCCCTCGGTGATCAGGAGAGTGATCTGGAGTCGCTGCGTGCCGGTACGCTGGACATTTCCACCATCGAAACACCCATTACCTCCGTCGATCCCGTGCTGGGCCTGCTATCCCTGCCTTATCTGTTCCGTGATCGAGAGCATGTAGAGGCAGTCCTGTCAGGACCCGTGGGCGACGAATTCCGGGAGAGACTCCAGGAGCGAGGATATCGAGTACTGGGTTTCTACGAGGGTGGTTTCCGACACATCACCAACAGCCGCCGCCCGATCGTGGAACCAGATGATCTTCGCGGTGTAAGGATGCGCACACCCGGCAGCCCTCTGCGCATCCGCATATTTAACCACTACGGTGCCGACGCCGCCCCGTTGCCGTATCCGGAACTCTATTCAGCACTCCAGACAGGCGTATTCGATGGTCAGGAGAACCCGTTGGTTGAAGTTCGGGCGAGTCGCTTCTACGAGGTTCAGGATTATCTTTCGCTCTCCGGTCACGTTTACACCGTGGGCTTCATTCTCATGGGCGAGGAACGCTTCCAGTCGTTACCGGAAGACGTTCAGCAAGCGCTGCTTGAGGGCGGCGAGGCCGGAGGTGCCGCAACGGTTGCCTTTGGGCGAGAAGCCGACGAGAGCGTGGTAGAGCTTGCCGAGGGGCGCGGAATGCAGGTGAACGACGTCAATCTGGACGCGTTTATCGAAGCCTCATCTGTCATCTGGGACGATGAGGCAGAGCGCCTCGGCGGAAGTGCCGCCGAGCTGATAGAGGCCATCGTCAACACCGAAACGCCATAAGGATATAGCACGCACCGGGGGCATAAACCCGGTGCGTGCATCATGCCTCCAGTCCACGGACAAGTGACATGATAGACCGCGTTTTCGAGGCGATCTCTGCGCTGCTACTGGCTGCAACAGTCGTGATCACCTTCCTCACGGTTATCTACCGCTACGTCATTCAGAGTTCGCTTCCGTGGTCCTATGAAGTGTTGCTAGGCCTGCTCGTGTACCTCACGTTCTTCAGCGGTTTCCTCGCACTGCGTCAGGGTGCTCATCTGCGGATCGACGTGCTGGTCTCTCACATGCCCATGCGCCCCCAAATGGTGATTTACCTTTTCAACCAGTCGGTGATCATCGGTGTCGCAGTAGTGATGGTGATATGGGGCACGGAGCAGGCGATGAACTTTAGCGACCGCACCTCGCTGATGCTCGACATTCCGATGACCGTGTTCTACGCGATCATCCCGCTCTCCGGCGCCGCGATGACTCTGGAGTGTCTGCGACAGATCATTGTCGCGGTGGGCGCATATAGGCGGGGCCAACCCCCCTATCCCGCTGCCAACAAGGCCTCCCAAGGAGCAGAACCGTGACCCTCGCGCTGGTGCTTCTGCTGCTGCTCGGCTCCATCGGTCTCGGCCTCCCCATCGCCTTTGCCCTGGCCGCAGTATCTATCTGCGTGCTGGCCTTCAGCGGCGCCGATCTCTCTATCGTTGCCCAGCGGCTTTACCGGGGAACCAACTCCTTCCCGCTGCTCGCGGTACCGCTTTTCATACTTGCGGGCAGCATAATGAACCATAGCGGCATATCGGCCCGACTAGTCGATTTCGCCCGCACGCTTGTGGGCGCAATGCGCGGCGGCCTGGCTGCAGTGAACGTGGTCACGTCCATGTTCTTCGCCGGGATGAGCGGCACGTCCATGTCGGACACCGCGGCCGTGGGTGGGGTCATGATCCCCCAGATGATCAAGCGCGGCTATTCCCGCGCATTCACCGCAGCGGTCACGGCTTCGTCCAGCACCATTGGAGTCATTATCCCGCCCAGTGTGCCGATGGTCATTCTTGCCGCCTACATGGGCATATCCACGGGGGCGCTATTCGCCGCCGGCATCGTATCTGGCCTCCTGCTCGGCGTTGGCCTGATCGCAGTCGCGTGGATCGTGTCGATTCGCCGTGGGTACCCGGCAGAAGAGCCGTTCCGGGTAGGACCTGTCTTCCGCACTTTCATCAGCGCAGCACCCGCACTCATGATGCCGGTCATCGTTCTCGGCGGCATTCTCGGTGGCATCTTCACGCCCACCGAGGCGTCGGCAATCGCGGTGGTCTACGGGATAGTCATCAGCATGACCGTCTACCGTTCATTGAGTATCCGGCAACTCTATCGCGCGTTCGTCGAGAGCGCGGTGCTCACCGGCGCGGTGATGCTGGTCACTGCCACAGCGCACGTGCTGGGCTACACATTTACCTACGCTGCGCTCGCCGACACCCTGCTGATACCGATCAGCCAGATGGACATGGGGCCGGTCGTCCTGCTGGTCGTACTGGCGGTGGTCTTGATCCTCATAGGCACCTTCCTTGATGGCATCGCCATGATGTTCATCGTAGTGCCACTGTTCCTCCCGGCGACCCAGTTGCTGGGCATACCTCCACTGCAGTTTGCCATGGTGGTGATGATCTGCTGGGGCATCGGACAGCAGACGCCGCCTGTCGGCGCTGCCCTTTTCATTACCAGTGTCATAGCCCGCGTCGACGTCCTGCGTATCACTTACGCCAACATCCCTTTCATCGCGGTGATGGTCGTCGTGCTCGCTCTTGTGATCGCCCTGCCCGAGTTGATCGTGCTCGGCGTACCCAATTGGCTGGGCCTTTAGCCCGATTCGAATCGAGGAATTCGCACATGCGCAAGAACCATTTCATCGACGTCATCTACACACACACCGAGGGTGAGCCTACCTGCATCATTCACAGCGGGATTCCCTACCCCTTCGGCACGGATATCCTTGAGAAGCGCGCCTTTCTTCAGGAAAATCTGGATTTCGTGCGCACCGGCCTGATGCGAGAGCCCCGAGGCCATCAGGACATGTTTGGCGTCTTTCTAACACCTCCGTCCACACCCGACACCGACGCCGGGATGCTGTGGATCGACGGCGAGCGATTTGTGGAGATGTGCGGCCACGGCACCATTGCACTCTCCATGGCGATGGTCGCCCAGAACCTAGTGCTTCCAGATCCATCCGGGCTTACACGTATCCGATTCGAAACGCCACCAGGCCTCGTCGTCTCAGAGGTGAAAAGTGAAGGGGAAGACGTGTTGTGGACGCGTTTTGAGAACGTTCCTGCCTTCGTATTAGAGCAGGACATTCCCATTGACTTACCCGGATACAGTGGACTGATGGCAGATATCGTCTTTGGCGGAAACTTCTTCGCCATCATCCGGATTCCAAAGGAGAAACGCCCCATCTGCCCGGAAAACGGCAGCGCCTTCTCCGAGCTTGGCCAGATGGCCAAGGAGCAGATCAACGCCAAACTCGACGTCCGTCATCCAACCGCGCCACACATAAGCAAGGTACATTTCGCTACCTTCTGGCACGAGGGCGAACACGCCGACTCGCTCTACCGGAACGTACATGTCTTCTCCAACGGTAAGCTGGATCGTTCGCCCGGCGGAACCGGCACCAGCGCGATGATGGCCATGTTCGAAGCCCGCGGCGGAATCGGTCTGCACGAGAAAATCCGATCGGAGGGTTTACTAGGCAGTGGACGTTTCGAGGGTGAGTTAGTGGGCGAAACCAAGGTTGGCTCTCTGCGCGCCGTGCGACCAACTGTGAAGGGCACAGCCGAAATCATTGGCTACGCCAAGTGGCTCATCGATCGGCGCGATCCAGTCGGAGATGGCTTCGTCATCTCATAGCAGATCGAAGTCGAATCCGCCGCACCTGTTGAGTCTCAGACACGCCCAATAGGCCGCCACCGCATTGCGTTGGCGGCGGCCTGTTTGATACAGGCACGGCGGAGCCAGCAATGGTATGAGTCGGGGAGCGATAGAGGCTTAACCGATCAGTTCGGCATGGGGTTCTACCCCGTTTCCACGGACGGTATGTGCCCAAGCGCACAGATCCGAGATCAACCAGGTGTTTAGGCTCTTCCACGACAGGCAGGTCGGGATGACGCCGAAGGCTGCCATCCCGCCGCAATCGCGGACTCAGCGACGCGGACTTCCGGCAATGGACGTGCGACACACGACCACGCTAACGCCTCTGAGCCTGGCTCCGGAATGCGGGCCGCATGCAGCCGGAGAATCGGGCTGGATTGGGCCATACGACCGCAAAGCAGCATCCATATACGCCAACGATGGAATGTCATGAAACCCCGATGAGAATTCATGGTGAACACGCAAGACTGCGTATAAAGTCTCGCGGTCTCAACCGAGACAGCCAGCATTTAACCTAGAAGGAGGTTGATCATGGCGACGGGGATCAAAGGGTTGGGGGTACTTTTCTGTGCTGGCATGGGTGCGATGTTGCTTGGCAGCATCAGCGCGCAGGCCCTCGCCGAGGGAGATCGCAGCAAGTACTGGATCGAGCCGAACAGCGGCGAGGTCTGGCGCCTGAACGGACAGTGTCTGACGGTCCCCGGGTGGACAGAGTCGGATGCGATTGCCGAGTGCCACCCCGAACTGGCAGACGCCGCGGCAGCGCCCCAGGCGCAGCCACGCGTCGAGACGCGTTTCGAGACGGAGAGTGCGTCGGCACTGTTCGGCTTCAATGACAGCCAGTTGACCAACCAGGGCCGAGAGGCCATGCGCCGCGCGGTGCGAACGGCAGAGGGGGAGCGCATCGAACGTGTGCGTGTGGTTGGCCATGCCGATCGTATCGGACGCAGCGATTTCAACGACCGCCTCTCCATGGCGCGTGCTCGGACCGTGAGCGAATACCTCGGCAGCCTCTCCACGCTGCAGGGCGTTGAGATCGAGCACGAAGGTGTTGGCTATCGCGTGCCGGTGGTGGACTGTGACGAACAGGCTCGCGACGCACTGATCGAGTGCCTGGCGCCCAATCGACGGGTCGAGTTGGAAATCACCGTGCGTCGGGAAGTGCCGGTTCAGCAGTAAGCCTGTCCAGGCAGAGGGACACTTCCCTCTGCCTGTTCGCTGCCCTTCGTCGTCAAGTTGCCAGTGCTCCGAAACGCGCCTACCCAGGGAAATTCTGTTCTATTCGCAGGTTCGCGCTCGAATCAATTCTGGCAACCTGGCCAGGCGCAGTGACGATTCGGTAGCCGTCGACCGGGCCGCCAACGCACCAGGGGCGACAACGGGCCGAGCCCACGCGGTTGGCATCGCATTTCGCCGGAGCCCGGTAACAAGTTAGTCTGTATCCAATTTCAACGCCGTTTTCGATTCGCGTGCGCCGGACCGACTCGCTTGACTTCAAATTACCTCCGTTCCGTGCTGCTGGCCGAAGCATTGCGACACCATCAACGTGGCGCCAGCTTGCTGCTGGAAGATACCGACGCGCGTGACCAGGCCTTTCGTCAGGACAGCGGTGCCTGCGGACAGCTGCTGACCTGGGTGGAATGCCTCGCCGTCACCCCACGCCTCAAGGCGGCCCTCCAACGGCTGCATCGAGGCTTAATCATTGCGCTCCTCACCCCTGTCCTCCTCGGGCTGGCTGCTGGCATGTCCAGCGCTGGCGTCGCTCTCGGCAACCCGGCTGCCGGGCCCACCAATCTGCTGACCCTGTTCGCCACGTTGATTGCGGTGCCCACGCTCTTTCTCCTGGCATGGCTGTTGATCACCCTGTTTACGTTGCGACGTGTCTCCGGCCGACCGCGCGATGGACAGGTCGGTTGGTTTGGGGATGCACTCATGGCCCTTGCCGCTGCCATTGCCTCACTGGGCCCCGCATCATCAGCCGAGCGGGAGGACCGTCGGGCGATCGCACGCGCAATGATCGCGATGACCGGGAGCGGCTCATTGCGCCGTTGGGCGTTCGGCCTTGTCTCCCACGGTGCCTGGCTGGCGTTCGCGCTGGGGGCGTTGTTGGTCTGCGCGATTCGTCTCACCGGCGAGCAACATGATTTCGTCTGGGGCACCACGCTGCTGGCTGACGAGCAGGCGATCAATCTGATTCAGGCGCTCGCATGGTTGCCAGACTTGCTGAACCTGCCCGCACCAACGCCGGACATGGTCGCGGCGGCACGTCTGGGTACGGAGACTGATGCCTCCGACCGACAGGTTTGGGGCCGATTCATCCTGGTGATGCTCATTCTGACCACGATAGTGCCCCGGCTGTTGCTGACCGTTGTGTGCGCCCTGCGGAGCCGCTGGCTACTAGGCAGGCTGTCGTTGAATCTCGGCCACACTTTTTATCAGCGGGCGCTGCTGGAGCTGCGGCGACACCCGCGACAGCCGGATGGACCACCCCCGGCGGACGTGCTCTACCGGCCAGGCGGCAGCATTGAGGCACGCAGCTTTGGTCCCGCAGAGTATGTTGCCGTGCTGGGACTCGAGCTGGATGACAGCGGGCGATGGCCACCCCCCGTAGAACACTGGCAAGGCCTCGATCTGGGCCACATTGCCAGCCGAACCGAGGCCCGCCGGGCTCTCGCCGACTTGGCCGCACTCAGACCCGCCCCGCGCTTCGTGGTCGTCATGGCATCCATGATCCGTAGCCCGGATCGGGCCGCGATGGATCTGCTCTCCAGTGTGGCCCGGGCTGCAGGCGTGCCGGTTCTCCTGTTGCTGCTGAACGGCGAACGCCTTGAGCAACGCGAAGAAGACCGGGCACAGCGCCTGCGGGACTGGGCCGAACGGGCGCGACGCTCCAGCGTGCAGGGTGTTCGCGAAAGCAACTGGGACGACCTCCCGTCGTTAACGCGCCACAGGCTGGAAGCCGCGCTTGGCGGCGATCGCAGCGCCAGTGGAACCACCACCCCATGAGCGACAACCCGCATCCCATCCACTTGCTGGTGGCCGGCCATACCAATGTCGGCAAGACCTCATTGCTGCGCACGCTTGGACGCAGCACCGGCTTTGGTGACGTATCGCCCTCACCATCCACCACACGGCAAATCGTGCCGATAGAGCTGATCAGGACCGAGACACTCACCCTGACTGCCTACGACAGCCCGGGGCTGGAAAACGCCGGACGCCTGCTGGAGCAGTTGGACGACCAGACCAAAAACAGCCGCGACCAGTCTCAGGCCATCCGTGACCTACTTGCGACACCCTCGGCACGAGAAGACTTCGAACAGGAATGCCGGGTGCTCGCCCAGGCCTTGAAGAGCAACGCCTGCCTGGCGGTGCTCGACGCCCGGGAGCCGGTGCTCGAGAAGTACCTGGATGAATTGCTTCTGCTTGCCCGCTGCGGGCGCCCCCTGCTGCCCGTACTCAATTTCACGGTCAGCCAGGAGAGCCTGGAGCAGGAATGGCGGGAACGCCTTGCCACCATTGGTCAGCACGTGGTGATCGCCTTCGATGCGGTGGTCTACAGCATGGAATCGGAGCGCCGACTCTACCGGGGGTTGGCAACCGTACTACCGGATGCGGAATCTTCTCTGGAGACGCTGATCCAGCAACGCGAGAGCGACAGCGACTGGCGACTCGAGGCCGCCACACACGCCCTCTCCGAGGGTCTCATCGAGATTGCGGCGTGCCAGGAGCTCGCCCCGGCAAATCAACCCAGGGCACTCGCCTCCGCGGTGGACCGACTCACGCGCTACGTAGAGGTGCGGGAACGGCGCATGACGAAGGAAATTCTAGAGGCATTCAACTATGCCCCAGACATCCTCGGCAACGCCCTCCATCCGGACTACACGGACACAGGTCGCTGGAGCCTGCCGCCATTCTCGCGGGAGGCGGCCCGCTATTACGGCATCCGGGCGACCGGGCCAATCGGTGCGGGTGCTGTCGTCGGCAGTACGCTGGATATTGCCACCGGCGGTACCCTGCTCGGCGCAGGCACCGCTACGGGAGCCCTTGCCGGAGGCCTGATCAGCGCACACAGGGCGCTGTTGCGAGCCGGACGCAAATTGCTACGCCAACAGGAAACAGTGGCGCCGAATGACACAGTGCTGAACCTCATCGCCACCAGAAACCTGCAACTCATTACAAGCCTGCAGAGCCGAGGCCATGCCAGTACGAAACTTTTGAATTTGCCGCAGCCGGGCAAGTGGACTGCATTGGGTGACAGCTTGCCTACGCCGTTGCGAAGGGCAAGGGAGATGCCAGCCTGGTCGGATTATCAGAGCACCGCGGAAACCCTGACCAATCAGAACAAACAGCCTTCGTCAGGCATCGCCGTGGCCATGCAGAGCGCACGCCTGGCGAGTCGAGACCAGGCCAGGGAACATGCCATCGCGCGCCTGAAGGAGCATCTCCTGGACACCATGGAATCACAGGCTGGCGCGGGGTCTACTGCCGGGCGGTGATATTGCGTATCAGGGAGCGCCCGTTCCAGACGGGGTTGGGTGTGAACCGCTCCGTGCAGTAACGGACAGTTCTTCCATACGAAATCGCGTACACATCACACTGTACGCAAGCCACTCTGCGCGCAGCGATGCGATGTCCCAGAACCGCTCAACCGATAACCCCGCGCGTAATGGATCCAGGGTATCACCATGACACTTGAAGCCGGCGTTCTATCGACTATCGGCAATACGCCCCTCGTCGTACTCAAAAACCTGTACCCGACGGCGTCGACGGTAATCTACGGGAAACTTGAAATGCTGAATCCCGGTGGGAGCACCAAGGATCGAACAGCGCTTCTGATGTTATCCAAAGCCATGGAAAACGGAGAAATCGATCACAATACGACGGTTATTGAATCAAGCTCGGGCAATATGGCTATCGGTCTCGCCCTGATCTGCCGATACTTCAACCTGAACCTTATTGTGGTGACCGATCCCAAGATCAACCAGCACACCATTGCTATCCTGCAGGCCTACGGCGCTCACATCGATCGAGTAACGGAAGCGGACCCCGGCGGCAACTACATCAACAAAAGGCTGGCCCGGGTCCGACACTTGCGCAATGCCATACCGAACAGTTACTGGCCCAATCAGTATTCGAACGCCCTAAACCCCCAAGCCCACCATCAAACAATGAGCGAGATCGTCGCTTCCTGTCCCGAGCCCCCCGACTACATTCTCGTTGCAACGGGTACATGCGGCACATTAATGGGCTGTGCCAGCTATGTACGCGAACATCACCTGAAAACGAAGATTGTAGCGGTGGATGCCATGGGGAGCACAATCTTCGGGCACTCCAAAGGCAGGCGGTTGATACCCGGTCACGGATCAGGCCGAAAATCCGATTTTCTTGACGAATCCTGCATTGAGTATGTCTTCCGTATGTCCGATCACGATTGTGTCGTAGGCTGTCGGCGCCTGCTCCAGCGTGAATCCATACTTGCGGGCGGCTCGGCTGGTGCTGTCGTCATGGCTGCCGAGAAAATCCAGCCTCTCGTACCGAAGCACTCAACCTGTGCGCTCATTTTCTCCGATAGTGGGGAGCGCTATCTCGACACGGTTTACAATGATTCCTGGGTTGAGGAGACGTTTCATACAAAACACAAAACGGAACCCGTCCAATCGGGACCGATCTGCATCAGTAAATCCCGGCCTGAAGTGGTGGAGAAGCACGACACCCTCGCCGCGCAACAAGCGACGTAAATGAGGAACACCAACGCCACGCGGAAAGTAGCGATACTCGGTGGTGGTCCGAAAGGGCTTTACGGCTTCGAGCGGCTAGCAGCTTGGCTGAATGCCAATCAGCCATCAGAACGAATCGAAATTCATATATTCAACAAATCGGCGTCTTTCGGGGCTGGCCAAAACTACAGAGCGGATCAACCGGCGTACCTCCTCATGAACAACCCGGCGGGAGACGTCAATATGTGGAGCAGAAAGAACCCGCCCCCTGTAGTCCCGGAACCGATGACCCTCACCGAATGGCTGCGCCGGGAAACAGGTCTGGACTACTCAGAAAACGACTATGCCACCCGCGCCATGGCTGGCCGCTATCTTTCACATGGCTTCACCTCCATCGCTAAGCACCTGCCAAGAAACGTCCATGGCAGATATATCGTGGGCGATGTTGGTGATATCGCGAAAACGTCCGGCCAATACTCACTGCGTGTGAGAAAACACGGAAGTGAACGATACGTCTGGCACAAAGATGTATATGACTACGTTCTATTGGCGACAGGCCACCCAGAAAAGCGCACATCAAAGACGTCTTTACTCTCTGAGTCCATTATAAAGGATAAAAATAAAATTATTCCGTACATATATCCCACTGAAAATGCTTTCTCATTGATCCCGCCAAACTGTAACGTTGGCATGGAAGGAATGGGCTTGACGTTCATAGACGCCACGCTGGCACTGACCGAAGGTAAAGGCGGCCGTTTCGAGCAAAACGAGCGAGCTGACGGGCTTTTATATATCCCTTCCGGAAACGAACCATCTGTCATTTACCCTTATTCCAGAACCGGCCTGCCGATGATTCCGCGCAGGAGCGTGGCGACAAATAGTTGTGAGCTACGATTCTTTACGAAGTCTGCTTTCAAGCAATCAGAGCTCTGTGAAAAACTGTCCTTTGAACATCAGATCTGGCCGCTTGTGAAGCAGGATATGATCTATGCCTACTACCGCATTGCTATCAGGAACATCAATCAGTCAGCAAGATTGGCAGACTGCGCGACCTTCGAGGACGTCGAGCGCGTTGTCTCGGAATATCATGACGATAACCCTTCCGAGCAGCGCTTCGACGTAGAAATGTTCGTCAACCCCTTGCTCGAGCCGACTCCACGAGAGTTCGCAACACACGATGATTATGTGCAGACGCTATACGGCCACTACCTGCGGGAGGCGCTGAAGGGAGAGATGTCCAGCCCGCTGGCAGCAGTTACGGCAGTCTGGCGAAAAGCATCTCCGTATTTCACAGAGTTGTACGCCTTTGGCGGTCTCACCCCCAAATCCCAACAATATTTCGATGAATCAGTTCGCGGCAAGCTCAATCGCGTTACTTTCGGCCCACCCGTTGAAAGCGCAAAGAAAATCCATGCACTAATGGATTCCGGGTTATTGAATTTTGAATTTTCCCGCAACCCGGACATATCTATTGAGAAAGACAGTGATTCCTTTATTATAACTTCCGGAACGGGCAAAAAGCGATGCGCCATTCATTATCTGGTGGACGCACGCATCCCCAAGTTCAATCTTTCTGAATATCCTGACGCCCTATTCCGGAATTTGATAGATCGTGGATTGATTACCGCCTACCAAAACAATATAGAGAATGAAGTTTATTGCACGGGGGCAGTCAATATTACTAGGGAGGGGTTTGTTATTGATAGGAAAGGCTCCATCGATCGGGGTATCGCCGTAACCGGAACACCAACCGAAGGAATTACTTTCGATAACGATACGCTTTCTCGAACTCAGAACAATTTCACCGATAATTGGGCGGAGTTCGTCAGCAATGAATACGCAATGCCCGCACGCAATCGATATGCAAACTGACAATAATTCGGAATTCCTTCCGCCGCTTACGGCTATTGCCGCCCCATGGATGACAGAATTCCTGAGCGATCCCGCATTCCTCGACGAACTGCTTCAGCAGCATGGCTCACCTATCAATATAATTCACACCGGACCTTTTGGAGAAAACTACAATTACTTAATTCAGGCTATCGATAGACATCAATTGCCTCGACTTATTTTTTTTGCTAGAAAAGCCAATCGGTGCAAAGCATTTGTGAAGGAATCCAAGCGCCTTGGCCTCGGAGTAGATACGGCAAGCTATCAGGAACTCAAAGAGTGTCTGGAGCTGGGATGCGACCCCAGGAAGCTTGTCATGACGGCTGCGGTAAAAGATGAACCGCTCATGCGCTTGGCGATTGAACATGATGTGCTGATGGTCCTGGATAACGAAGATGAGTGTCGACTTGCAAACCAGCTTTCAAAAGAACGGGGCAAATTGACAGACATTGGCGTTCGGATTAGTGGATTCCATGACGAAGGCGAGAAGCTTTACAGCAGGTTTGGCTTTGATACGGGCCATGTGCTGGAATTTATCACGTCTCGCATCGGAAAAGAGAAAGACTACGGGAGCCTGCGGTTTGATGGATTCCATTTTCACTTGAATGGGTATTCCTCAAGGATGCGGAGTGAAGCTCTTTTACAATCCATTCACCTTGCGGACAACCTGCTTACCCAAGGCATTAGAACATCGTTCATCGATATGGGCGGAGGAATTCCAGTTAACTACCTCTCCTCCTCATCTGAATGGAAAACATTCTGGAGCGAACTTGCAAAAGCAGTCCTGCGGGAACGCAGTCCGATTACATTCGGGAACACAGGTCTTGGATATGAGCTGATCAACGGTCGACTGCATGGAAAACAAAAGGTTTACCCGTACTATAACGAGTTATCAAAAGGGGATTTTCTTGACGCAGTGTTGTCGTATCAGAAAACGTCAGGTGATACACCAGCCTCGCTACTGCACGCCAAGGGAATTGAGCTTAGAATGGAGCCCGGCAGATCCTTGCTGGACCAAACCGGCCTCACAATGGCCAAGGTCGTTCACAGAAAAAGGGATTCCAATGGCGATTGGCTGATCGGCCTCGCAATGAACAAAAGCCAGCTTGGCAGCTCCAGCGCAGATTTTTTATGCGATCCGGTTTTGGTTCAGAATGATAGAGATAAAAGTCAGACGAGACCTACACCGGTCTTTTTGACTGGAGGATATTGCCTGGAGCAGGACATCATCCTCCAAAGAAAAATAGTGTTACCTTGCCTGCCTAAAACAGGTGACATTCTAGTTTTTCTCAATACAGCAGGATACCTGATGCATTTCTACGAAACCCGCTCTCATTTGTTCGAATTCGCAAAAAATCTGGTAATGGAAGAGAATTCAGGGGCGCTTGCGGTGTACTAGGGAGACACTGATTCATTCGCACGCTCGCGTTGGTATGCGTTCCCTGCAGCACCAGGCGGCGTTCACTTCAACCAGGCAAGCACGTCATCGGCATTACGATCGGGCGGAAATACCGGATAAAACACCTTCCTTATCTCTCCGTCCACAGCGATGAGCGTGAGCCGTTTGTAAAGTTCCAGGCCCGCAACGGTGAACGTTGGAACCCGAAGTGCCTCTTTTAGTTGTAGTGAAGCATCACTCAGCAGCTGAAACGGCAGGTGCAGACGGTCTCGCGCCTCACGCTGATAATCGGAGGTCTGGGCGCTCAGCCCAAAGACGTCCGCTCCTAACTTCTGGAGTTCCAGGTAATGGTCGCGGAATCCGCAGGACTGTGGGGTACACCCTCGCGCACCGGGAATGCCATCCCATCCATCTGGCAAGGGTACGTCGGGTCGCCCGGTCATTGGATAGATGTAGAGCACCCAACAACCCCGCAGGTCACCCAGATTGACGACAGTGTCGTCCGTACAGGCCAGTGCGACATCGGGAATCGCTGTCCCAACGAGATGCGCGGCGGCACCGTCATCAACCGGCCTGGGCAGGTCAGACGGTAGCTGGGATAGATTCGTAGTCATGCAACTCAGTATCTCAAAGCGGTCTGCCGATGTGTACCAGTCGGTGTAACTGGGCCCAAGCCAGGGTCGCAGACGTCACTTTTGCTACTTGATGGAAAGCGATGTCAACGGCTGAACAGGAGAAAGCTCGCGGCGACGTAGATCGCGTAGAGGCCGACCAGTGTGCCGCCTTCCAGGCGGCTGAGACGGCGTCCGGTATATAGAAATAACAGCAGCAGAACGGACGCCCCCAACATGACCCATTGGTCGAACTGCAGAATGCGCTGATGGACAGGAAGGGGCTGCAGTAGCGCGGACACGCCGAGAATGCCCAACAGGTTGAAAATGTTGCTGCCAAGGATGTTGCCGACGGCCACATCAGCGTGGCGACGAAGGGCGGCGATCACGGAGATCGAAAGCTCAGGCAACGATGTGCCGACGGCGACCAGCGTCAAGCCGATCACGGCCTCGGAAACGCCCAGCGATTCCGCAATTCCGACGGCCCCGATCAACAGCAGTTGGGATCCACCGATCAACAGCGCCAGGCCCGCGATCACCGCAACTGCGATGCGCACGGAGGAGACAGGAACGCTGGAGACTTCATCCGCCTCCGCCTTGCGAAGGTCTGCGGTCGGTGCGTCATCGGCACGCTCAGTGACGTAGGCCCAGACCAGGTAAGCCACCAGCGCCGCCACCAGGATTGCCGCATCCATGCGCGCAAGAGCGCTTCCGCCAACCAGAACAATAAACAGGACGGCAGCTGCGACGCCGGTCACAGCGTCCCGCCGCAATGCCAGCGGCCTCACCGCCAGGGGTGTGATCAGTGCGCAAATACCCAGGATCAGGAGAATATTCCCGATATTGCTGCCCACCACGTTGCCGATGGCAATATCCGGTCGCCCACTCACCGCCGCATCCACGGAAACCACCAGTTCCGGCGCGGAGGTGCCGAATCCGACGATGATCAGCCCGCTGAGCAAAGGGGAGACACCAAGACGCTTGGCGGCACCCAGCGAGCCACGGATCAACGCCTCGCCTCCCGCGGTCAGCAGGGCCACACCCAACAGCAGAAACAGAATGTTCATCGCCCACCCAAGAATTCGAGAACCCGCAACGTTTCAAGACGCCTCTCACCCGTGCGGTCTACCGCTCATCCCCTTTGCACTGCCAGGCGAGCATAGCGGGCGTGAGCAACATTGTGATGCAAGTGGCCACGGCGAGGCCGCCGACGATCGCGGTGGAGAGCTGTATCCAGAACTGACCCGACGGCGCGCCGAAGTACAGGTCCCGGTCGAAGAAGTCCACCGTCATGCCAAACATCATTGGCAACAGGCCCACAACGGTCGTGACGGCCGTCAATAACACCGGACGAAAGCGCTCCGTAGCCGCACGCAGTGCGGCCTCCGCCGAGTCGAGGCCACTGCCGCGATGGGCATTGTAGGCATCGATCAGCACGATGTTGTTGTTCACCACAATACCCGCAAGCGCCATGATGCCGATGCCACTCATGACGATGGAAAACGGCTCCTGACGCAGCACCAGCCCCAACAGGACGCCCGCGATGGAGAAGACGATGGCCGAGAGCACCAGCGTTGCCTGGAAGAAGCTGTTGAACTGGGTCACCAGCACCAGAAACATCAGCGCGATGGCGGTCAGGAAGGCGATAACGAGAAAGGTGACCGTTTCCTGCTGATCCTCCACCTCGCCGGCAAAGCGAATCCCCACGCTGTCGCCGAACCCGGTCTCGTCAATCGCCTGCCGCAGCCGCGCGAGTTCCGCGGTGACCGTGGTCCCGGGCGCGATCCCGGCCGAGACGGTCTGGACGTTGCGGGCATCCACCCGATTGATCACTGACGGGGCCGGGGCCGGCACCAGTTCGACGAAGTTTGCAATGGGCACCATGCCGTTGGGGGTAGACACCCGAAGCTCGGCGAGCTGGGCGAATGTGCGCTCCTCCACGGGGTAGCGCAGGCGGATATCCACCTCGTCCGCGGCGAAGTCCGGCAGGTAGGAGCCCAGCAACAGGCCGGTGGTGAGCAACTGCACGGTGTTGCCCAGCGTGGTGATGTCGACCCCGTAGCGTGCAGCCTGCTCGCGGTCGACCTGCACGCGGACTTCGGGCTGGGGCACCGGCACATCGCTTGCGATGTCGACGAACGTGCCCTGTCCCGCCATCAATGCCTGCAGCCGGGCGGCAGCCGGGGGCAAATGCGCCCGGTCGGCGGCCGAGAGTTCCACCTGGACGGGGCGGGCAGCACCGGGGCCCGCCTGCTGCTCCTCGACCTGGATGCCGAGCCCGGGAATCTCTGAAGTCGTCTCACGAATGCGGTCGAGGATGACGGCAGCAGGCTCACGAACACGCCAATCGGTGAAGTCGATCTGCAATGTGCCGATAATGTCCGGTGCCAGGTTGGCCGACAGTCGTGCCTGAACCGAGCCGATGGTTCGGGCATAGACACGATCCACCCCGGGCTGATCCACCACCCGGTTCTCCACCAGGCGCACCAAACGATCCGCCTCGCGAACGGAGAGGTTGCCGTCGGCCTGGATCTGCACCTGCGCCCGCTCCGGCTCGACCGCCGGGAAAAAACTGACGCCCTTGCCCAGGGTGCCGTAGATGGCGAACGACCCCACCAGTACCAGCAGACTCAGGCCAAGCGCGAACCCGGGGTTGGCAACGCAGTACTGCAGGGCGCGGCTGTAGGCATGCACCCGGTTAGGGCCTTGTTGTGGCGCGAGAGGCGACTTGCCGCTGGGCACCAGTGACCCGATCACGGGCACGAACACCAGCGCCATCAGCAGCGAGGCGGATAGCGTGACGATGACCGTCGCCGGCAGGTAGAGCATGAACTGCCCGGCCACCCCGGGCCAGAACAACAGCGGGAAGAACACCGCCAGGGTGGTGGCGGTGGATGCCACCAGGGGCCACAGCATGCGTTGGGAGGCGGCCAGAAAAGCGGCCCGACGACTCCTTCCCTCATCCCGGTAACGCTCGGCGAGTTCCACGACCACGATGGCGCCGTCCACCAGCATGCCGATCACCAGAATCAGCCCGAACAGCACCACGATGTTCATGGTGAAGCCGATGAGGTTGATGACCAGAATGCCGGCAAGAAAGGACGTGGGAATGGCGATGGCGACCAGCAGCGAGGCGCGCAGGCCAAGGGCGACGATCACCGTCAGCATGACAAGTAGCACCGCGGTGATGACGTTGTTTTCCAGATCCCCCAGGAGGTTTTCGATATCTTCCGCCTGGTTTTGCAGATAATCCACACGCACCTGGTCGGGCCAGTCGGGACGTGTCTCCTCCACCGCTGCCTTGACCGCCGCCACGGTATTGATGATGTTGGCGCGGGCCTGCTTCTTGATGTCGAGCCCGATGGTCGGCTGCCCCTGGATACGGGCATAGCTCACCGGGTCCTGAAAAGTCTGCCGCACCTCGGCCACGTCTCGTACGCGCACCACGGTGCTGTCGATCACCTGCACCGGCATGGCCAGCACATCGGCCATGGTCTGGATGGTGCCGGGAACCGACACACCGACGCGGCCGGAGCCGGTATCGAACGCCCCGGCGGTAACCAGCTGGTTGTTGTCCCTGACCGCCTGGCTGACCTGTTGCGCCGAGATGCCGTAGGATTGCATGGCCAACGGATCGATGATGATTTCCAGCAAATCGTCCCGATCTCCCGAAAGCTCCGCCTCCAGCACGCCAGACACGGTTTCCAGCCGATCCTGAAGCTGGCGGGCGATGCGGATCAGTTCGCGCTCCGGCACATCCCCGGAAAGCGCCACCGTGAGAATCGGGAACAGGGAAAGGTCGATCTCCCGCACCGTGGGCGGGTCGGCTCCATCGGGGAGATCCGGCGCGGCGTTGTCGGTTTCGTCCCGCACGCTCTGCAGCGCCGACTGCTGATCGAAGCCGGCGTGGAATTCCAGCTGGATGGTGGCGAAACCCTCGCCGGCCCTGGCTATCATGCGGCGCAGCCCCGGAAGGGCGTGGAGCTGTCGCTCCATCGGCTCCACCAGCAGACGGGCGCTATCCTCGGTGGAGATACCCGGGTAGCTGATCGTGACGATAAACGTCGGGATGTCGATTTCCGGTGCTGCCTCCTTGGGGATGGTGAGATAGGAATAGGCACCGGCAAGGCCGACAATCACCAGCAGCAGCATGACCGTGCGCGTGCGATTGAAAATCGCTGCCAGGGCACCGTGCACTACGAGTCCCCCGGTTGCAGATACTCATCCGGGGTGTCGCGCACGTCTACCTGCTGACCGGGGCTCAGCAGCCCGCGACTGATGGTGACGATACGGGCGCGCTCCGGCAGGCCGGTGATCCAGATCGCATCGGCCCGGGCCCGCACCACTTCCACGGGCGAAAAGGTGATGCGGTCATCCGCGTCAACGGTCTGCAAGCCGATGCGGCCCTGGGCGTCCAGGCGCACCAGGGCGGCAGACACCCGGTGGGCATCAATAGTGTCGGTGGGCACAACCACTTCCACGCTGAGACCGGCCGGCAGCGGGCGTTCGCTGTTATCCACTTCGAGTTCGACACGAAACGTGCGGGTTGCCGCATCGGCAATGGGTGATATGAAACGAACAATACCGCTTCGCTCCTCCCCACCTATGAAGCGCACCGCCGCCTGCATGCCCGTGGCGAGTCGCGCCACCGCAGCCTGCGGCACCCGGACCACGGCGATCAAAGGATTGTTGTCGACAATCCGCAGCACCTCACCGCCGGCAGCCACGTAGGCGCCCACCTCTGTCTCCACACGGCTGACCACCCCGGAGATCGGTGCCCGCAACGAGGTGTTGCCAATCTCCAGCTCAATGGCGCGCAGATCGGCCCGGGCGGCTTCCAGCTCCGCCAGCCGCATCTGCACGTCTGACTGGGGCGCGAAGCCGCCTCGTGCGAGATCGAGGGCACTGTCGTAATTGCGCTGCGCCGACGCCACCTGCGCCTGCGCGCGGGCCAGTCTGGCCTCGCGGTCATCGGTGGACAAGCGTCCCAGCACTTCGCCGGCCTCCGCCTGGTAGCCGACCACCGTCATGGCCTCGACGATTCCGTCGACGCGGGCACGAAGAGTGACCACCTGGTTCGGCTCCACGTCCCCGTAGAGGACGATTTCCCGCGTGATCGGAACCGCCTCGCTCCAGCTCGCGGCGACGGTGGGGATGCGCGGCGGTGGTTGCGCCGAGTCGATGGCCAGGTCGCGGCCGATCATGCCGCTGCCAATCCAGCCAACCACCAGCAGGATCAGCGCGACAAATACCAGTGTGGTGGGGTTGGCGATCCTGCCGAATAATTCGTGGGGCTTTGCCATGTGTTCTCCCTGAACCGGCATAGGCAGCAACCTCCAATGCTGCGCTGCGGCGCGGTCAGTGACAAGCGCACGGACACAGCTTCCCGGAAATTTTACCGCTACCGCGGCACCGACCGCCGTGCGGCGCTAACGGGTAACGAGGTGCATCCAGCGCTGGGCAAAAGCATCGGCATCACAGGGCCTGTCATACAGAAAGCCCTGGGCCTTTCGGCATCCGATGGCCCGCAAGCCGGCCGCCTGCTCCTCGGTTTCGACGCCCTCAGCCAGCGTCGAGAGATGTAGACCCTCTGCGAGACTCTGCACCGCCTTGACGATGGCGTGACCGCCTTTTTCGCGCTGCATGTCCTGAACGAAAGCCTTGTCGATCTTGACGATGTCCACCGGCAGCGTGGCCAGGTAGGCCAACGACGAATAGCCGGTGCCGAAGTCATCGATTGCGATGCTGAAGCCGGCCAGTCGCAAGGCGCCGATAACTCTCGCGGCCGATGCCGGATCGCGCATCAATCCGGTCTCGGTGATTTCCAGGCAGAAATCGGTAGGGCTAAGGCCATGATCCCGGGTTTCCCGCTCCAGCAGTGTCACGGTATCCAGGGAGTCGAGCTGCTCGGCTGCAATGTTCACGGCCAGGCGGCCAGGCAGCTTCAGGCCAGCGGCACGCCACTCCGTGACCTGACGACAGGCGGCCCGAAACACCCAGGCGCCAAGCTGCAACATCAGGCCCCGCTCCTCGGCCAGGGGCAGGAACCGACCGGGGGAGACAGCGCCGAGTTTCTCGTCCTGCCAGCGCAGCAAGGCCTCGGCTCCGCACAGGGTGCCATCGCCGAGATGGACCTGGGGCTGGTAGTGCAGGGTCAGGGCGCCGGCATCCAGCGCCCGCACGAAGCTGTTGGACAAGGCCAGGTGGTTTTCGAGGGTCTGCCCCATGTCCGGGCTGTAGACGCAGTAGTCCCGACGGGCACGCTTCGCCGCATACATGGCGATATCGGTATTCTGCAGCAGTTGCTCCGGTGTCTCGCCCTGCTCCGGGGCAAGGGTGATGCCAAGACTGAGGCCGAGGGAGAAGTACTGACCGCCGATCTCCACGGGTTCGCGCAGCGTCTCCGCCAGGCGTCGTGCGATCGCGATGGCGCTGTCCCGATCAGCGTCCGGGGAAATCACGACAAACTCATCACCCCCAAGACGTGCCAGGGTCTCATCCTGGCGAACGACAGCCGCGAAGCGCCGGGCGACAACAACCAGAACCTGATCGCCGACATCATGGCCGAAACCGTCATTGATCTCCTTGAAACGATCGAGATCCATAAAGAGCAGGGCCAGGCGTCGGTCTTCACGATGCAGCCCCGAAACGGCGTGACGCAGTCGGTTGAGGAAAAGTGCCCTGTTGGGGATGCCCGTGAGCTGATCGTAAAACGCTGCCTGATGCATTTGCGCTTCGGCATGCTTGCGCTGGGTCACATCGGTGTCGATCTGCAGGATACGCACCTGGCCCTGTGATTCAGGCTCGGGCGAGAGCGTCCAACGGGATTCGATGATTCGCTGCTCGCCGCTGCGAGTCACCTTCGTGATTTCGCCGTTCCGGTACTTTTCACGCCACACATGCTCCAGCCACGCCGCCAGCAACTCCGGCGGCACGCCGAGCAGCTCGCCCATGTTTTCGCCCAGGGCCTCGGCCTGCGTCCAGCCATAGAGCGTGGTCGCGCCCTGGTTCCAGTAGGTGATCAGCCCGTGCCCGTCAGTCATGAGTATCGCGTCCTGGGTACTCTCGAGCAGTTCGGCCTGCTGGCGGATCCGTGTGTCCGCCTCCTGGCGCTCGATTTCGGCACCCGCCCTTGCGGCAAAGATGCTGAGTACGGACAACACGAAATCACTGTCTATCATGGGTTGACGGAACACAACGAACAACGTGCCCAGGGCACTGCCGTCACTACGCAACAGGCGGCATCCGGCGTAGGCCTCGAGCAACTTGCCCAGTGACCGGTGGGCTTCGGGATATTTGCCACGAAAACCCTTCTCCACAAGAAGATGCGGCTGATCGGCAAGCAGCTCCTCGGGGTGCCCGCTGATGGGAAACTGCTGCAACGTGCAGGGCTGCTCGTCCAGAACTGCAGCAACGGCAGTTGCCATTTCGGCATCGCCTTCGGGGCGAAAACGCGCTACCACGACGCCGTCGGCACCGAGCACGCTCGCGACTTTCAGGACCAGGCGATCCAGGTAGTCCCGCCCAGTCTGCCGGGAAATGGAGTCGGCGATCTCGGTCACGGCCCTGTTCATGCGCCGCTCGCGCAGTTGCAACCGCCGTGTCGAGATACCAAAGGCGAGGTTTTCCGCCAGCTCCACGAGCAGCCGCTTTTCCTCGTTGGATATGGCGATCGCCGCCGTCCCGTAGAGCACAAAAACGCCGAATACACCCTGTTCGTTCTTCAACGGCAGGGCCAAAACGCTGGCGTAACCACGCGCAAGCGCCCGATCGCGCCAGGGCGACATCACTGAAGCCTCGGCGACACTGTCAACGAACTGGGGTTCGGCCGTGCGAATGGCGAGGGCGGCGGGACCGCTGCCCAACGGCTGCTCCGGGTCCCAGCTCAGCTGGATCTCGGAGAGATAGTTCTGCTCATGACCAGCGCAGGTGACCGGAGTAATGGTCCTGAAGTCATCTTCCAGCGGGTAGCCCACCCAGGCCATACGATAGTTGCCAAGCTGTACCGCCACCCGGCACACGGACTCCAGCATCTCCGCCTCATCCCGGGCATGGATCAGAAGCTGGTTGCATTGTCCGATCATCCGCAATGCACGGGTCGTTTGCTCGAGCGTGGTCCGTTCCCGGTCAGGCCCGGGGGATTCCTGCATGACAAGCCAGTGATCGGCGTAGCCAGGCACGGGACAGAGCTTGAGCGCGATCGGGCCAGGTTCGCCGTCCTTCCGGCGCAGCGTCATGTCCAGCGAGAACGTGCTGCCGCCCCCATGCAGTTGTGCCAGCAGAACATGGGCTGCAGCGGGATGCTCCTCGCTTGGGACGAGCTCATCGAGACCGCATCCGACCAGGTCTGCTGCAGCGCGACCGGTAAACCGTTCGAAAGCCGGATTGACGTACACGATCGTTGGCCAACGGCGTTCGTTCCCACCGCAGTGGAGGAAGAAAAACAGATCGGGGGACGTCGCAGTGGCTGCGAATAGCATCTGTGCGACGCTGTCCGGCGATAGCGCTGAATTCAAGCCGTCTGCCTCGCAGTTTGTCGCGCCTAGCGCGATAGGTGGCGATTATGCAAGGCCCGCTTCAGCCTGGCGAGATCTTCTTGCACCCGCGCATGGAGCCTTTTCAGCAACTCCGGTGTAACCACACGCTCCGTCGCTTCCAGTTCCGAGCAAAGCGCCGCCACTTGCTCCAGCCCCAAATTCGCTGCCTGACCTTTCAACGCATGGAGGCCCTGCCGGAACGCATGGCGATCCTGACGCTCCAACGCCGCGCTCAAATCAGCGAGCAAAACCGGCACTCGGCCTTCAAACACCGCGAACAACTCCTCAGCCAGGGCGTGATCACCTCCGAGACGCCCAAGCAGAGCATTCAGGCCCTGCTCGTGGAACACACCACCGTTCTCGCTCAAACCGCCATCAAGTTGCTCGAGGACACGGCGCAGCATGGTGCGATCGAGAGGTTTGCGCAGGCATGCGGCCAGTCGCCGACGTACATCCTGCTCAAGTTCATCCGGCGGGCTGGCCGTCAGCGCAATGAGGAGCGGCTCATCCGCCATGCCTGCCACAGAATTGACGACCTCGGCACCGGAACCATCAGGCAGGTTCATGTCGATAAAGACCGCTTCATAGCGATTCTTCCCAAGCATGGCCGCTGCCTCGGCAACCGACCCCACAGCGGTGACCCGGTGGCCATCGCGCTCGAGCATCTGCCGGGCAACAATCTGGCTCAGTGGGTCATCCTCCACTACCAGAAGGTTCAAGCGCCGTGCAGAGCTGATCGTAATCCCGCCCACCCCGGTTTCGGATGGATTGGTGTGCAGGTCCGGCAGCATCACCGTCATTCGGCAACCACCGCCCGGGGCGTCATCGACCGCGATGGATCCACCCAGCCCGAGCACCAGATATCGGGCGATGGCAAGGCCCAAACCCGCCCCCTCGCGTGTCGCCGCCTGCATGCCGGGCACTTGCTCGAATGGCTCGAAAATGCGTTCCCGGTATGCTTCTGGTATCCCGGGCCCCGTGTCACTGACCTCCAGATGCCAGCCATCGTCGGAGGGCGTGCGCGCAACCGACAAGGTCACGCCACCGACCTGGGTGAACTTGACCGCATTGCCGAGCAGGTTCAACAGAACCTGCTGCAAACGCGTGTGGTCGGTGCGGATCAGGGATACGGGTGTCGGAGCAATGGTCGTCTCGAAACGGAGTTCTTTCTGATCAGCGAGCGGCTTGATGAGGCTCGCCGTCTGTTCGACCAGTTCCGTCAGGGACATTTTCTCGATCTTCAGGTCAAGCCTGCCAGCCTCGATGCGCGACAGATCGAGCACGTCGTCCACCAGGCGCAACAAGAGTTGCCCAGCCTGTTTGGCTGTCTGCAGATAGTGCAACTGCTCGCGGTCAAGTCGGGAGTCTTCCAACAAGGAAAGCATTCCGATGAGTCCGTTCATCGGGGTGCGTATTTCATGGCTGATCTGCGCCAGGAATCGTGACTTCTCTCGACTCGACGCCTCGGCAACCTCCTTTCGCCGCCGGAATTTTTGCGCCAGGCGCCGATTTGCCTCAGCGTCACGACTGCTCCACGCCGCGTTGATTTCCCCTCGCGCGATCTCCGCGAGGTCCTCGAGCAGGCGCTGCTGTTGCTCATCGAAGTCGCGGGGCTTTGTATCGAACACGCAAAAAGCACCCACCAGGCTGCCATCTGGGGCAGCCAGCGGCACGCCTGCATAGAAGCGGACATGCGGAGGTCCCGTGACCACCGGGTTATTCCGGAATGCCGGTGACTGCAGGGCATCGTTCACCACCAGCAAACGGCCCTCACTCACCGCATGGGCACAGAACGACACATCCCGGGACGTTTCCCGCACATCCAGCTGGTGGATGGACTTGAACCACTGTCTGTCCTTGTCGACCAGCGTAACCGCGGCATGCTCAGTGCCAAGGATAGCGGCGGCGAGCCTGGTCAGACGGTCAAATCTCGGCTCCGGGGCGGTATCCAGCAAGCCAAGCGTCTGCAGGGCAGCGAGCCGGGAGGATTCATTCTGGCAGGACGGCGCTTGGATCATGGGCTAAAACGAACTCTCTGGCCTTCGGCGACGGGATGATGGTTGCACCAGTCATCCAAGGATCAACGTCATCTGCCGTCAGGATAGTCATTGGTTGGCCTGATTGATGCGAACGCAGTCACTGCGCAGCATCACCCAATCCGCAGACATGTGTCCTGGTCCACTGTCGCCCAGCCATCCCTGCTGATATGGTGGTGAGCTCAGCAATCAGCAAGGTATGTGCCGGTGTCCAGCGGCGACAAGTTTCTGAAGGTAGCCCGATCGGCGGCCCTCACGGGCATCATCGGGTTGGTTGCGGTCTCCACTTACCTCGGTAAACCCTCGCAAGCGACCAGTGATCCACGCCCGCCCCCTGATCTCACTCCGAGCTATGCATTGACCCTATCCGACGACAACCAGACGGTGGAACTGAGCGGTCGAATTGATTTCGGTGCAACGGCACACCTGTCTTATCTGCTGGAACACATGCCCGAGGTCACCCTGATCCGCCTCAGCAGTGGTGGCGGCCAGATTGCCGAGGCTCGGGGCCTCGCGAAGGTCGTAGAGAGACTGGCGTTAGCCACAACCGTGGCCGAGGAGTGTTCCTCCGCTTGCACACTGGTGTTCGTGGCGGGGCAGCAGCGTCACGTGGAATCCGGGGCACGGCTGGGTTTCCACCGCTACAGTGTGCGCTCGGCTACTGCCGCTCAGTACATCGACCCAGCCCGGGAAATTGCCAGGGACATGACCCTGTTCCGTCGCGCGAATGTAAAGGAAGCCTTCCTGACCCAGATCCTGGATACGCCGGCGGAGAGCATGTGGTATCCAAGCCGCGGCGAACTGTTGGCGGCCGGGATGATTGATCCCCAGCCTTCTGACCTGCGCAACTAACCCTCTTCCTCGATTTTCCAGATCTTGACCTCGGTACCCTGCCAGTTGGCCTGGGGTTTCACCACCTTGAAGGCTTCGTGAATGCCTTCCTCATCCACCGCCCGCTCCAAGGCGAGCAGGGTGTTCACCTCGTGTTCACACAGACTGACGGCATACTCGGCCTCTTCGCGGGCGAACGGTAAGGCGGATTCCAGATCCGGGGCGCCGTAGGCATCAACGAAATGATGGGCCAGGCGTTCGATGACGCTCTTGTACTCCTGTTTGGACATCTCGGCGACAGTCACAACGGTGGCGACGCCGAAACTTTCCACGCCCAGGAAACCATGCCGAAAGGCCTGCTTGCGCTTACCCTCCAGGTTGACCGGATCCTCATCGGAAAACGTATAGACGAAACTACCGGGAACGGCGGGTTCACCCACCTGCGCCGCAAGCTCGTAGACATGCTCGTCGGTGTCGTCCAGTCGGGCGACTCGTGGAAACTTCATGCAGCAACTCCTTGGCGGAGCATTCCGGGTTCAGCGAATCAAAAAGGGACGACAGGTTACCCTGTCGTCCCTGGTGGAACCAGCGTGCCGGACGCGTCTAGTGTCCGGGCTGTCCCGCAGCGCCTGCCGGCGGCAGACCCTGCTTCTGACGACGCAGTTCTTCCTCGGAGACCGGCTTCTCACCCTTGGCCATCAGATCTTCGTACCACAGATCGTGGTGCTGCTTGGCCCAGTTGGTGTCCACACGTCCCCGGGTCATGCCTTCCAGAGCACCTTCAGTTCCGGCAGTGCCGATGTAGGCATGCCCGAAGAAGAGGGCGATCCAGACGAGCGACGCGATGGCATGCACAACCTGCGACCAGGCCATGATTTCACGGGTCTGGAAGCCAAGGTTGGGGAACAACAGGATGGATCCGGAAATGATCACGACCAGACCCAGGGTGAACACGCCCCCCCAGAACCAGACCTTTTCACCACCGTTCATCTTGCCGGCCGACGGATGCTTTCCGCCAATGATGCCCCCACCCTGCTTGAACCACTGCAGATCGGTCTTGTTGGGAATGTTGTGCTTTACCCAAAGGACGATCATGGCCAGAACACCGACCGAGAAAGCCGGGCCCACTGCGTTATGGACGTTGTAGGCAAGCTGCGCATAGGCTGCAAACCCGGAATGCCCGAACACCGGAATCAGTACATAGCGCCCGAACAGCAGGCTCAAGCCGGTAATCGCCAGGACAATGAAACTCAGGGCTGTGAACCAGTGAAGGAACCGCTCATACGCCTTCCAGCGCACGACGGTCATCCCGGAACGTCCGCCCTCGATCTTGACCCGCCCGTTTATGACGAAGAACAGGCTGATCAGTGCCAACACGACCACCAGCGCCCAACCCCCATAAGTCACCATGGGGCCTGTGCGGATCTGCCGCCAGTTTTCACCGACGTTGCTGATCATCGTATTGGTCACGTAGGGGCCTGTCTGGGTAGTGAAGCCACCCTCCCCCACGCGGGCATCCCGCCACATGTCCGAACGAGGATTGGTTGCCCGATCCTCGGCAAAGTCGCGGTCGGGACCATAAACCGCACTGGCATGTGCGGCCAGATAGCCCATCGACGGAAGCGCAATTGCCAGCGCGATGATGGCAAGCAGGCTCCACATCATTGCCCGCCATCTACGCTGACCCTTCGCGGATGCTGATTGCGAACTCATAGGCGTCTCCTCGCTTAACGATCTGTCTGACCGGAAGCCCGGTCACGCAAATCGCTAGTACGGGCCTGCACCGCTTCTTCTGTTGCGCTTTCATCATGCTTGCCCTTGTAGACACCGGGCTCATACATGGTGACGTCGCCACATGCGGTTAGCAGGAACAGGCTGCCCGCCCCAAACAGGGCGAGAAAGCTCTTCTTAGGCATGTTCTTACGCTCCTCTATGGTGTTTTCATATTTGCCGGAACGACGCTCGGGGGCGCATGACGCGCCCCCGAACCATGCCATCAGGCATCCTGCCCGTAAGCAGCCTGCCAGCCCCAGGTCTGCGGCCGACCACCACGGGTCATGACCCGCTTGCGGTAGATGTCAGCGACGATGTCGCCATCACCGGCCAGCAGTGCCTTGGTTGCGCACATTTCGGCACACAGCGGCAGCTTGCCTTCGGCCACACGGTTGGTGCCGTACTTGGTGAGTTCGGCCTGCGAACCCGCCGTTTCCGGACCACCGGCGCAGAAGGTGCACTTGTCCATCTTGCCGCGAACACCAAATGCGGTCTGCTGCGGATACTGCGGCGCTCCGAACGGGCAGGCGTAGAAGCAGTAGCCACAACCGATGCACAGATCCTTGTCGTGCAGCACGATGCCATCCGCAGTGGTGTAGAAGCAGTCCACGGGGCAGACAGCAGCACACGGTGCATCTGTGCAGTGCATGCAGGCCACGGAGACAGACTTCTCGCCAGGCCGGCCATCGTTCATCACGATGACGCGGCGACGATTGACGCCCCAGGGCACTTCATGCTCGTTCTTACACGCGGTCACGCACGCCTGACACTCGATGCAGCGTTCCGCGTCACAGAGAAACTTCATTCTCGCCATGACGGCTCTCCTCTCAATGCGTTATCAGGCGGGGATGACCCGGCAAAGCGTGGTCTTGGTTTCCTGCATCATCGTAACGGCGTCGTAACCGTACGTGGTCGCGGTGTTGGTAGATTCACCACGCACGTAAGGAGCGGCACCGTCAGGATACTTGCTGAGCAGGTCCTGACCCTGGAAATGACCACCGAAGTGGAACGGCGTGAACACCGTGCCGCGACCCACGCGGTTGGTCACCATTGCCTTGATACGGATACGTCCACCCTCCGGGCCTTCCAGCCAGACCGTCTGGCCATCTCGTACGCCGGCGTCGTTGGCATCTGCAGGGTTGATCTCGACGAACATGTCCTGCTTCAGCTCAGCGAGCCACGGGTTGGAACGGGTTTCTTCACCACCGCCCTCATACTCGACCAGTCGGCCGGAGGTATGAACCAGCGGGAACTCACGGCTATAGTCGCGAGCCTGGACGGACTTCCACCGCGTGGGCAGGCGGTAGAACACCGCACGGTCCTCGTAGGTGGGGTAATCCTCGACCAGGTCGTACCGCGGCGTGTAGAGCGGTTCACGGTGAATCGGCACACCGTCCGGGAAGTTCCAGACGTGGGCACGCGCCTTGGCGTTACCGAACGGGTGACAGCCGTGCTTCATGGCGACCCGGATGATGCCGCCGGACAGGTCGGTGGTCCAGGCACGGCCTTCGGCCATTTCCTTTTCCTCGTCAGTCAGGTCATCCCACCAACCCAGCTGCTTCAGCATCTCGGAGTCGAACTGCGGATAACCGCCCTCAATCTCCGCACCCTTCGACCAGGAATCCTCGGCCAGCAGGGTTTCACCGTCGCGCTCGGTCCCGAAATTGGCGCGGAAGTTGCCGCCACCGTCCAGGACATGCCGGCTGGTGTTGTACAGCACGTGCGTGCCGGGGTGCTTCATTTCCGGCGTGCCGTAACACGGCCACGGCAGGCAGTAGGTTTCACCGTCCAGCGGTCCACCTTCGGCCTTCAGGGTCACCACGTCGAAGTGACGCTGGTTGGCCATGTGCTCCTTGATACGCTCCGGGCTCTGGCCGGTGTAACCGATGGACCAGGTGCCCCGGTTGATTTCGCGCAGCACACTTTCAGGCACCGGCATGTTGTCCCGCACTTCGATGTTCTTGAACATCTCATCGGCGAAACCAAGCTTGGTTGCCAGACGGTAGGCAAGTTCGGCATCCGTCTTGTGCTCATACAGCGGCTCGATGACTTTTTCCCGCCACTGGATGGAACGGTTGGACGCCGTCACCGAACCGGCTTGCTCGAACTGCGTGGCAATCGGCAGCAGGTAGGTGTTGTTCTTCCGGTCATGCAGCACGGCGCTGACCGTGGGGTACGGGTCGGCAATGACCAGAAGATCCAGCATCTCGAAGGCCCGCTTCATTTCCGGACCACGGGTCTGGGAGTTCGGGGCATGGCCCCAGAACATCGCCGCGCGGATATTGTCCTTCTGCGCGATGTTGTCCGGATCTTCCAGTACGCCGTCGACCCAGCGCGAGACGGTGATGCCACCGGTGTTCATGTTCTGAACCGTGCCGCCCCGGCCATCGTCGTACTCGGCCTGGTCGAAGCGGTTCTTCAGCCACTCGTAGTCCACATCCCAGACGCGGCACCAGTGCTGCCAACCGCCTTCGGCGATCGGGTAGTAGCCCGGCAGGTTGTCGGGGTTCGGACCCACGTCGGTCGCGCCCTGCACGTTGTCATGGCCGCGGAAGATGTTGGCACCACCACCGTCGACACCGATGTTGCCCAGTGCCAGCTGCAGGCAGTTGTACGCCCGAACGTAGTTGCTGCCGATGGTGTGCTGGGTACCACCCATGCACCAGACGAAGGTGCCCGGACGGTTGTCCGCCATGGTTTTGGCGATGTCGTAAATGGCCTCTTCGCCTACACCCGTGACCCGCTCGACTTCATCCGGCGTCCACTTGGCAACTTCCTCCCGAACACGGTCCATGCCGTAGACACGCTGGCGGATGTATTCCTTGTCTTCCCACTCGTTCTCGAAGACGTGCCACAGGATGCCCCACATCAGCGCCACGTCGGTGCCGGAGCGGAACCGAACGTAGGTGTCGGCGTGGGCGGCGGTGCGGGTGAAGCGCGGATCCATGACGACCAGCTTCGCACCCTGCTCCTTGGACCGCAGGATCATCTGCATGGCCACGGGGTGCGCTTCAGCGGCGTTGGAGCCGCACATGATGATGCACTTCGACTTGAGGATGTCGTTGTAGGAGTTCGTCTGCGCACCGTAACCCCAGGTGTTGGCCACACCGGCCACCGTGGTGGAGTGGCAGATACGCGCCTGGTGGTCACAGTTGTTGGAACCCCAGAAGGCGGCGAACTTGCGCTGCAGGTAGGCGCCTTCGTTGTTCGCCTTGGACGAACCGGCAAACCAGAATGCATCGGGGCCGGACTCCTCGCGAATCTGCAGGAGCTTGTCGCCGATCTCCTCGATGGCCTGATCCCAGCTGATGCGCTGCCAGCGACCGTCTACCATCTTCATCGGATACTTGATCCGGCGAGTACTGTGGCCGTGGTTACGCAGCGCCGCACCCTTGGCGCAATGCGCACCGAGGTTGATCGGACTGTCGAAAGCCGGCTCCTGACCGACCCAGACACCATTGTGAACTTCAGCAATGGTGCTGCAGCCCACGGAGCAGTGACCGCAGATGGTCTTCACCCGACGGACCTCGGACTCCGGAGCCACGCGCCGGGCCGCCTTGGCCTTGCGCACCATCGTCAGCGGCAGCGTGCCGGCAACAACGGCGCCACCCACCGCAAGGCCGGAGCCCCGCAGGAAGGTACGACGGCCGATGGCCTTACCCAGCAGACCCGGCGCCGAGATGGCGGACGCCGAAGTGCTCTTCTTCATCAGTTTCATGGTGATCCTCCTCTACGGAAAGCGATCTCCTGACCATTGCCCGGAGGCAACGATCAGAAGTCCGCCCTCGCGTAATAATCCCGAATATGCTGGGTCTCGTGGTAACCACGCACCTCGTCAGTCACTTCCGTTGAAGTGTCCTCGGGTGCAGCAGCTGCCGCAGTTCCCAACCCGGCCGTCACGGCGACTGCACCACCCGTGGCAGCCATGGTCTTCAGGAACGTGCGCCGGGCTTCAAGGCCCGTCTTGTCCTGCTTTTTCATCGCTGGCTCCTCCTCACCATGGTCATTACGCAATTGCTTACCCTCTCGAAAGAACTCCCTGCATAAACCAGACCGCCCTGTCCCTCAGGTCGGCATCGCAAAGTACCGCTGCTCCAGCCGGACAAACGCTTCTCCGAGACAACCGACCGCCTTGTAGAAACCGGCCGACGGCGCCTCCTGGAGTTCGTGGAAAAAGCGCCCCATCCAGCGGTGGATGTGACGCTCGAAAAACTGCTTCTGCCACTCGAAGTCCACATCATCATCACCGATGACGACGGCCATGACTTCACAAATAGCCGCGACATGATCTTCTGGCTCGCTGACGCCCTTCTGGCGTTCGATGCCCAGGGCATCCATATCCTGCCGCAACAGGATCAACGGCCGCTCCATGAGCGAGCCGGTTTCAAACCAGGACGCATAAGGCGTGATCTCACCCCCGCCAACACCAATGAACACATCCTGGTATTCCTGATCAAGCGCCTGCCTCGAGGCGCGCTCTGCAGCGATGCGCAGCGTCGACCACGCATTGGCGATCTCGTCGCGATTGCGTTCGGCCGTTGTTTCGTCGATGCCTTTCAGCAGCGCCAGGATTTCATCCGACGGCGGCCCTGCGAGCAGATTGCCCAACAGGTTCCAGGTGCCAGCACGCAGCGCATCCGCACTGCGGTCCTCGGCTTCTGTCCTGGCAGTATCAGTTCCGGTCATTGATTCGACACCTCATTGCGGCCCATACCACTTGGGCTTGGAGCCCGCTTCGAAATCATCCTTGAACAGGTCCACCACCCGGCAATCACCGCACATTTTCAGGCGGCGCAAGGCCTCATCACCCTGGAACATGTGGTGGCTGCCCAGCCGCTCGGTCATGCGATTGATCACACTAGGCGTGGCGAAGGGCTTGCCGCAGCTGATGCAGCGGAAAGGCTCTTCCTCGTTCAGCACGCGCAGTTGACGGCGCTCTTCGCGATCGTAGAGGAATCTCGGCTCAAGCTGGATCGCGTCCTCGGGGCAGGCCGTCTGGCACAAACCGCACTGCACGCAAAGGTCTTCGACGAAACGAAGCTGCGGCTTGTCACCCGCATCGGTCAACGCCCGTGTCGGACAGACCTGTGGGCAGGACATGCAAAGCGTGCAGGCATCTTCATTTACCAACACCTGGCCAAACGGCGCACCCGATGGCAGAGCCACATTGTGCTGCTGCTCCGGCGCGTGCTCGAACAGATGGTCGATTGCAAGACGCAGCGTGCCGCGCTTCTCGTTGAATGTGTCGAACGTTGCAGGCGTCACCCCGAGACCATCGAAATCTGCCAGTGCGGCATGCGCGTCGGCGGCATCATCAAGCCACCGCAACGCATCGGCGCCATACCCCATACCCGCAAGCAACGGCTGCGCATAGCTGATCTGCTCGCGCATCGCCCGACGAACCATGGGTGCAAGCTGCTCGGTATCGAGCAACACGACCTGCTCCGCCCCATAGGCGAATGCGGAAAACCACAGGTCCATGCCCGCTGCACCAACCTCGGCAACCCGCACGGGAATGACGCGGTCAGGCAGTTCTGCGGCGATCCGGCGAAGACGCTCGACGCCTGCCTCTTCGTCGTGGAACAGCAGGATCGGCCGCTCACCGCCGGCTTCCCGATACGCCGCCAGCATCGCCTTGACCCGGGCAATCTGATCCCGCGGGCCCGGATACGCATAGATGATCGCGCCGGTGGGGCAGACACTTGTGCAGCTGCCACCGCCCTGGCACAGGTACGGATCGACCTCGATGGCATCACCAATCGAGCCGATGGCGCCGGTGGGGCAGGCATCGAGGCAGCGGGTACAGCCCGTCAGGCCGCTGTCGCCATGGGCGCAGATGTCAGGGTTGTAGTTGAAAAACTTGGGCTTTTCGAACTCCCCCGTCATTTCCGGAATTTCGTCGAGCGCCCGTTGCAGCCGCGGATCATCGTCGCCGACGGGGTAGTAACCAAACGGCGGCACCTCAAAACCAATGGCCGCTTCAGGCTGCAGATCAACGACCAGGTCGAAGTAGGGATGACCGGAATCATTCAGCTCCGAGATGTTGAGCGCTTCACCCTGCGCCGGTTGCAGATGAGCCACGAAATGCCCCAGGTGCCCCTGCAGGCTTGCCAGAGAACCCCGCAACACCACTACGGCGGGATCGTCGCGGACGGCCGCGAGTTCGGCGGACAGGGTGGCGGCGTCGGCCGTTACCACAACGGTAACGCGCAGATGCTTCTGCAGGCTGGCGGCCGCGGCCAATGCACCTTCTTCCGGCCCAACCACCAGCACATAACCCGCCGAGCGGTAGCCCACCAGCGAGGTTGGTTCAACGTCCACGGCAAGTGCCGCCTGCAATGCGGAATCGCGCGCCGCCGCGTTCTTGCCTGACGCCGGCAACGGCACACCCACATAGACGGAAAGGAACTCAGTCATGTCACCTCAGTCATTCTTAATGGCAGGTTCAGATGCGGGCGACCCGGACCTGCAACCTGCACCAAAGTTCTTGCAATATACGGGCCGGAAAAATCCGACCATTCAGGCAGAAAACGGTAAAGCGTCTCGCACCGATCAAGTGCGCTGCGTCAATTCGCACCATCAGCCCTGCAAACGATCGGGGCGCTCTGCCTCGGCTTGTTCCAATTCCTGGCTGGTCGTCTTCTCTGCCAGCTCTTCTATGTCAGGCAACTTTTCGCCGCGGGACTCCGCTGCGATGCGTGCCTGAGCATCCTCTTCCGACATTTCCAGACCCTTTTCACGCAGTCGATCCCGCAGCTTGGTGGCCTCCCGGGCGATGGCGGACTTCAGGTCATGCGGAACGATGTCACCCATGGGCGTGAAGTTGGTGTAGTCATCCGCATACTCGGCGCAGAGACAGACCTTGTTGAATTTGGCCGAATGAAACACCCGGGCCAGGGCTTTCATGCGCAGGGCAGGCGAGATGTTTTTCGCCATGAACATGCTGACGTCGGAATCCTGATCCAGGCTCTCGACCTCGGGCATGTCCTCATCGGTGAGTTCGTCGTAAGGCTTTCCAGTTCGCGGATCAACCTTGACCTCCGGCTCTTCCGGCCCCGCGACTGCATCTGTATCGACGGACTCCGCCGCAGGCTCCTCCTCAAGCCGCTCACCCTTGCCAAGGGCCTGCTTGCGGCGGGACCAGCGACTGAAAAAATCAGGCTCTTCCACGGCGGTTGCCGTCGGCACGGCATCCGCCCGCCACTTGAAGCCGTCTTTCTCTGTGCTCACTTGGTGCCTCCACTCCAGTCATCGTCGGGGCTGAAATCCCCAACCGCGGCGTCGTAGAGCGCTGAACTTCGCTTCTTGCCGCGTTTCTTTTTCTTTCTCGGAACATAATGCTTGGCGGCGAACTCGGCGAGCCAGACGCCGACCTCAGGCGGCATGGGGACCGTCCTCACCGCTTCGTCCACGGACCGCAGATCCGTGGAGTCCATGGCCTGCGCCTCGCCCAGACTCACGGTCACCTCAACTGGCAACAGTTCGTTGTCGTCGGTCCAGCGGACAACCACGTAGACCACCGGCGTCTCCTCGGCCAGGTTGAGGAAGTAATCCTCTGCTTCGGAGCGCTCCAGCCGTATCCGCAAGCCGCGCCACATGAAAAGCTCACCGTCCGGCCCCGAACGCATGAGCACTTTCTCCCGGGTATCGGAACCGAAGCGTTCTCCTACAAGTACGCCGCCAATCTGCCAGCGCCGATGGTCTCCACGGGCCTCGCCAGCGGGAGCGCCAACCACAACCGCAACCGGCAGCTCCTTGAGCCCGGACCACTCGCTTTGTGATGGCTGCTCCATACGTGCTCTCCCAGAAATGACCCAGACGCAGACCGTCGATTGCGATCCGCTAAGCAAAACACATACCACTCGCTTCCATATAAGCTTGCCACGTTTACGGGCAGGACGTGTAGTACCTCTGTAGTGGCATGGCACACAATCCGCCCCCACTTGACTTTAGACAAACTCCGGACCAATCGACCCCTGGCCATGAGTCAAAAATAACCAGCAAGGGATAAATGGGTACATTATCGACCATGGTGCCATGCACAATTCCTGTGATCCGCACCGTTTTCACCACACGCTACAACGTTCGGCCTACGCCGTGCCCATAGGCATGGTTCTTGTATCCACACGCCCAACAGCCGACACTAGTAGGTCGGCATGACCGGATACCACATAACAATTCGCAGGGGCCCTGCAAATGAGCGAGCTGCAAAACGGAGAAACCAAACTCGTCGATCGATTCGGTCGGCACGTGACCTATGTTCGAATCTCGGTGACGGATCGCTGCGATTTTCGCTGCGTCTATTGCATGAGCGAGGACATGACGTTTCTCCCCCGCGCGCAGCTCCTGACGCTGGAGGAAATGGCCCAAATGGGCCAGGCATTCACCGAACTCGGGGTCAGAAAGCTCCGCATCACCGGCGGAGAACCGCTGGTGAGAAATAACGTGATCTGGCTCTTCCAGCAGCTCGGCCAACTCCCCGGCCTCGACGAGTTGACCCTGACCACCAATGGCTCGCAGCTAGACCGCCTTGCCCAGCCGCTGCGTGATGCCGGCGTACGGCGCATCAACATCAGCCTCGATAGCCTTGACGCCGAGCGTTTCCGGCGCATCACTCGCGTCGGTGACCTCGATAAGGTCATGCGCGGTATCGATGCCGCACTTGAAGCAGGATTCGAGAAGATCAAGATCAACACGGTCGCCATGCACAACCGCAACGAGGATGAAATTCTCGACCTTGTCGATTTCGTCCACGCACGCGGAATGGACATCAGCTTCATTGAGGAAATGCCGCTCGGGGAAATCTCCCACGACCGGGCCGAATCGTACATGTCCTCTGACGAAGTGAGAGAGCGGATCGAGACCCGCTACCAGCTGACGCCCACCACGGAGACAACCGGTGGGCCGTCGCGGTACTTCAGGATCCCCGGCTCAAGCAGCAAGGTCGGTTTCATTTCTCCCCATAGCCACAATTTCTGCGAGAGCTGCAACCGGGTACGAGTTACCACCGAGGGTCAATTACTCCTGTGCCTGGGTCAGGAACACTCGATGGATCTCAAGAAAGTCATGCGCAGTAATCCCGGCGATATGCAGGCCTTGAAGCAGGCTATCATCGACTCCATGGCGATCAAGCCCAAGGGTCATGACTTCAACCTGGACGTCAAGCCCGTGCTGTTCCGGCACATGAGCGTGACTGGCGGCTGACAGGGGCCGCGCAGACAGGGAGGCACGACAGATGGATGCGCCTGCCGCGCAACCGCAAACAGGACCAGCAAGCGGCCATTGTGGCGGCACCCGATTGCGGGACGAGGCTCCGCCGCGCTTCATGAATGTTCGCCAGGTGGCGGATTACCTCCACTTGAACGAAAAAAAAGTCTACGCCCTGGTTGGCGAAGGCAATATCCCGGCAACCAAGGTCACCGGGAAGTGGATGTTCCCCCGGGATCTCATCGACCGCTGGTTGATCGAATCCAGTTACGGTGGCGTTCTCACAGACCGGCTGGCACTCGCGGGCAGTGACGACCCGCTGCTGTACCGGGCGATCATGCAGTTGGCTCGCGACATTCGCGCTCAGGCCCTGGTCAGCTACACACCCACTGGAGCCACCCTCGGTCTGGGACTGTTGGCCAGACACCGGGCAGACATGTGTGCAATCCACTGGGGTCCGGCACGGGAGAGCCAGCATCGACATGCCGCGCTGCTTAACCAGTACCCCCAGCACCATGACTGGGTC
The DNA here is from genome assembly GCF_024170285.1 of Natronocella acetinitrilica. NCBI lineage: Bacteria > Pseudomonadati > Pseudomonadota > Gammaproteobacteria > Chromatiales > Ectothiorhodospiraceae > Natronocella > Natronocella acetinitrilica. The sequence continues at coordinate 47,523 of NZ_JALJXV010000002.1, forward strand.
CTGGTCAGGGTGTTTCATCGCCAGCAGGGACTGATGGTGCGTCGAGAGCATCTCGCCGAACTGCCGGAGTTGCTGGAAGCGCCGCTGCGCTGGGCCATGCGGCAAGAAGGGTCGGGCTGCCACCGCTTTCTGCAGGAAGCGCTGGCCAGCCGCCAGGTCGACCTTGTAACCATTCAGGAACGGGCGACCTGCACCGCCCTCTCGGGACGAGACGCCGCGGCTGCACTCGCCATGGGCCGCGCCGACATCGCACCCGGCAGCCAGGGTATGGCCACCGAAGCGGGGCTCGCGTTCGTGCCGGTGGGCTGGGAGTCGTTCGACCTTGCTCTGTATCGCGGTGTGTACTTCCGCAAACTGTTCCAGCAGCTTCTGGAGGAACTCCGTCAACCACGCTGTCGGGCTCTGGCGGAAGAGTTGGGTGGATACGACTTCAGCGAACTGGGCAGAATGGTCTGGGCCGCCTGAGCGACGGCCCGGACGACTCAGGCTTTCAGGTCCAGCGCCTCACGCACGGCCGTCTCGATTTCCCGCTGCGAGGTCACGCCCACCTGCTTAAGGAATTTGCGGATCTGCATGTTCAGTTCTTCCGGATTCATGACTCTCTCCTCACTGTTGATCTGTGGCAACATCCGCCTCCGGCGGTCAAAACGCTGACAATACGACCAACCTTTCAGAAGGTGCAGTTGCATGAGCACACCACCGCGACAAGACCCGAGCTGCCAGGATGATAACGATCCCTCCTCACTGCGCATCGAACAGGCCTGGGCACGCATTCGCACCGACATCGCGCCCATCAAGGGTACGGAGCGGGTCGCTACCCGGGACGCGCTGAGCAGGATTCTGGCCGAGGATATTCACTCCCGCGTCAACGTGCCGAGCACCACCAATGCTGCCATGGATGGATACGCCATACGCGGCGACGATCTGCAGGCAGACGGCTCGGCGCGCCTCGAACTGCTTGGCAAGGCCCTTGCCGGCCACCCCTTTAGCGGCCAGGTGACCGCCGGCGGATGTGTGCGCATTACCACCGGGGCGTCCATGCCGGCGGGAGCGGACACCGTCGTGATGCAGGAACGGGCCACTGTTGACGGCGGCACCGTCATCATCGACGCCGGGCAGGAAGTCGGCCAGAACGTGCGCCAGGCCGGCGAGGATCTTGCCCAGGGTCAGCGCGTGCTGGCAGCCGGCCAGCGGGTTGATGTGCCGGAACTTGGCATACTCGGGTCCATGGGGCTGGTGGAGGTGTCTGTCCGGCGACGACTGCGCGTGGCCTTCTTTTCCACCGGCGACGAACTGATTGGCGCTGGCGAGCCCGCCGGCGAAGGAAAGATCTACGATAGCAACCGCTACACTCTGTTTGCCGCGTTGCAGGCCCTTGGCGTCGAAGCGACAGACATGGGCGTGGTCGAGGACTCTCCGGAGGCACTGGAGCAGGCTTTCACGGAAGCGGCGGGCTTTGCCGACGCCATCATCACCTCCGGGGGCGTTTCCGTGGGCGAGGCCGACTACATCAAGCAGATTCTCAACAAGCTGGGCAGCGTCAATTTCTGGAAGATCGCCATGCGCCCGGGTCGGCCACTGGCATTCGGCCGCCTGCGGGACGCCTGGTTCTTCGGGCTTCCTGGAAATCCGGTCTCGGTGGTCGCCACCTGGTACCAGTTCGTGCAACCGGCCCTGCGCCACCTTTCCGGGCAGGACATCACCCCACCGCTGCGCTTCCGCGTCCGCACGGCGGACCGGCTACGCAAGCGTCCGGGCCGCACGGAGTTTCAACGCGGCATCCTCCGTCAGGACGACAGTGGTGAGTTGGTAGTGCACACCACTGGAAGCCAGGGCTCAGGCATTCTCAGTTCCATGAGCGCGGCAAACTGCTTTATCGTCGTGCCCCACGACAGCGGCCCGGTTGCTGCCGGCGAATACGTGGAAGTGCAGCCTTTTCACGGAGTCATGGGCTAGGGAGACATTGCGCTCACGCGCCGCCAGGGTCAGCTGGCGGCGCAGAAGCCCTGGTAGTCCACGTAGCCCGGGAAAGCCTTGCCATCACCACAATAGGCACAGTCCGGATCACGATCCATGCGCAGTTCGGTGAACCCGGCACTGAGCGCATCGTAATAGAGCAAGCGCCCCACCAGTGGCTCGCCCACGCCGAGAATCAGCTTCACCGCCTCGATGGCCTGCAGTAGCCCGATGATCCCGGGCAGCACACCGAGCACTCCCGCCTCGGCACAGGAGGGTGCCAGCTCCGGCGGTGGCGGCTCGGGATACAGGCATCGATAACAGGGGCCGGGCCCCTGCTCCCGCCCGGGCCAGAACACGGTCACCTGGCCTTCGAAACGGAACACGGCACCATGGACATTGGGGATGCCGTGCTTCACGCAGGCATCGTTGATGAGGTATCGGGTGGGGAAGTTGTCCGCGCCATCGATGACGATGTCATAACCAGCGAACAGTTCGTCAACGTTATCGCTGCTCAGATAGGTTTCGTGGACCTGCACGGTGACTTCCGGATTGAGGGCATGAATTCCCGCCCTGGCCGACTCCACCTTCGGTGTGCCCACACGATCCTCGGCGTGAATCACCTGCCGCTGGAGATTACTCCGATCCACCACATCGTGATCCACCAGACCAATGGTGCCAACGCCAGCGGCGGCCAGATAGAGGGCCACCGGTGAACCAAGCCCCCCGGCCCCGATGAGTAGTACCTTGGCATCCATGAGCTTGAGCTGCCCCTGCTCGCCCACCTCGGGCATGAGCAGATGCCGGGAGTACCGCTCCCGTGCGGCCGGGCTCAATGTCCTCGGTATCTCGAACGGCAGACCGTCGTTCTTCCAACGGTTGAATCCGCCCGTCACGGAGTAGACGTTGCGGTAGCCGAGGCGCTGCAGATCCTCGGCGGCGAATAGCGAGCGGGTGCCGCCGCCACAAAGGGTGAGTACCGGCTGATCGAGATCCGGCACGGCGTCCTCGATGCGCAGCTCGAGAAAACCCCGCCCCATATGAAGCGCACCCTTGGGGCTGCCGGCAGCGATTTCATCCTGTTCACGGACGTCGATCAACGCGGCCCCGTCCGCCTGCAGGCGCGCCGCCTCGGCAGGATCGATTTCCCTGATGCTGGCACGCAGGTTCTCCAGCCGCCGACTACTGGCCTGGCCCATGCCGCCGGCCACCGCCGGAATGATGGACACCACGTCACCATCATTGACGGCGGCATCCAGGCCGCCGAGGGATGCGATGTTGGCGTTGCCGACGTACACGTTGACGAAACGCCGCAGCTCGCCTTCCGGGGTGAGGATTCTCTGCCCAAGACCGACGTGACTGTCACGCAATCCGTAGAGTATGTCCCTTACGGTTTCACCTTCTGCTTGCACGGCATCGAGGCCATCGGCAAAAGGGCGCAACGGCGTTGGAATTCGGACCGTGATCAGTTTCAAGACTCGATAACCTCCTCCACGAAGCCGGCGCCGTTCAGTCGCCACGCTCGCAGGTCAACCATGCAATCAGCCCGCGTCGCAGCGATCAGGTACGACCAACCGCCCCAGGCCATTTCAAGATCAGTCCGTGAAGGTTCCGCCGTTCCCTCGGGGTGACTATGCCAGATACCCACCACCTGCTGCCCGGTTGCCTCGGCCCTGCGCTCGGCTGCCAGGTAATCCTCCGGGTCGAGGAGGAATTCGCGCCGCGGATTATCGGCGCGGTTGGCGCAGGTGGCCACGGCTCGGACCGCGATTGCATCGCCGGTACCGTCACCGAGCAGCACCCCACAACCCTCGTGGGGATAAGCGGCAACGGCAAGCCCGGCAAGTTCTTCGCGAAGTTCAGGCCGCAGTGTAACGGTACGCATCCGTGGATTGTAACTGAACAGCAACGGAAAACTCTGCGTTCCCCTCGTGCAAAACTTCTGGTCCAATAGCCGGTTTTCATGTGCTGGACGAGGACGCCGATGACCGACGCCGCTTCGCCGCCCGGCGGACGGGCAACTCGCACCGTGCTACTGGTCGGAACCCAGAAGGGCTTGTTCCGACTCGAGGCGAACAAGGAGCGTACGCATTGGCAGATGCAGGGGCCGCTTATCCCCGGTTACGAAATTCTGCAGGCCTGGATCGATCCCCGCGATAGCCGCACGGGCTACGCGGCTGTGAATCACGTTATCTGGGGCAGCCACATCTATCGCAGCATTGATGCGGGGCTAAACTGGCAGCCGCTGGATGCCCTGCCCAGCCACCCCGCGGGTCGTCATCAAGAAGCGTTGCACGCCATTTGGTGCCTGACACCCGGGCTGGATTCCGCGCCGGGCACGCTTTACGCCGGCATCGACCCGGCAGGCCTTTTCGTCAGCAACGATGCCGGCGAAAGCTGGTCGTCGATGGACGGGCTCAACCTGCATCCCACACGCGATACTTGGGAGCCGGCCAAGGGCGGCTTTTCGCTGCATTCCATCCATCAATGCCCGACGGTGCCAGAGAGGCTCTATGCAGCGATCTCCGCCGGCGGCGTCTACCGCAGTGACGATGGCGGCGAGCAGTGGTACCCCATCAACAGGGACGTACGCGCCGAGAACCTGCCCCAGCGCTACGCCGAGAGTGGCCACAACGTCCATCGCCTGGTGGTGCACCCCAGGGACCCGGATCGACTCTACCGACAGTGCTACAACGGGGTCTATCGCAGCGATGACGGTGGCCTGCACTGGCAGGAGATCTCCGCGGGGCTACCCAGCGATTTCGGTTATGCGCTCGCTACGGAAGAAGATAATCCCGATAGCGTCTGGGTGGTGCCCATTGCCAGCAATCATCTTCGCACCACGCCGGATGGCCGGCTGCGGGTCTACCGCTCGCGAAACGGCGGAAATGACTGGACCGCGCTTACTGATGGCCTGCCCCAGCACCACGCCTACGTAACGGTGCTGCGCGAGAACCTCGCCCTGGACAGCCGCTCGCCCATGAGTGGAGCTTATCTGGGCACATCCAGCGGCCACGTCTTTGCCAGCCGCGATGGCGGCGACAGCTGGCAGTGCATCGCCGAGTTCCTGCCGCGCATACTGAGCGTCAAGGTCTGCGAGATCGACGAAGCACACGCGGAGGGCGAGCGATGAGCTCAAGCCTGCACCAGGCACTATGCGCCGAGCGCGGTATCGTCTGCGCCATTGGCGCCGGCGGCAAGAAGACCACGCTGTTCGCCCTGCTGGAAGGTGCGACCGAGCGCACCGGCCTGACCGCCAGCGTCTTCACGCCGGACTTCCCGGAAGATATCGACGCCAGCGTGCACGTCGAGGCACCAGAAACGCTGCGCCGCCTCCTGCCGACGGACCCGGCAATGCGGATTGCCTACGCACAGCCCACTGACAAGCCCCGCCGCGTCGGCCCCCTCTCTTTCGACGAGATCACGGCCCTGCACGCACTGGGCAAGTTCACGCTGACGCTGGTCAAGGCTGATGGCGCCAGGATGCGGCGCATCAAGGCCCCCGGTGAGCACGAGCCCCGGGTCGTGCCGGGCAGCACGGTACTCGCCATCACCTCGATTCAGTCACTGGGGCGACCGCTGGACGATCGGATCGCCCACCGCCCGGAGCGCATTGCCGAGGTGACTGGGCAACAGCTCGGTGAACCGATCAGCGGCACTCTGATCGCTCGTCTATATACCCGGCAAGGTGGGCTCGCCAATGGCACCGGCAACTCCACAGTGATCCCCGTCCTGAACATGGTGGATGATGCAGGTCTGCAGGCCCGGGCCCGGGAAGTCGCGCAAGCCATACTCGCCGAGAGCGAGCGGTATGATCGCGTCGTGCTGTTGAGCGCCAGGCGAAGCGGCCAACTCGTGGACATCATCCTGAGATAAGGCCGGAAGCGCTGCCCCGTCTAGTGCAAACGGTCGGAATTGACGTCCAGGGCTTCAAGGTGGCGCTGCAGCTTCTGCAGCGCCGGCGATAGCAGGCCAACCTTGCCTTCAACCTGGCGGCTGACCTGGCGAAGTATGGTCTTCGCCTCGTCAACCCGACCACTCTGCCGCAGCAAGGCGGCGAGCCGCGTGACAGCATTGATGTGCTGCATGTTATCGACGCCCATGATCCGGCCGGTCTGATCCACGGCCTCGCGCAGCATGGGCTCGGCGCGCACCGCGTCACCCTGATCCGCGTAGAGCCCGGCAAGCTCCGCCCGGGTCATCACGGTGTGCGGGTGCTGTTCGCCCAGTAACCGGCTCCAGGTCTCGAGATTACGCCGATACAGCCCCTCGGCCTCGGCATAATCGCCCTTCTCCCGGAGCAGGTCGGCGAGGTTGTTGACGCTGGTGGCGGTGGCCGGATGCTCCTTGCCGACAACCTTTTCCCAGGTCTCCACCGCCCGACGGTACATGGGTTCGGCCTCGGGATAACGCCCCATGGCGTCCAGCACACCGGCGAGATTGTGCAGGCTGGACGCGGTATCCATATGGTCATCGCCATAGACGGCCTGGCGAATATCAAGCGCCCGACGGAAGAGCTCTTCCGCCGCCTTGAACTGCTCCCGGGCATCCATGACCGTACCCAGGTTATGGGCGCTTGCCGCCGTGGCGGGATGGGTCGGCCCGAAGGCCTGCTCGGCAATGCCAAGCGCCCGCTGGTAGTAATCCTCGGCAGCGGTGAAATCCTGACCGGCGTAGAGCAGGCCGGCGAGGTTATCGAGGCATGCAGCCGTGGTGGGATGCGCGTTGCCATAGCTGCGCTCTGCGATGGACAGTGCCCGCTGATAGAGCGGTTTCGCCGCATCAAAGGCGTTATCGGCCTTGAGCACCGCCGCCAGGTTGATGAGGTGCGGGATCAGCGCAACATGGCGCTGCCCTCCGAGGGCCTGCTCCCGGCATTCCAGCGTGCGCCGATAGAGGCTGGCCGCTGCTGCGAGATCCCCGGCATACTCGAATTGTGTTGCAAGCGCATGACGGGTGTTTCGCGTCGCCGCTGCATCGGCGCCCAGCGTTGACTCGGCCTCGGCAAGCAGGGCTTCAAGCTCTTGCCTCGCCTGCTCGCTGGCCTGGCCGTCCGCAAGCGTGACGGCGAGGGCCACACGAAGGCCGATGCGCTCATCTGCGTCGAGTTCGGCCTTGAGGGCAACCGCTCGATCCAGCAGAGGCAACACTGACTCCCCGGGGGCGCCGGCGTCTTCCAGCGCAAGCGCGAGCCGGTAGATCAGACTCGCCAGCCGGCGTGGTTCGAGATCGCCGGCCCAGGTGTCGAGGGCCGCTGCATAGCGCGTGCAGACCTGCTCGAGTTCAGCCAACTGCGGCCACAACGTCACAAGCTCCTCGCGCCAACCTGGCTCCAGCAACGCCTCCAGCACCGCCGGCTGCAGGGTCATTTCCCAAAGCGCTTCCCAGTGGGCGGCCTCGGCCAATTGCCAGGGCAACTCGTCGAGCCCCCGCGCCGTCAGCTTTCCGGAAAAACACCGCTCCGCCAGACGCACATGCATCTGCTGACGCTCCACACCGTCAGGCAGCAAATGCCGCCGCACCGCATCCTGTGCCTCGGCACCAGAGAGCACGTAACGATCATCCACTCGATAGAGAAGAGTCCCGGCTGCCTGGGGCACAGCCAACCCCAGCGACTCCAGCTCCGCCTCAGAGAGACCGTAGCGCGACGCCCAGACTGCTGCCAACGCCTCCGGCAACTCCACGGCGGGTAGTGAAAGCGGCTCCTGCGCAGCTGCATCGATGGATTGGAAACCACGACCGACTGCCGCCCGCTGGGCGGCATCGCCTGCCACACCCACGACGAGACGCACGGCGGCCGGCAGGAATTCAGGCAGCCAATCCAGCACCGCACCTTCGTCAACCCCCTCCAATGCGTCCAGGTGGGGAATGACCACCACCAGCCGATCCCTCGCCGCCGCTCGCGCCAACCAGTTGGGGAGGATTTCGATCTGGGCGTCGGCGCTCGCCGGTATCGGTTCGCGAAAACCCTCCAGGCGTTTCAGGAAGTCCAGCAGGCGGCGCACCAGCACCGCCGGGCGACGGGCATCCCGGCAGGCATCCGGGAAATGGTAGAAAAGCCGCTCCGGGCCTTTGGCAAGCTGCCTGTGCAGCCATGCGGCGATGGCGGCACGACCGCCATCGCGATCACGAACCACCACAGGCGCGTCCGCTCGCTTGGCATGACGAATCAAAAAGCGCTCAAGCTCACGATCGCCGCTGGTGTTATCCGCCAACCAGGCGTTGTAGGCCGCCTGCATGCGATCGGCCGTTGCCGGGAACTCGGGTTTGCTCATGGTGAACCAGTCTCCGGGCCGGCAGAGAAGTAGCGCGCCTCCAGGGCCGCTCGCTCCTCCGGCGTATTGATGTTGAGGAATGTCTCCGGCGCATCATCGAAGTCGACAACAGCCATCGCATGCTGGGCGTACCAGCGGTCGATCTTGCGCTCACCACTATCAAGAAACTGCTGCAGGCTCCCACGCAGTTGACAGGGAAGCAGCGCGAAAACCGGTTGCAGGCGACCCGCGCCGGCAGCGACTGCAATGGTGGCTTTCTCTCGCTGCAGCGCGCTGAACAGTCGCTCGACCAGATCCGGCGGTACCAGAGGGGAGTCGCAGGGGACGGTGACGATATAACCGTCTCCCGCGGCATCCATTGCCGCCGCCATACCTGCCAGCGGACCGGCAAAATCGGCCATGGCGTCCGCAACCACCGGGTGGCCGAACTGGGCATAGACGGGATGACTGCGATTGGCGTTGATCAGTAGTCGGTCGACCTGCGGTCGCAACCTGCGTAGCACGTGTTCGACCATCATGGTGCCGCCGACCTCGATCAACCCCTTGTCGGTTCCCCCCATGCGGGTCGCGCGCCCACCGGCGAGCACAACACCCACTATTGTCGATTTTTCCACTTCTGGCTCCCGTCTCGGAGGCGCGAGGCGCACCATGTCGGCGCAGGATGTTAACACCCCCCGAAGTCGACGCTGAAACCGATCCGGGTACTACCGAGCCAGTTCGTCGCTTCCAGACGACTTCTCAACTACAGTATTCATGGTAAAGAGACATTCTGGCGCAATAGCTTGGGTGCCGACCATGGATATGGTACAAAATGCTACACGTCCCTCTGGGTATGTAGGATCACTTTCACCACCGATATTGGACGCGACGATATTGGATCGTCACAATACGGACCAATTCTGTCACAGAGCAGAGCCGTGAACGAATCCATCAGATTGCCACTTGCAGACTTCACTGGCCGGGGCCGGGCGGCGCCGGCGCCCAGCGCTGCGCTGGTGGTGGAAGACGACCCCAGCATTCGCGAGTTCATGCGCTTTGCCCTGTCCAAGTATTGCTCCTTCGTCGAAGTCGCCGAAACGCTGGTCGACGCCGAGGAGTTGCTGGCACGCTATCGCTTCGATCTGCTCATCGTGGACATCCGGCTGGGCAGCGCGTCCGGGCTCGACTGGATGCTGGAGCGACGCCGCGACGGTGACGGAACACCCGTCATCCTGATGAGCGGTTTCACCGACGACGCCGTCATCGCCCACGCTGCCACCCTGAGTGGCGCAGAGTTGCTCGCCAAGCCCTTCTCGGTGGATCAACTGGTTCAGGCGGTGGAACGGCTGTTGATCGGCGGCGCCGACCCTGCGGAGGCTGTGCCCGTCGAGATCGCCGAACGCAGCGTGGCTCCAAACGCGATTGGGCTCGACGGCATCATTGGCCACAGCGACGCGATGCGCAGCCTGCTCGCGCTTATTCGACGCGTCGCGGGCCGCAGCACCACTGTGCTGCTGGAGGGGGAATCAGGCACCGGGAAAGAGGTCATTGCCCGCTGCCTGCACCACTTCAGCGGGCGGCCAGGGCCCTTCGTCCCGGTCAACTGCGGCTCCATCGCCGCCGAGTTGCTGGAGAGTGAACTGTTTGGTCATGCCAAGGGAGCGTTCACCGGCGCCGCCCAGGCGCGAGAAGGCCTGTTCAGTTATGCGGACGGCGGTACGCTGCTACTGGATGAAATCGCGGAAATGCCGCTCCACCTGCAGGCAAAGCTGCTGCGTGTGTTAGAAGAGCGTGCCATTCGCCCGGTTGGAACAGAGCGCGAAATACCGGTGGACGTTCGAATCGTCGCCGCCACCAACCGCAGCATGGCGGAGGAAGTCACCGCCGGGAACTTCCGCGAGGACCTCTACTACCGCCTCAATGTACTGGCATTGAAGTTGCCACCGCTACGGGAGCGGGTGTCGGACATCCCCCACCTGATCAGACTCTTTTCCAACCACCTGTCACGGGAGTTGGCGCTGCCCCCACTGCGGCTAAGCGATGACGAGATCCGTCAGCTGCAAACCTACGCGTGGCCAGGGAATGTGCGAGAGCTGAAGAACCTCATAGAGCGCTCGATGCTGCTCGGACAGTCGCCTCTGCAGTGTCTTGAGCAGGCCAGCTTCGTCGCCCCGGTGACGGTGGGTGACAGCAACAGCGATAACGGTTACCCGCTGACCATGACCCTTGAGGATGTGGAGAAGAACCACATCCTCAAGGTGCTTCGAGACTGCAGCGGCAACAAGTCGGAGGCCGCCCGACGCCTCGGTGTCTCCAGGAAAACCCTGGAGCGCAAGGTCAAGGCCTGGAACGCGTCGACCGGTTGACCACCGGGCGGTGGGTCAACCGGCCAGGCCGTCGTCGTCCGTCAGTCGTTCTCGACGGTGATCTTGGGGAACTTGCTTGAGAAGTCCTTGCGCTGCTGCGAGAGCCGGGCGGCGATGCGCCGCGCAATCTCCCGGTACGACTGTGCCAACCGCCCATCCGGGTCGGCAATGACCGTGGGCTTTCCGCCGTCCGCCTGCTCGCGAATGTGGATATCCAGCGGCAAGGAACCAAGCAGTTCCAGGCCATACTGCTCGGCCATGCGGGCCCCGCCGCCCTCGCCGAAAATGTGCTCCTCGTGACCACACTGGCTGCAGATGTGCGTGCTCATGTTCTCGACGATACCGAGTACCGGCACGTTCACCTTTTCGAACATCTTGAGGCCCTTGCGGGCGTCCAGGAGCGCAATGTCCTGCGGCGTGGTCACGATGACGGCACCGCTCACCGGCACCTTCTGCGACAATGTGAGCTGGATGTCGCCGGTACCGGGCGGCATATCCACCACCAGATAATCCACATCCTGCCAGTTGGTGTCCCTGAGCAGTTGTTCCAGCGCCTGGGTCACCATGGGACCGCGCCAGATCATCGGTGTTTCCTCGTCGATCAGGAAGCCTGCCGACATGGCCTGCACGTTGTAATTGACCATCGGCTCGAGCTTCTTGCCGTCCTTGGAATCCGGCTTGCCGGCAATACCGAGCATTCGCGGCTGGCTGGGGCCGTAGATGTCGGCGTCGAGCACGCCGACTCGGGCTCCCTCGGCTGACAGCGCGAGGGCGATGTTGACCGCGGTGGTGGATTTGCCCACCCCGCCCTTGCCCGAGGCAACAGCGATGATGTTCTTAACACCCTTGACGTCGGTGACGCCACGCTGCCCGAGGTGTGAGGCGATGCTGGTCTCGCTGTGAATGTTCACTTCCTGTACGCCATCAACACGTCGCACGGCCTCGGAGACAGCCGCTTCCAGTTCCTTGCGAAATGTCTTGGCGGGGAACCCGAGTTTGAGCGAGATGCTGACCCGGCCACCGTCGATGGTGACGTCTTCAAGGCAGCCGGCGGTGACCAGATCCTTGGCCAGATGGGGCTCGACATAGCCTTTCAGTGCCTGCTCGATAGTCTCGCGAGACAGTGCGCTCATTGCATTGCTCCTCTTCTTGGGGTCTTTGTGCGGCGGCGCATTGCCACGCCGCCAGGATTCTGTTACTACCTAACGCCTACATCGCGTTGGTTAAACACGAAGGATGGCGCAAATGATACCGTATCGATCAGCGGTCTTGGTTCTTGTATTGCTCCTCGCCCTGCCCTTTACAAGCCCAGCAGCTCTTGCGTCCGACCGGGCCCTGATCAACGCCATCATCGACGGTCAACCGACCCGTGTATCCATCCTGCTGGACCAGGGCGTGTCGCCGGAAGTGGTGTCGCGAGAAGGCGAATACGATGGCAAGACAGCCTTGATGTGGGCCGCGGAACGCGGCGACAGCCGCAGCGTCGACCTGCTTCTGACCTACGGCGCCCAACCGGATCGCACCAACCCCAAGGGCGGCACCGCGCTCATGTATGCCGCCGTCGAAGGACAGGATGCAGTCATCGAGCGCCTGGTGGCAGCGGGGGCCGACCCGAACCACACCGTGCGTCACGGCTGGTCACCCATGATGCTCGCCACGGTGAAGGGCCACACCGATACCGTCAAGCTGCTGGTCTCGCTTGGCGCCAACCCCGACGCCCGGGATGTCTATGGCTGGACGTTGCTGATGCGTGCGGTGGAGCGCGGTGACGAACCCATGGTGCAGGCGCTGCTGGATGTGGGCATCAGCCCCACGGATGAGGATCACAGCGGCAACAATGCCATCAAGATCGCGCAGCGCACCGGCAATACCGACATCCTGCGCATGCTCGAGCGCTACGAACGCGGCGGCTGACGCCGCCGCCCTGCCCGCTAGCAACGCATGATGTTGTTGGTGTAGTCCGCGAGGGTCAAGGCGGTGACTTCACCGGTGAGCGGCTTCGCGCCATTGCCATCGGGATACTCCAGCGACAGCCGCGCCTCGAAATCCGAGAAGAACCGATCGAACAACTCCCCGCCCAGGGTGCCGACAGCGAAAAGCTCATCGGTCTCGTCGTCGTGTTCCATGATGATGCTGGCCAGGGGTTGCCGTGCCGGCCCTGAGATGACCTCGGCCCCCTGGGAGGGGTTGTACAGGCTGTTCTCAGCACAGCAACTGATGACACCGCTCTCCGGTTCATCGCCGTTGCGGGCCTGACGAAAACTGATATAGCTCAGTGTCGGTGTCGGGTGGGCAAGCTTATGCGCGCAGATTGCCGAGTAGGCCACCAGTTGCCGACGCGGACCCACCCCACCTGGCCAGCTATAGGGCTCACCATCGGCCGTCTTCAGGCCGTTTCGCGGCGGCATGGGCTCACCGAGGTTGATCAGAAAGCACGGGGTCGCCGCATAGGGATAGGGGAAGACGTACTGCTGCTTGTCGGGAAGCGTGGATGCCAGCAGCGGCGAGCCGTCGTGCCCAAGCAAGCGCACCCGCTCGTAGTGTCGCGGCCGCAATTCACCATTGCCCGCCGCCTGCGCGAGCCCCCCAGCGACTGCGACACAGCCCGCGCCAACGCCACAAGCCTGGATAAAGGATCGACGCTTCATTTTTCCTCCGACAGCAACCGATACAGACACGGTGGCCGTCCGAGGCCCGGGCCTTACATCCTTTGGCAGTTACGATACCCGGTGAGGGTCGCGGGTCAAGCGCCAAACCGACGGACGCTCAGACACGCTCGATCACGACAGCAATACCTTGCCCTACACCGATACACATGGTCACGAGCGCATAGCCGCCGCCGATCCGTTCGAGCTGGCGCATGGCAGTAAGCAGAGTCCGGGGGCCAGATGCGCCCAGGGGGTGTCCCAGCGCTATGGCACCGCCATTGGGATTGACGCGTGGGTCATCAAAAGCAACGCCGAGACCCTTCATGCAAGCCAGCGCCTGCGCCGCGAAGGCTTCGTTGATTTCGATCACATCCATGTCCTTCACTTCCAGACCGGCACGCGCCAGCGCCTTCGCCGAGGCGGGCACAGGACCATAGCCCATCGTGCGCGGTGGCACGCCGACCACGGCCGAGGACAGTATGCGGGCGCGGGGAACCATCCCCAGGCGTTTTCCAGCCTCCTTGGTGCCCATGACCATGGCCACGGCCCCGTCGTTGATCCCTGACGCGTTGCCGGCAGTGGTGACGCCGCCTTCGTTCAGAGGGCGTAGTTTGGCCAGGGATTCCAGCGTGGCCTGCGGCCGGGGATGTTCGTCGGCGGAGACCACGATGGGGTCGCCCTTGCGAACGGGAACACTGACTGGAGCGATTTCACCTTCGAAGAACCCATCTTCCAGCGCCCGAGCGTACTTCTGTTGGGACTCATGGGCGAACTGATCCGCTTGCTCTCGGGTCAGTCCATGCTCCTGTGCCAGGTTGTCTGCCGTCTTTGGCATGCTGTCGTCACCGAAGGCCTTTTCAATCGCCTTGTTGGGAAAGCGTGCCCCGACGGCGGAGTCGAAAATCTTCAAATCTCGGCTAAAAGGCGCTTCGGCCTTGCTCATGACCCAGGCTGCCCGGCTCATGCTCTCGACGCCACCCGCCAGCATGAGATCACCCTCGCCACAGGTCATGGCGTGAGCGGCGACTATGACTGCACCCAGGCCGCTGCCGCAGTTGCGCTGAATCACGGTGCCCGGAACCTCGATGGGCAAACCTGCCAGCAGTGCGGCATGGCGGGCAACGCAACGGCTGTCCTCGCCGGCCTGATTACCGCAGCCCATGATCACGTCTTCCAGCTGATCCGTGGGGACACCCGAATGATCCGCTACCGCCCGGATGACACCTGCCAGCAGGTCGTCGGGGCGGACCTTGGCCAACCCTCCGGCATGGCGACCAAAGGGAGTGCGGAGTCCGTCGTACAGATAAGCATTGAGCATGGGTCTCTCCTCATAACAGAGACCGGCATCAAGTGCCGGCCTTTTTGGTTTCTACTACTCCATATTGTTTACTAAAAAATCATTTAGCGATACAATTCGTGTTACATAATGATAAATAAACCATGATCGATCATGTGCCGCATTAAGGATGAGGTCCACCCATGACGCTGCGTTACGAGCAGGTCGCAGATATTCTGCGGCAACTGGATGCCGCCAAGGGGCATGACGTGGAAATCGAGACCGGGGACTGGCGCCTGGCCGTGACCGCATGGCCGCCACCCTCACCCACGGTTGCATCAGCCGCGCCGCCGGTTAGCGAAGGCGCAAGTGAGACGCGGCCGTCGCACCCCACACCACCCGCCTCGGCAGCAGACGCATCGCACACCACGTTATGCAGCCCGACGGTAGGCCGGTTTTGCCGCGGTGATCGCCAGCCCGGAGACAACGTCGGCGAGGGAGAGGTGATTGCCGTCGTCGAGTTATATGGCGGAACCCGCACGGAGATCGTCACCAGCAAGGCCGGTGTCCTGATTGAACTGCTGCCCGCCGACGGCAGCTTTGTCCAGTACGGGGAAATGATCGGCATTCTCCAGCAGGTCTAGCCGTTCTTCTGAGACCCCACGAGAGATGGGGCCAGGTGCAAGGAGGAGAGTTAACAGTCATGCGTAAACTTGAGCAGATGCTCAGTCCACAGTCCATTGCTCTGGTCGGGGCCTCAAAGAACCTGAACAAGCTGAACGGCCGTCCCCTTAAGTTCCTGCTTGAGAAGGGCTACGCCGGCCGCATTTTTCCGATCAATCCGAACTATGAATCGATTGCCGATCTGCCGTGTTATCCGGCGGTGTCGGCCGTGCCCGAACCTGTGGACCTGGCCGTGGTCATGGTCCCGGCGCGCCTGGTTCCGGACACGATGCGGGATCTCGCCTCAGCCTCTGTGCCGGCTGCCGTGGTCTTCAGTTCCGGCTTTTCGGAGACCGGTGGAGAGGGTGCTGCACTTGAGGAGGAAGTCCGACAGATCGCACGAGAGGGCGGAATCGCGCTCTGCGGGCCGAACTGTCTCGGGCTGATCAACAGTTTCGAAGGTGTGATGGCCTCCTTCAGCCAGTTTGCCAACGGCGAGACGCCTCCTGGGCCGGTGGGTTTCGTGACGCAATCCGGAGCGTTCGGAACGGCAATTGCCGCGCTGGCCCGAAATCGCGAACTCGGTCTTGGCTACTTCGTGAATACCGGTAATGAGGCAGGTGTTCACTTCAGCGAGGTCATGGAAGATGTGCTCGCCGATGACCGAATTTCTGTTGGTGCGGGCTATCTGGAAGGCCTTGCCGATGGAAACTGGTTTGCTCGCACCGCGCAAAAGGCTCTCGAGCTGAACAAACCACTGGTCGTCACCAAGGTCGGCAGAACCAGTGCGGGTGCCAAGGCTGCGGCCTCACACACCGGGGCGCTGGCGGGCGAGGATGCAATCTTCCAGGGTGTGTGTGACCAATTCGGGGTTATCCGAGCACCCGACGAGGAAGTCATGCTGGACGTGGTGGATGCCTTCGCATCCGGGGCTCGTCCCTCCGACTCCCGTCTCGGCATCATCACGCAGTCCGGTGGAGCCGGGGTGCTGATGGCCGATGGCGCCGAGGAGCGAGGGTTGACGGTTGCCGCGCTGCAGCCCGATACCACCCGGCGCCTGAAGCAGATAGTTCCAGCATTTGGCGCGGTCGGCAACCCGGTGGACATCACCGCTCAGTTCATTGCCGAGCCCGAGATCTTCCGGGACAGCGTGATCGCCGTCATGGACGATCCGGCAGTGGACATCGGGATTGTCTGGTTCCAGCTGATGCACGAATTCGTCGACCAGTTGATGGATGTGTTTCGCGCCATACGTGAGGGCGTCAGCAAGCCCGTACTGGTCTGCTGGGTAGCAGGCCCGGCTGATGGCATATCACAGCTTCGGGAACTGGGCTTTCCGGTCTTCCGCAGCGCCAGTGCCGCCCTCAATGCCGCCGGTGCCGCGGCCCGGTTCGGAAAGCATCGTGCCGCGTGGGAGTCGGAACGGAACGCGGCCGAACAGCCACTGCCGTCGCCGGTGGACCTGTCCGGCAAGGGCGTCCTGCCGGCCATGGAAACCTTCGAACTGTTAACGGCGCATGGCCTTTCGCTGACTCCCTCCAGGCTCTGTGCGACCGCCGAGCAGGCCATGGAGGCTGCGCAAGCGCTTGGCTTCCCGGTGGCGCTGAAAATCGAGTCACCACAGATACTCCACAAGACAGACATCGGCGGCGTGGTTCTTGGCCTCGCCGACTCCGACACCGTGCGCCATGGGTTCGACACCGTGATGCAAAGGGCGCGGGCGGCCCATCCGGATGCGACTATCGATGGTGTTCTCGTTCAGGCCATGCAGACAGAGCCCTCTGTCGAGTTGGTCGTTGGCCTGAAACAGGACCCGGTGTTCGGGATGGTCGTGATGCTCGGCATGGGCGGAACGGCATTGGAGGTGAATCCCGACGTGGTCTTCCGCAAGGCTCCGGTGAGTGAAGCGGAAGCCCTGCGTATGCTCGACCAACTGCGTGGCCGCGGTCTGCTCGGTGAGGTCAGGGGTCGCCCGGCGGTCGATCGCGCCGCAGTGGCGCGCCTGGTCGCGGCGACTTCGACTTTTGCCGCCGCCAACGCCGATCAGGTAGCGGAACTGGATATCAACCCGGTTCTGGCGAGCGCCAAGGGTGCCCGTGCGGTGGACTGGCTGTTAATCAGCAAAGGGGGGCCACGCCGATGAGTCTGACACCACAACAGGTTGTGGAGATTCTCGAGCGTCTTCGCGACAGCGACTGTGAATCGTTTCATCTGACCTTGGGTGACACCCGTATCGAGTATCGGCGATCCGGCGGACCGGGAGCTGCGGCGCCCACAACGGGAGCATCAGTCGAGCAATCCGCGGCAGCGGCGGCGCCAACGCCAGCACCGGCGGCCGGGACAAAGCCGACGACTGCCACTCCTAAGCGCGGTAAAGCCGCGGCCCCGTCGCAGGGTCAACAGATTGTTGCTCCCATGGCGGGGGTGTTCTATCGGCGTCCGTCGCCGGACGAGCCGCCGTTCGTCGAGGAAGGCAGTATTGTCAAAGCCGGTGATCCTGTCTGTGTCATTGAGGTCATGAAGCTTTTCTCCACGGTTCATGCAGAGGTAGCCGGACGGGTCATCGCGATTCATGTGGACGATGCAGAATCGGTGGACCCGAACACTCCCCTGTTCAGCATCGAGCCGGGCGACGGGTAATGGCGACCATGGCCGCGAGTGGAGGAAACAGTGTGAAGAGTGTCCTGATCGCCAACCGCGGCGAGATCGCCTTGCGGGTGGTCCGTGCCTGTCGGGCCGTTGGCATGCGGGCCATTGCCGTGTATTCGGAGGCTGATCGCCATCAACCACACGTCTGGGCGGCGGACGAGGCTGTCTGTATCGGACCCGCCCCTGCGGCCTCGAGCTACCTGTCGGTGGAACGCCTATTGAGCGCAGCCCAGGGCACTGGCGCCGACGCCATTCATCCGGGATACGGTTTTCTGGCCGAGAACGCCGGGTTTGCCCGTGCCTGCCAGCAGGCTGGACTGGTATTCATCGGGCCGACACCGGAGATCATCGATCTCATGGGTGACAAAGTCAGGGCCCGGCGTGCCGCGAAGAACGCGGGGGTGCCCGTGGTGCCGGGCACAGAAGACGGCTTTCTGCTTGACCAGCTGACGGACGCGCGCCGCCTTGCCGGTGATATCGGTTATCCCCTGTTGCTGAAGGCCGCCGCCGGGGGCGGCGGTCGGGGCATGCGCATCGTCCGCGAGGAAGACGCCTTCGAGGGCGAATTTCGCCAGGCCGCCCGTGAGGCCGAGGCCGCCTTTGGAGACGGAACGGTATTCGTCGAGCGCTATTTCGAGCGCGCACGGCATATTGAAGTGCAGGTGCTCAGTGATCGCCATGGCAACCATATTCACCTGGGTGAGCGGGATTGCACGCTGCAGCGCCGCCACCAGAAGCTTATGGAAGAGAGTCCATCGCCCGCGCTGACCGACGCGCAGCGCGAGGAAGTCTGCGACATGGCCGTGACCCTCTCCCGTGGCTTGCCCTACGAGAATGCCGGCACCGTGGAGTTCCTGTTCGACACCACCACCGGAAAGTTTCATTTCATCGAGATGAACACCCGGATTCAGGTTGAGCACCCTGTCAGCGAACTCGTCACCGGTGTAGACATCGTCGCGGAACAACTGCGCATTGCGGCTGGGGAGCCCATGAGCTGCGCCGCCGGTCTCCCGGGCGGATGGGGACACGCCATCGAGTGGCGCATCAATGCAGAAGACCCGGGACGCGACTTCATGCCGTCGCCGGGGCAAGTAGAGCAATGGGAGCTGCCAACCAGCGCGGCGGTCCGCTTCGATACCCATGTCTATCCGGGGTATCGGGTGCCTACCCATTACGACTCACTACTCGGAAAGCTTCTGGTGGCAGGCGATAACCGTGAGGATGCGCTTGCCCGGTCGCGGCGGGTACTGGAAGCATTCAAAGTGCGTGGCGTGAAAACCACGATCCCCTTTTATCTGCAACTGATGGACGAGGCGGACTTCGCGGCGGGAGATGTGCATACCCGCTGGGTGGATGAGAACATCGGGAGGCTCAATGGCGGCGCCAAAGACCATTAGACTGATTGACGTTACCCTGCGGGACGCGCATCAGTGCCTGTGGGCAACTCGCATGACCACGGCGATGATGAAACCCATCGCCGAGAACCTGGATAACGCCGGCTTCGAAGCCATTGATCTGGTGGGCGGGGCGGTGTTCGACGTGGCGGTACGCTTCCTCAGGGAAGACCCCTGGGAGCGCATGCGCATCCTGAACCAGTGGGTGAAAAAGACCCCGCTGATCCTTCATCATCGTGGGCAGAGCCTCTTTACGTTCAAGTATTTCCCGGACGATGTGGTGGCATTGACTGCCGAGCGAATGGCGGCCAACGGCATTCGCTACCACACCACGTACGACGCGTTGAACGACACCCGCAACCTGGAGGTACCCATCAAGGCCGCGAAGGCTGCGGGCATCTATACCGTGGCGGGGTTCGTCTACACGGTGAGTCCCGTCCACACCGATGAATACTACGTGCAGCGCATCAAGGAAATGATCGCGTTGGGCGCCGATGCCATCTTCCTCAAGGATCCGAGCGGCCTGCTCACACCGGAGCGGGCCATGACCCTGGTGCCCGCCGCCCGCAAGGCCTGCGGCAAACTACCCCTGCAGATACATACCCACTGCCTGTCGGGACTGGCGCCTTACGTCCTGTTGCGCTGTGCCGAATACGGCGCCGATGTTCTGCACACCGCGACATCCACACTCGCCAACGGTGCCTCGCATCCGGCAACAGAATCCGTCGTCCGCAATCTGCACCACTGCGGTTTCAACACCGAGATCGATCTCGCCCAGATCGAGGAGGCCGCCGACAAGCTGCGCTATATCGCGTGGAAGGAAGGCAAGCCAGTGGGTGAGATCAACGAATACGACGAATTTCATTACCAGCACCAAGTGCCAGGTGGAATGATCTCCAATCTCAAGTCGCAACTTGCCGAGATGGGCATGTCGGACCGTCTCGACGAGTTGCTGGAAGAAGCCGCACGGGTACGGGAAGAGTTGGGCTACCCCATTTTGGTCAGTCCCTTTGCACAGTACATTGCGACCCAGGCTTTCCTCAATGTGACCGGCAAGGAGCGATATGGGGCTGTAGCAGACGAAATCCGACAGTACGTGCTCGGTTACTTCGGCAAGGTCGCTGGCCCGATCGATCCAAACCTGTTCGACCGCATCACCCGGGGCAAGGAGGCGGTCACCGGTCGTACCGGCGACTACGTGGCCCCACAGGTGGAGGAATGGCGGAAACGCTACGGTCCGTTCAAGTCCGACGACGACCTGCTGCTGTCCATATTCTACAACGAACAGACCTACGGGGCTCTCAAGGCTGCCGGCCCCATCGACACCCGCTACGCGATGGGGGATTCGCCTGCGGGCGCCCTGGCTCAGGGGATTTCTGATCGACCCTGGATCCGATCGTTTTCGCTTCAGTCCTCCGGCTGAAGGACATTCCCGGCATGGATGCCGGGTTCTCTTACGCGAGTGGTGGAATCAGGCTCCGGGATCGGTGAACGTGACCTCAAGCTTGCGGGCGGCTTCCTTGATGGCAGGGATATGCCTGCGTGCCTCCGCCAGCGTAACGCGGGCCTCCGGGGCAGAGATGGCGACGCCTGCCACGACCTGGCCATTGGGGCCACGGATGGGAACGGCGACGCAGACGACACCGGACATGAACTCCTGATTGTCCACGGATACTCCCTCGAGCCTGATGGCGTCCAACTCGTTTTTCAGACGCTCGACACTTGTAATAGTGTTTTCCGTGTAACGGGTCAGCGGCAGCGTGGCGAGGTATTTCTCGCGCAGACGGTCGGTCATCTGACTGAGAAACATCTTGCCCAGCGCCGTGCAGTGGATGGGCACATGACTGCCCGGCTCGAAACGCAGGCCCAAGGGCCATTTCGCTTCCACGCGATCAATGTAGATAACCTGGCCATTTGCAGTGACCCCGAGGTTACAGGTCTCGCCAGTTGACTCGGCCAAGGCCTCGAGAATGCCGTGGCGTGGGCCCCGCGCAGCTGCAGCCGCCAGTACGTTCAGTGCCAGGGTCACCAAGCGGTCACCCTCTATAAGGCCGCTGCTGCACGGTTCGCGCTTCAGGAAGGCAAAATCCCGGAGGCTTGCAACGATGCGGTGCGCCGTGGGCTTGGCGAGCCCCAGACGTACCGCCACATCTGACGCCGACATCGGGTGGGTCTGGCCGACAATAGTCTCCAGAATGTCCATGGCTTTGGCCAGAGACCCCAGTTTATCGGGCTCCGTCTTCGCCGGGCGGGCACGTGCGGCACGCATATGTGGGCAATCTCCTTGGTTGAACAATGTGACAAGTCTACCGCGACTGCTTCACGTCAGCAGCAGGACCAGCCCCATGGTGAACAACGCGGTCAGTGCGATACGCCGAAACAGGCGTTCGTTCACGTACGGGAACAGTTTCCCCCCGCACCATACGCCCAGGGCAAAAGATGGAGCCAGCACGAGTGGTAGCAGTAATTGTCCCGGGCCAAACGCCCCGGCGAAAAAGAGCCCGATCAGCGACGATCCGGATATAACCACCACGAACAGTGTCAGGTTCGCGCGCGACAGTGGCGCCGGGTCCGGCCCGGACAGCAGATAGATAATGGCGGGTGGCGCGCCAATGCTGGTAGACGCCGTTAGTACCCCAGCGAGCCCGCCCACCGCGAATGAGGTTGCGCGGCGTGGTTCGCCGAGATAGCGGAATCCTGCAAGCAGCAGCAGCGAGAACGTAGCAACAACAACTGCGATGAGTTGCCTGGTCACGGCCGGATCCAGTGCCACGAGTATCCACGCGCCCAGGGGCGCGGTGGCGCAGGCCCCTATGCAGAGCGGCAGCAGCCGTCGGCGACTTGCCAGCCGAGCCGCTGCCGGCAGCATGGGTGCCGCCGCAAAGGTTTCAAGCAAGAGTGTGGTCACCACGGCCTCGTGGGGGCCGATGAGATAGGCAAGGGGCGGTGTCATCACGATGGCACCCCCGAATCCGGTGACACCGCGCATCAATCCGGCAAGGCCGGTGGCGGTGAGCGCTGCGAGCAAGATCCCGATGTCCGAAACGGGCTCCAACTTGGCTAGCTCAATGTCCGGCCGCCGTCCACATGGAACGTCTGGCCAGTAATGAAGGCACCTGCCTCAGAGGCCAGCAGAATCAGCGTTCCGATAATGTCCTCCGGCCGCCCGAACCGACCCATGGGGATGCAATCCAGCGCGTACTGTTCATTGCCTGAATCGGCCAGATAGCGCCGCGTCAGGTCGGTCAGCGTGAGTGCCGGTCCAATGGCATTGACCGTGACCTGATGGGGCGCCCACTCGAGGGCGAGAACACGGGTCAATTGCGTCAAGGCCCCCTTACTGCTTGCGTAGGCCGCGTATTGGGGGTTGGCAACCCGGCTTGAGACAGAGGACAGGGTGATGATTCGGCCTGCACCCGCCGGCACCATCACCCGGCCGGCCGCCTGGGCGATATTGAAGGCTCCACAGGTATTGATATCCATAACCGAACGAAAAGCGGCCGGATCCATATCGAGGGCCGGCGCCACATGAAAACGGCCTGCAGAATTGATGAGTACGTCGAGGCGCCCGTTGGCTGCAACGGCTTCCGCCACCGCAGCCTCACAGGAGTCGGGGTCGGCCACATCCAGGTGGCAAGCGTGGTGCCCTTGACCGGGGAGTGAATCCGCCACGGCGCGCGCCGCACTGGCGTTCAGGTCCGCGATAGTGCAATGAGCACCACGGCTGGCGAACGCTTCGGCAATGGCCCGACCGAGGCCGGCTCCTCCACCCGCGATCTGGACGCTACGCCCAGTGATGTCGAAAAGCGGATCCTGCGCACTCGACATGCGGTATACCTCCCATTGAATCAACGCTTTCCGGCAACAGTCCGCAGACGATAGTTTGTGTGCCCAACGCGTTTGCATATTGACCGAAAATCACATAGTGATAGTATCAATTTCATATAACGATTCAAAATTAACAAATATTAATGTCGGGCAATGAACTCGACACCCTGCCGAGGCTGCCAACAGAAGGGGTCCGGCTTCATGTCCAGGAGGAGATAGCGATGAAATCATTTGTCCTGAAAGGGGCCCTGGGGGCTCTCGCCCTCGGGCTCGGTGGCCTGTCCCTGTTTGCCACGCCCGTTGTTGCTCAACAAGCCGTACCGGTGCTGTTGTGTCCGCAAGGCTGTGGGCCTACGGAATCCGATACAATCCTGATGAACCAGATGATTCGGGACGGCTATCCGGTGGTGTTGCAGCCGCAGGAGACACCGGGCTACATGGCCAACATCCGGATGATGGCCGACCCGAGCATGTGGGAAACCACCGTTTTCAGCACCGAGGACCCGATCATTCAGCTCGCTTTCCGCGGCGGCACGGATGAGATCGAGGAATTCCTCCCGGAGCCGATCCCCATCGATTTTCGTCTGCTCTACGGTGAAGCCTGGTGGGGTCAGGGCAAGTTCTTCGTCACCTTCGATCCGAACATCCGCACCGTGGAAGACATGATGGGCAAGCGGATTTCTCTCGGCCTGCGGAGCCAGAGTGACTGGGGCTTTTTCTCACGCCTGTTTCTGGAGCATGGCTACGGAATCACGCCGGACAACAGCCGCATCAATCACATGACGCCGCCGGCATTGACGCAACAACTCATCGACCGCAACACCGATGTGGCCGTGAGCGTATTCGGCACAGAACCGCGTCTGGAGGAGTGGCTGATCGGCGGTCCCCTGCGCCAGCTGGAGGCAGCCGGGGAATTTCACTACATCGGCATTGAGCCGGAAATCGTCGACAAGGTGAACGAGAAGTTCGACACCACGTTCCTCTCTGTGGCCATCCCTGCCGGCACCCTGCCGCACCAGAACGAAGAGCTGAACGTGGCCGTGAATCGAGGCTTCAAGGCCGTCCATGAGTCCTTCTCCGAGGAGCTGGCCTACCAGATCGTCAAGGGTGTCCTGGAGTACGGGCCACAACTGCAGGATCTGCACCCCTTGTGGGACATCTGGTCGCCCGAGTTGATGCTGCACGGGCTGTCCGAGGAGAACACGCACCCCGGAGCCATTCGCGCCTACAAGGAAGCCGGGCTGTGGCATCTCGCCACAGAGACCTACGCCGACTACCAGGTAACGTACCCGGAAGCGCGCTAGGACGAACCGGCCATTCAGGCGCCTGTTTGCTGTCCCGGCAGACAGGCGCCTGATCTCCGCACCGTGCCGACCCAGGCAAGGCACGGGTTGCAGATCCAGGCAGCGTCACGAGGGCAGGCATGGAAAATCAGGGTAACGTGGCCGTCGGATGGATGGCGGCACGCCGGCTCACGAGCGTCTTGTTCACCCTGTTCGGGCTTGGGCTCACCGCCTATCTGGCGGGAGCAGCTCTGGGTTACTCGCCAGGTTCGTCCGAGCACTACTCCAATTTCATCTTCGCCATCATGGTGATGGCAGGTCTGTTGGCGATCCGTGTCCAACTGGATGAGAAAATCGCGTTCCAGGCCTCACGATTGTTCTGGTTCTGGCTGGTGCTGGGCATTTGCGGCCTCGTCCTGGGCACCTTCAGTTTCGGCTATATTCGCATTCACGCGGCCAGACTGGAGGTAGCGCAGCCGTTCTTCGCTGATTTCGATCTGACCGTTGGGTACATCATGATTGCGGCGGTGCTGATTCTGCACTGGCTGCACTGGGGTTGGCTGCTGACAACGATCATTGGCGCAGCCATTGTCTATTTTTTCTTCGGTCACAACATCAGCAATGTGTTGTTTACCCACCCGCCCTACAGCCCGGCCTTCGTACTGAACTACATGGGGCTTGGCACCACCCAGGGGTTCTACTGGCTGGCGCAAGTGGCCGCCGACGCGATCTACTTCCTGGTCCTCTACGCGGCCATTCTGCTCGGCGTCGGCATCCTCGACATGATCATGGAAATCGGTAAGGCAGGTGGCCGCAAGGTGCCTGGCGGTGCCGCATTCGCCTCCATCTTCGGTAGTGGTGTAGTGGGTTCCGTGATGGGGCAGGCGGTGTCCAACGTGGTGATGACGGGGCGTCTCACCATCCCGATGATGAAGCGCTATGGTTATCGACCGTCCATGGCCGGGGCGATCGAGGCGACGGGGTCCACGGTGGGGCAGATCATGCCGCCGATCCTTGGGCTTGCGGGGTTCATCATCGCGTCGATGCTGAACCGACCGTACATCGAGGTCGCGCTGGCGGCGCTGATCCCGGGGCTGCTCTACATGACTGGCGTACTGTTCGGGGTATTGGTATACGCCCGAAGAAACCAGCTCGCAAAGCTGACAGAGCCGGTCAACATGACGGTCGTGTATCGCCTGACACCGACTTTCCTATTCTCCTTCGGAGTCGTGCTCATCCTGTTGCTGGGTTATCGCTCTCCCGCCTACGCCGGCCTGATGGGCATTGGTGTCGCGTTGGTCTTGTGCTGCCTTCAGGGGCCATACCGGCCAAGCCTTGACGCATTGCGGAAGGCACTGGATGAAGGCTTTGTGCTGGTCACCGTGCTGTCCTTGCTGCTTATCGCCATCGGCGCCCTGGGGCAGACGGTGATGACGACCAATCTCTCAGGCCGCATCGGCGCAGTTCTGGTTCAGGTTCTGCCGGACATAGAAATTCTTTTGCTACTAGGCGCGATGGGGGTGTCGATCATTCTGGGGATGGGGCTGCCCACGCCGGTTGCCTATCTGGTTGCCTCCCTCGCGATGGTGCCGTTCCTGCAGCAGATCGGTGTGCCAGCGCTGCAGGCGCACTTCTTCGTGTTCTATTTTGCCGTATTCTCCACACTCACACCGCCGGTGGCGGTGAGCGTGCTCGCCGCGGCGAAGCTGTCCGGTGCCGGATTCTGGGCCACCGCACTGCATTCGATGAAGCTCTCACTTGCGACTTTCATCGTTCCCTTCGCCTTCGTTTACCGACCGGAACTCATGACCTTCCCCAGCGTGACGGGGGCAACACTGATTGCCATAGGGGAAGTCCTGCTGCTCCAGGGAGCATTCGCGCTTGCGGCCTACGGGTATCTGATACGCGCCCTGGCGGGCTGGGAGCGGCTGATCTTTGCCATCGTCGGAGTATGCGGCTTCATGTACCTGACCACCGATGTGCTGGCCTACGAGTTCGTGTTCTTCGGCGGGTCGCTGTTGCTGATTGCCTGGCTCTTCATCACGCGCAACAGGCAACTCGTTGTGGGGGATCAGACACTGTAGTCGCCACTTGCGGGGCACCCGAGGCTGGACTATAGATGCTCTGACAACAAAGAAAAAAACTGCGATTACGGTGCCATGACAACGGCCTCGATCGCGGATTGATGCGGAGGAGTCATGGTGTCATCCGAAGCGTCGCGTCGGCGCCTGACCGTGATTGTGCGGGTGGCGTTATCAGCCAGCGTGCTCGCCTTTTCCCTTTACTTCCTGAATATCCTGCTCGGCAAGTTCGCGGCCCAGCTCGGGGAGCTTGCTTCCCTGCGCGTGGCCCGGGTAGCTGAGTTTCTGCTGCTGTTTACATCGGCCGTGTTATTCGTGATCGCCGCCCTGGCAGCTGAGGCCAGAGACCGACCTGTCCCGTCAAGTCCAATACAACAAAGCGCAATAAAACAACGCGAGGAGTAGATCATGGACAAACAAAAGAGGATCAGTGGCGCGGTAGATGATGGGCCTGTCTCCGAGGAACGGCGACGGTTCTTCGAGCTCTGTGGCCGCTACGGATTCACGGCCGCTGTCGTGGCCGCCGCCGGCGGTGTGCTGTTGTCCCCGCAGGCATCGGCACAAACTGCGCAGGAAGAGCGCGAGCGGCGGGACGCCGCCCAGGTAACCATGACACTGGCGACGGAGTACCGCATCGGCGCGACCCGCTGGTATCCCTTGATGCAGTTGAATCTCAAGGAAAACATCCAGAACGCCACCAACGGCTACGTTTACGTAAGGCTGGCCCCCGCCGGTCAGCTCGGCATGGGGTCTGCCCTGGCTCAGGGCGTGCAATCCAACACCATTCAGGCGGCTCAGCACTCCATCGCCAATTTCTCGCCCTTTGCGCCAGAAGTGGATCTGATCAACATTCCTTACTGGTGTGGTCAGAACCAGGAGTTCGTCAACCTGGTCACCTCTGACGCCTGGAAGAGCGTGGTGCACCCCAAGGCTGAGGAACGTGGCTTCAAGGTCCTGCTGTATCTGGTGCTTGACCCGCGCACAGTTGCCGCCCGGCGAGGTCTGCAGCGCGCCCCATTAAAAACTCCAGAGGATCTGCGCGGCATCAAGTTCCGCGTGCCCGCCTCCGAGATCCTCCAGCAATTCTACACCCTGGCAGGCGCCAACCCGACGCCGGTTGCATGGGGCGAAACACCGTCCGCCATACAGCAGGGTGTGGCGGATGCCTTGGACCCGGCAGTGGTCGCGCTGTATTCCAACGGCTTCAAGGACATCCTCTCCTGGATCACCTTCAACAAGCCGGTGCCCGATTCTCAGGTGTATTCCTGCAATCTGTCCTGGTTCCGCGGGCTGCCATCGGAGGTTCAGGAGCAGATCGACTTTGCCAGCGAGATCACATTCCAGCAGAACCTTGCGCAGGTGCCAGCCTCACGCGCTTATGCGATGGCCGAGATGGCAGAGGCCGGCGTGCAGTTTTACACCCCAACCGACGATGAGTTGGCGCAATGGGTCGAGGCTTGCGGCGCCCAGCGCCCCGAATGGAATTCCATCAAGGAAGATCTGGCCGGGTCACTCGCCGCATTTGACCGCATGGCGGAGGCCGCCCAGGAGCGAGGGCGGTTCTACGTGCACGACGTCTGATCGTCGATGGCGACACCGGTCCGACGGGCCGGTGTCATGATCACTGCCAACTTCCGGAAGAACGCATGAGGAAGCTCTTGACCCTGATCGACAGGGACGGCGAGCGCTGGCTGTTGCTGGTGCTCTACATCTACGTAGTCGCGGTGATCTTCATCGAGGTGGTTCGTCGTTTCGTGCTGGACTATTCGTCGATCTGGGGCGAGGAGACGGCACGCTATGCATTCATTTACCTGGTGTGGATCGGGGCGGCGGCTGCTGTCCGGGATCGTGCCCATATACGAATCGATGTGCTGCTGACGTTTCTGCCTCCCCGGGCGCGGGCCGCGATATCCCTGCTGGGTGACCTGCTGGTGGGAGCCCTCGCTGCATTGATCTTCTATCTCTCCCTGCATCCGTTCCTGAGTGCGATCCAGTTCGGGTCCGTCACCGAAGGGCTTCGGGTCATGCGCGCCTGGGTGCTGTTCGCGATTCCGTTCGGCTTCGCGCTGCTAATGCTGCGCGTAGCGCAGTCGATCTATTTCGATCTTTCGGACCTGCGGGCGGGTCGCGCACCCCGTGCGGGCCGGAAGCTGTTCGACTGAGGGGGCGGACGCATGTATATACCGGAGGCCTTCGGCGCCACGGAACTGGGCTGGGAGATACTCGGCCCCTTGTTGCTCATGGCGCTGCTGTTCGCCTTGGCGGTGCCCGTATGGGCATCGCTGGGGCTGACCGCCGTGATCATCCTGTGGCTGACCGGCGCACTTCCCCTGGGCCTGATCGGCGAATCGGTGTTCCATGGTCTGGACGCATTTGCCCTGATTGCGATTCCCCTGTTCGTGCTCACCGGGGATGTGCTGGTGCGCACGGGCCTCTCCGTGAAGTTGCTGAACATCGCAGAAGCGACCATGGGCAGTGTGCGATCGGGGCTAGGAACATCAACCGTCCTGGGCTGCGGTTTCTTTGCCTGCATCTCCGGCTCAGACGCCGCAGGGGCGGCAGCGGTGGGGCGCATCACCATCAGTCGCCTGATCGACAGCGGATACTCTCCGGCTTACGCCTGTGCCCTGGTGGCTTCGGGTGCCTGTACCGGCATTCTCATACCACCCTCCATTGCCTACATCATCATCGGCATGGTGCTCGGGATATCAACGTCCACGTTATTTCTGGCAGCTGCCGTACCCGGTGTGCTGATCATGGCGTCCATCATGATCACCAATGCGATCATGAATCGGATCAACGGCTACGAGCATGCGCGCCGGCGATTCGTCTTTCGCGAGTGGCTTGCCGCCGTGTGGGACGGGCGTTATGCCCTGCTGATCCCTATCATCATTTTCGGTGGAATCTATTCCGGCATCTTCACGCCCACGGAGGCGGCGGCGGTCGCCGTGGTCACCACGATAGCCGTCGGCCTGTTCCAGGGCACTTTCCGGCTGCGGGACTTTCCGGGCACACTCGAAGGTTCGGCCAAAGTGTGTGGTGTGATCGTGCCGATTATTGCTGTAGCCCTGCCGCTGGCGCAGGTATTGGCAATCAACGACGTGCCCCAGAGCCTCATCGCCTCGGTCAATGCCCTCACTGAAAACCCCACGCTTATCATTCTGATGATGCTGGGCGTGTTCATTCTTGCCGGCTGCGTTATGGAAACTACGCCGAACATTGTGATTCTGGCCCCCATCATGTTGCCACTGGCCCAATCCATCGGCATGAATGACATCCATTTCTGTATCTTCATGATCACGTCCCTCGGAATCGGCTTTATCACGCCGCCGCTGGGTCTGAATCTGTTCGTGATCTCCGGTATCACTGGGCAGCCGGTGCTCTCCATTGCGGCGAAGGCCGTGCCCTTCGTGCTGGCCATGCTAGCGGTTGTCCTGTTGCTGGCCTTCGTGCCGGAGCTCTCCCTGTTTCTGTTGCGGTGAAGGGCGCCGTAAAACGAAATGGGGCCATGCCTCAACGCGGCATGGCCCCATCATTCGGGTAAACTTGGCGAGTCTCAGCGGGAGACGGCGGAATCGTCGTCAATGGCGGTATCCCGCTTGTCCATGTTGGCCTGCAGTCGGCGAGCCTGGCGTAAGATCAG
The DNA here is from genome assembly GCF_024170285.1 of Natronocella acetinitrilica. Taxonomy (NCBI): domain Bacteria; kingdom Pseudomonadati; phylum Pseudomonadota; class Gammaproteobacteria; order Chromatiales; family Ectothiorhodospiraceae; genus Natronocella; species Natronocella acetinitrilica. The sequence continues at coordinate 77,564 of NZ_JALJXV010000002.1, forward strand.
GCTGGAGACCGCACTAAAGAGACTGAAGATGCCCGCCAACGCGGCATTCGCGACGTGCATCTCGACGACGCGACCGTTATGGGCAACGGCGATGGATTCCATGCCAGGCATCCTTGCGAGGGTATGCGCCGTGTCGCGGGCTTTGGTTTCAGAGTCACAATTCAGTTGGAAAGTGGGTTTCATCGGTTGGTTCCCCCGTTTGATGCAACGCAATATACTGGAAATGGTGCGCTGCAGCAAGCCATTTTCGGAGGACGCCCCTGCAGTCATCTTCTGCCAAACGCTTTGCTGGCGGGGCTCAAGGGGCGGGATCCGTCAGTTCATTCAGACCAATGAGGCACCAAGAACGTGGAATTCGCCGGTTCCGCCTTTATCGTGCTGGCAGCATCGATTCTGCAGGCCTGCACCGGGTTCGGCTTTTCCGTGCTTGCCACGCCATTTCTCCTGTTATCCTTGTGCTCACTGCACTGCTGATTCTGAACGTCACTGTGCGCAAGACCGATCGTCGCGACCGGGTGGCCGGCGGCGCCTCGGGGATGCTCACGGCCGCCATCGGGATGCCCGGGCCGCCTATCCTGCTGTACTTCGCTGGCTCGCGCCTCGAAAAGTCACTGTTGCGGGGGACATCGCTCGGTTGCGTTCTCTATATCTACTCCCTCGCCCTCTTCCTGCAGATCCTGTTCGGCTCCACCAACGCCACTATCTGGTGGACCGCGCTAGCCCTGGTGCCCGTTACCCTGTTCGGTACGTGGTTGGGAGAGCGCCTGTTCCATATGGTGAGTCAGGCTCTCTCCCGCATGGCGACCTACGTGATTCTGATGGTCACTGACGCCTATCTGCTATACACATCGCTGTCGGTTATACAGGGATAACCGAAGCCATACCCAACGGAGGGTGCCATGGGATCACCCATGAAGGTTCTGACCCGAGCCTCCGCGCTGGAGCTTGCAGGTTGGGTACGTCGCGGTGAACTCTCAGCCACCGAGGTCGTAACCGCGCATCTGGAACGTATCGATACGCTGAATCCACGCATTAACGCCTTCTGCACGGTGACCCACGAGTCGGCACTGGCAGCAGCACATGATCTGGATCAGCGACTTGCCGCCGGGGAACACGCCGGCTTGCTCGCCGGTGTCCCTATCGGGCTCAAGGACTTGACGCCGACGCGAGGTATTCGCACGACACGAGGCTCGCGACTGTTTGCGAACCACGTGCCGGAGGCAGACGCTGAAATCGTGCGGCGTCTGCGCCAGCAGGGCGCCATCGTGGTGGGCAAGACCAACACACCGGAATTTGGCCACAAGGGTGTGACCGACAACCAGCTGTTCGGGCCGACACGCAACCCATGGCGGCCCGATCTTGTCGCCGGGGGTTCCAGTGGCGGTTCAAGCGCGGCGGTGGTGGCAGGCATGGTGCCACTGGCGGAAGGTAGCGATGGGGCCGGCTCTATCCGGATTCCGGCGGCCCTCTGTGGCTGTGTCGGCATGAAACCGAGCTTCGGGCGTGTGCCGGATGTCGCGACGCCGTTCTCGAGCCATTCTCCGTTTTTCCACAATGGAGCGCTGTCGCGTTCGGTCGCCGATTGTTGCCTCATGCTGAAGGTGATGGCCGGGTTCTTTGCAGGGCATCCTTTCTCTGTCCCGGACGACGGCCTGGTCTGGGATATCGTGGAAGAGTCAGAGCCGCCCCTGCGCATTGCCTACAGCCCGGACCTTGGCTACTTCCCGATTGAGAGCGAGGTGGCGTCCCGATGTACGGACGCGCTTGCCCACCTGGAGAAGGCTGGTTGTCGGATCGAGGAGGTGTCGGTACCGCTTGATGCAAGCGTGGAAGACAGCTTCATGACCTTCTGGCGCTTGAAGAGTGTCGCACAGTACGGGCATCTGTCCTCGGACGAACTGGCCCTTCTGGAGCCTCGGGTCCGGCAACTTATCGCAGAGGGGCGTGAACTGGGCGCGAACGATCTTGCCCGGGCAAACCGCGAGCGCGAGCGGGTCTGGCAAGTATTTCGTTCGGTGTTCGATGCGTATGACCTGCTGTTGACCCCAACCACCGCGGTTGCGGCGTTCCCCCTGGACGGAGCCCCCCCAACCTTGATCAACCGTCAGCCGGTTAATCCGTTGATCGGCTGGTTCCTGACTTACCCCGTGAACCTTACGGGGCATCCCGCCGCGTCCGTGCCTTGCGGGATGACGGATGGCGGGCTACCGGTGGGCCTGCAGATCATCGGGCCACGGCTTGCCGACCGCTCGGTACTGACACTGGCGGCCATGGTGGAACGGCTGCTGCCATGGCCCATGCCGAGCGACCGGCTCTTGCGAGAAGAAACAGACGGGCGTGTGTGAATGGTGCCACACACCCGCCCTATCGGGCCCTTCAGTCGGACACGATCACACCGCAGGCAATCCGGGCCCCTGCCCCGCCAATGGGCTGGGTCACGTGGTCGTCCGGATTCTCGTGAATCACCAGCGCTGCACCATCGTCATCCAGCATCTGCGCACCGAAACTGCCGTCCAGGCTGGCGCGTTCGTTGAACAACTCGGCCCAGGCGTAGCCGTTGTCATGAACGTAGAAGTTGGTGAAGTCACCCGCATCGGGGCCATCCGGATTCATCAGGCCGTGGGTGCGCCCCTCGGGGTTGAGATGACCACCGGAGTCCTGAAAGCCGTGATCGTGATCATCACAGGTGCCGACGCTGTGGATGTGAATGGCCTTGGGCCCCGGGGGCAGGCCTTCCAGTTCCAGATTGAACAGCGTGCCATTCGGCCCCTGTCGAATAACCACCTGGCCGATCTCCTGCCCTTCATTATCGATCAGGTTGGCAGTCGCCCGTGCCGACACATGCTCATCCGTCGCTGCGCTGGCAAGGGACAGGGGAATCAGGGCAAGCAGACATGCAACGCCTGCGGTCAAGGTTCTCATGACTTTCTCCTCAAAGGTTCGAATCCATCCGAAAGTGTGGCCGAGGCCGGAGACGTGACATCACTGGCTTCGGTACGCCAAGCATAGGCGGCAGCGAAGACGGTGCAAGCCACACCCCAATGGGTTCGCCATCACTGGCGGTTGCGGAAATCCGCGGCTAGACTGTCGCCCCGCCATCGACGAGGCCATAGCGTTGCACCCCTACACATCCCGCCGGCAGCCCGACGACAGCCTGCTCCGCCCCGACATCCTGCTGGTTATCGCAGCCGCCGCATGCATCGTTGCGCTGGGCATGGGCATGCGTCAGGCCTTTGGGCTGTTCATGCCCTCGGTCACCGGCGAATTGGGAGGTGGCCGCGAGATGTTCGGCCTCGCCATCGCCCTGCAGAACCTCCTGTGGGGGCTGTCCCAGCCCGGGGTTGGCATGCTGGCGGACCGTTACGGTAGCCGTCTCGTCGCCGCCTGCGGTGGCCTGGATGCCAGCGTGGGTGCCGCCGCACTGGCGCTGGTGGGGCTGTTCAACATGATCGGCTCGCTCACCTTCGGCGGGCTTGGCGACCGCCTGCCCAAGCCCAAGCTGTTGAGTGCGCTCTACGCCGGGCGGGTGGTGGTGATCATCGCGTTTCTGCTGACACCGCTCACAACCGCCAGCACGCTGATCTTCAGTGCGGCAATCGGCTTTCTGTGGCTCGGCACGGTGCCGCTCACCAGCGGCCTTGTAGCGCAGATATTCGGCCCACGCTATCTCAGCAGCCTGTTCGGCATCGTGTTCCTGAGCCACCAACTCGGCAGCTTCTCCGGCGCCTGGCTGGGCGGCTGGATCTTCGAGATCGCCGGCAGCTACGACATGGTGTGGATACTGGCGGTTGTACTCGGCGTGCTGGCCACGGCCCTGCATCTGCCGATCTCAGACAAGGCATTGCCGAAACCGGCAACCGCCTGATCAGCGCTCGCGCATTCGCGGGATCAGCGAGACGAAATTGCAGGGTTTGGTGCGCAGGTCGAGCTGCGGTTGCAGGATGCCATCCCAAGCCGTCCGGCAGGCGCCGGACGAACCCGGCAGGCAGAACACCAGCGTGCCGTTGGCAACACCACCCACAGCCCGGGATTGCACCGTGGAGCTGCCGATGTCCTGGAACGAGAGATACCGGAACAGTTCGCCAAATCCCTCCACCTCCGCGTCAAGCAGGGGGCGCACCGCCTCGGGTGTGGTGTCGCGGCCGGTAATGCCGGTGCCGCCGGTGGAAATCACCACCCGCACCGATTCATCGGCGATCCAGCGGGACACTTCCGCCCGCACCTGGTAGATATCGTCGGGGACGATGCGCTTCTCCACCAGCTCATGGCCAGCCTTGCGCAGGCGCTCCACCAGCAGATCACCGGATTTGTCGTCCGCCTCGGTGCGGCTGTCGGAGACGGTGAGCACCGCGATGGGCAGGGCCAGGAATCCGTTGTCGTCAGGTTGCCGTTCGCTCATGGATCAGTCTTTCTCCTGTGCCGTCTCAAGCGGCACCCCATCCTGGAAGGCGGTGCTGCCGTCGGTGTAGAAGTCTTCCTTCCACACCGGTAACCGGACCTTTAGGGTATCGATGGCATACCGCGCCGCATCGAAGGCATCGCCACGGTGGTGCGCCCGAACCACCACCAGCACACTGGATTCACCGATTTCGAGTTTGCCGGTGCGGTGCACGATGCGGCACTCCTGCACGCCGAACTTGTCCCGGGTTTCCTGTTCCAGGTCCTCGAGAACCTTCTCGGCCATGGGCCCGTAGGCGGAGTAACTCATCCCGGCAACGCCACGGCCACCGTGGTGATTGCGCACGGTGCCGGAGAAAACCACCATGGCACCGCAGGTATCGTTTTCGGTCTCCTGCATCAGTGCATCGAGATCAAGGGACGCTTCGGTGATTCGGCTCATGGTGCTTCCTCCCGCAGGCCGTGGCTGCCGCCGCTGACCGGCGGCAGCAGCACCAGCGGCTTGTCAGTGTCGATGGCCTGGTTACGGCGCACGAGGCGATCCCCCTGGGCGCAGGCAAGGCGTGGCAGGTGGGGTTCCAGCGCCGGCACCTCCTGGCGCAGATGCTCCAGCGCATCGCCTACCGTGCAGCCGGGCTCAACGCCCGACAACTCCAGTCGCTTGCCGCCTGCAGCCTGTTGCAGCACGCCATAGAACTCGACAACGAGCATGTGGTCTCCCGGTATGAGGTGAACGTTGCGAGATTATGCCATAGCCCGGAGGCAGGCCCAGCGTCCCGGTAACGGGGCCGATATGTTACCTTTGGTGACCGAAATTCGCCTGGAGAACCCCCATGACCATTGATGACCTGGTCGAGAGTTTCGAATTCCTGGATAACTGGGAGGATCGTTACCGCCTGCTCATCGATATGGGCCGCGAACTGCCGGAGTTTCCCGAGGAGGCGCGGATCGAGGAAAACCGGGTCGAGGGTTGCACCAGCAATGTCTGGTTGGTCCACGATACCGAGGACGGCGCTGCGCCGCGTATTCGCTTCCAGGCGGACAGCGATGCCTTTATCGTCAAGGGGCTGATTGCGGTGATCCTGATGGCCTATTCGGGCCGCACGCCGGAGGAAATCCGGCAAACGGATATCGAAGCACTGTTCACCAAGCTCGGCCTGGAGCAGCAGCTCACGCCCAACCGCCGCAACGGCTTCTTCGCCATGGTGGAGCGCATTCACGAAATAGCGGATCGGGAAGCCGCCTGAAGAGAGGACCACCCGCCAGAGCAGGGGGTGGTCTGAGTAGCACGCCTAGGCGGGCTCGGTCACCACGGGGATCTTGCCGATCTTCTCCCGCCAGATGCGCGGGCCCGCCTCATGGACGGATTCACCCGCACTGTCCACCGCCACGGTGACCGGCATATCCTCGACTTCGAACTCGTGGATTGCCTCCATGCCCAGATCCTCGAAGGCCACAACCCGCGACTTGCGGATGGCCTTCGACACCAGGTAGGCGGCACCGCCTACCGCCATGAGATACACCGCCTTGTGCTTGCGGATGGACTCCACGGTGGCCGGGCCACGCTCGGCCTTGCCGATCATGCCGAGCAGGCCGGTCTTGTCGAGCATCATGTCGGTGAACTTGTCCATGCGGGTGGCCGTTGTCGGCCCTGCCGGCCCCACAACCTCATCGCGCACCGGGTCCACAGGCCCGACGTAATAGATGAAGCGGTTGTGGAAATCGACACCTTCCGGCAATGCCTCGCCGCGGGCGAACATGTCGGCAATACGCTTGTGGGCGGCATCGCGGCCGGTGAGCATCTTGCCGGAGAGCAGAAGCGTCTCACCCGGCTTCCACGACGCCACTTCCTCCGGCGTGACGGTGTCGAGATTGACCCGCCGCGCAGTGTCGCCAGCCGCCCAGGTCACCTCAGGCCAGTCGTCCAGGGACGGCGGATCCAGCGCCACGGGGCCGGACCCATCCAGCACGAAATGGGCATGCCGGGTGGCGGCGCAGTTGGGGATCATGGCCACAGGCAGGTTGGCAGCGTGGGTGGGGTAATCCAGCACCTTGACGTCCAGCACGGTGGTCAGCCCGCCCAGGCCCTGGGCGCCGATACCAAGCTGATTCACCTTCTCGAAGAGTTCGAGGCGCAGTTCTTCTGCGCGGTTGCTCGGCCCACGGGCCTGCAACTCGTGAATATCGATGGACTCCATGCAGGCCTGCTTGGCCAGCACCATGGACTTTTCCGCCGTGCCACCGATGCCGATGCCCAGTATGCCCGGCGGGCACCAGCCAGCGCCCATGGTGGGCACCGTCTTCAAAACCCAGTCGACAATACTGTCAGAGGGATTGAGCATGGCGAACTTGGCCTTGGCCTCTGATCCACCGCCCTTGGCGGCAAGCTCCACCTCGACCTTGTCGCCGGGCACGAGTTGCATGTGGATTACCGCAGGGGTGTTGTCGCCGGAATTGCGACGCCGGCCGGCGGGGTCTTCCAGCACCGAGGCGCGAAGGACATTGTCCTCGTTCTTGTAGGCACGACGCACCCCCTCGTTGACCATGTCCTCCACGCCCATGTCGGCGTCCCAGCGCACATCCATGCCCACCTTCAGAAACACCGTGACGATACCCGTGTCCTGGCAGATGGGGCGCCGCCCCTCCGCGCACATACGGGAGTTGATCAGAATCTGGGCCATGGCGTCCTTGGCGGCGCTGGATTCCTCACGCTCGTAGGCTTCGCTGACCGCGCGCACGAAGTCAGCCGGGTGATAGTAGGAGATGTACTGCAGGGCGTCGGCAACGCTCTGGATCAGGTCGTCCTGGCGGATGGTGGTCATCGCGCACCTCTTTGGTCGGCTGTGCACCGTCCAGGGGGCCGGCGCATGCGGCTTGGAGGGGTCACCGGCCAGAGCGGCCGGTGACGACTCGGTGCGAGGTTATACCATAGTTCGCTCCGGCTGGCTGCCGGCAGCGGTCACCCGATGGGGTGATGTCGGTGATGCGTGATCTCTGGCTGGCTGCTTCGTGCGGGGACTTCGGCAACCGAGGGACACAGGAGCTTCTCGATCGGCAATTCAAGCGCGCCGGCAAGACGAAACAGAATTGCCAGTGACGGATTGGCCTGCCCTGTCTCGAGCGAGGCGAGGTAGCGCTCAGACACCCCGGAGCGTTCCGCAAGCTCCCGGCGGGTGAGTAATTCGTTACCGCGGATCATCCTTACCCGGCGGCCCAGCGTTTTGCTGAATTCTGCCGCTTGCTGACTCATCATGCGCTGTCCCAACCCATTGGTTTCCTAGGCTTGCACAATGATGCCTGACCGGGTGGAGCGACAAATTGACGCAGGTCAACGGCGCGCCGGTGCGCCCGCCGCTGCCAGCACCGACACGGCCTGCGCGGCGGCACGGGCGCCGATATCGCGCAGCGCGGTGCCATCGGCGCGACGGCGGTTCCAGGCCAGTGGCGAGGTATGGGGCATGGGCACAACGGATACGCCACCGTAGCGCTGCAGCGGCTCACTACCCTGCAGGGTCGCCACCACGAACTCGAGATAGGGTTGCCGTGGAAGCGTGAGCAACTGCTCGGCAGCCGATTGCCCAACGGCCAGAATCACGCGGGGCTGCAGCGCGTTAACGGCGCCCTGCAGCCAACCGCTGCAGGCCTGGACTTCATCGCGGCGGGGCTTGCGATTCTCCGGAGGTCGACAGCGCACCACGTTCGTGCGGGCGTAATCGGCCCGGTGAAGGCCCAGTTCCAGCAGAACGCCATCCAGCGTGCGGCCGGCCCGGCCGACAAAACCCACGCCTTGCAGGTCCTCATCCCGGCCCGGGGCCTCACCCACCGCCAGAAGCCCCCCTGCAGCACCATCCGGCAAGACCACCTGCGTGCGCGTTTCACAAAGCCGGCAGGCCGTGCATCGGGCCGGGTCAGCGGACATGGTCGACTTCCTGGCCAAGCATCTCCGGGGTCACCAGCACCACCCCGCCCGGCGAGACATGAAAGCGCCGCCGGTCCTGCTCGGGATCGTGGCCAATGACCATGCCGTTGGGGATATCGCAGCCCTCATCGATCACCGCGTGGCGGATACGCGCCCCCTGCCCCACCGTGACCGCCGGGAGAATGACGGAATCCTCCACCAGAGAGTTGGGCCGCACGTGCACCTGGGAAAACAACAACGAATGGCGGACCAGGGATCCGGCGATGATATCGCCGCCGGAGACCATGGAATCCACCGCCATACCCGGCAGGTTCTCACCAGATACCGGCACGTTAATGAATTTTGCCGGTGGCAGCTGCGCCTGATAAGTCCAGATCGGCCATTCCTCGTCGTAGATATCCAACTCGGGTGAGGCGCCGATCAATTCCTGGTTTGCCTCGTAGAAAGCGTCCACCGTGCCCACATCGCGCCAATAGGGTTGTTCGTTGGTCTGCGGATCCCGGAACAGGTAGGCCGCCACCCGCGCGCTGCGAATGGCCTCCGGAATCACGTCGCGGCCGAAGTCTCGCGAGGAGTCTTGCCGTTCGGCGTCATGCCGCAGCACACGAAACAGATACTCGCGGTTGAACACGTAGATGCCCATGGAAACCAGCGCACGCTCCGGATCACCGGGGATGGCGGGTGGGTCGTCCGGTTTCTCGCTGAACGACTGGACGACGCCCTCCTCGTTCACCCGCATCACGCCGAAGGCCCGGGCGCGGTCGCGCTCCATCTCCACGCAACCCACCGTCATGTCCGCGCCGGACTCCACATGCCGGGCGATCATGGTGCCGTAGTCCATCTTGTAGACGTGGTCACCCGCCAGAACGAGTACGTACTCCGGGGCATGGGCCTGAATGATATCGATGCTCTGATACACGGCATCCGCCGTGCCCGCGTACCACAACGGCTGATCCAGCCGCTGCTGCGCCGGCACAAGTTCGACAAACTCACCGAACTCGCCACGCAGAAAGCCCCAGCCCCGCTGCACATGTTGAATCAGGGAATGGGCCTTGTACTGGGTCAGCACCTGAATGCGGCGAATACCGGAGTTGATGCAATTGGACAGCGGAAAGTCGATAAGGCGGAACTTGCCGCCAAACGGCACCGCGGGCTTGGTGCGCCAATCCGTGAGGTTGGCAAGGCGCCCACCCCGGCCACCGGCGAGAATCATCGCCATGGTGTCCCGGGTAAGGCGGCTGACAAAGCGGGGGTTTCTCTCCAGAAACATGCGTATTTATCCGTCTCCTGCGGTGGCCCACAGGCGGCCCGGCAACGGGCCGGCAAGGCGCCGGCGGCAAGAAGCAGTCGACCATTTTCAGACTGCGCGGCTTCAAGCATACTGGCCGCCGTCTTCAGTGCCAACGCACTTAACGGAACCGCCACAATGCGACAGACCACCCTCTACGCCTGCCTGCTGGTCGCTCTGATCGCCGCGCCGGCAGTGTCTCACGCCGTCTCGCTGATCACCATCGCGGAACGCGACGGCGCCATGACCCGCACCTGGATCGACGGCAGCCGGGTACGGGTGCAGGGCAGCGGCGACTCCTATCTGCTGCTGAACACCCGCTTCGAACGGTTCTATGCCGTCTTCCCGACGCGGCGCGACGCAATGAACCTCGCCGCGGACTTGCCGCAACTGCCCGCCGATGCGCCCGCCAACAACAACTACGCCACATCGCTTGAGCACACAGGCAGCGGCCCGCGCATCGCCGGCTACAACACCGAGCGCTACCGTATGCTGGGGAATCGCCGCACCTGCGGCTATGTGTATCTATCCCGAGACGCGATGGAGCGCGCAGCAGCAGCCGACTACCTGCGAACCATGAGCGAATTCAACCAGCGCCAACGGCTCGCCTCCCGCCGCGCCGGCGAAGACCTGGGGGCCTGCGAAGCCGCCCAGCAAACCGCCATGGCCAACTACCCGGAACTAGGCCTGCCCATGCGCACCGTCGACGAGCGCGGCACCGTCCAGCAGGAGGTCGTCTCGATCCAGACCCGCACCCCCGTAGAACACGGCTTCTTCGACCTCCCTCGATAAGCCCGGTCGGGCCGTGCCCACCGTAGGGTGCGTTAACGCGCAGCGCGTAGCGCACCGCTAGGTGAGCCGTGCCCGCTGTAGGGTGCTGTTAGCGCGCAGCGCGTAACGCACCGCAACCCACGCCCGATCCTTGTCGAGACGCTCAGAACTCCATCCTGAAGCCGACATCGACGGTATAGAGGCTGTACCCGCTGCGGCCCTCCACGCTCTCCAGGAACAGGTAGGCCGCGCGGCCGCGGGCGAACTGCGCGGTGAGCCCGCCGCCGATGTTCATGTAGGTGCGGTCCGGGTCATCGGTGCGCAGCGAGAAGCGGGTATTGGTGGGGTCCTCGATGAAGCGGGCATTGATGCGGCGGCTGTCGTCGCTGAACTCCCGCTCCAGACCCCAGCGCGTGGAGTACACCATCACACCCCAGGGATAGTTTTCGGCATAGGACAGCTGCACCGCGACTTCTGCGGTTTTCGACTCGATCGTCTGGCTGTCGATGCGCAACAGGGAACCAGCGCCGGGGTTGTTGGAATTGGTGGCGCGCTCGCGGTAGCTGTCGATCTCCACACGGACGTAATCCAGACTGGTCTGGAAACCCACGGTCCAGGGGCCGTCGCTCAGGTCGTAGCCCGCATTGAGGCCAACGGCGTATTCCATGCCGTCGGGCCGTGCCTTTGCACTCTGGCCATCGGGCCCGCTGAACACGGTCCGTACGGTGTCGTAGCGGTTGCGGCCCACGGTAACGATGCCATCGACGTAGAACGACCGGGGCAGGAAGTGCGTGCCGTAGAGCGACAGGCTGTAGCCGTCCACATCGACACCACCGGCGTTGTTGCGCAGATCGGTATCGGTGCGGGTGTAGCCCAGCGCCACGCCGCCGATGGTCTGTGGCGAGAAGCGGTAGTCGAGCCCGGCGGTGAGCCCGAGCGTGCGGCTGCGGAACCCCTGCTCGTTGTCGGTTTGCTGGCGATTGCCGAAGGCCGCCGAGCCGTTGACGAAAAAGCCGAAGTTGCTGAAGGCGAGGATATCGTCACTGGCGCCCGCGCCCAGCGCGTTGGTGAACAGGTTAACCGGCAGGCGTTCGCCATCCAGCGCCACGTTGAAGCCCCGGGCGCTGAAGCCCGTGGCGCCGGCACGCAGCTCGGTGATGCGTGAGCCCACGTTCTGCAATTGCTGGCGCATGGTCTGCATGGAGGCGCGGCCCTGAGCGGCGACTTCCTCCGGGGCAAGGCCGTCATAGATGGCGCCGGGGGTACCGGACTCGGCGGCGCGATCACAGGTGGCGATGAGGTCGTTCTGGCGACTGGTGCGCTCTTCCTCGGGAATTTCGCGAAGAGCGCCACAGGCAGCGTCCAGTGAGCGCGCAACACTACGCTGCCGCGGCGTGAGACCTTCCTGTTCGGAGAGGTTTTGCTGGCCCACCGTAATCGTGACGGGGATCTCGATGCCTTCGCTGTTTCCGCCATCGAACACGAGAATGCCGCCACTGAAGCTGTCACCATCCTCTGCCTCCGCAGGCACATCAAAGCTAAACGTGGCTACACCACTTGCCGCCTCGATCGCTGAGGGGGTGACAAAGCCGATGTCAGACTCAAGGAAAATCGGCGGGTTATCGCTGGAGACGGTGAATTCCCGCGTCACGGTCTCGCCGGCGGACGCGTTGGCGATGTTGATGCTATTTGGGCCTTGCGGTGGTGAATCTGGCTGTTCGAAGAACTCCACGGTCACGGGATCGTTGTTCACGACGATATCGAACGTCGGAGATCCGTTGGGGAAGCAGGTCCCTCCGGCCCCGCTGATGTTGACCTCGAAGATGCCGACATCTTCAAATTCGGGGCCGAGCTGGAAGATGGCAGTGCCATCATCCATGGTCTCGCCTAGCCCGTAGCTACCAGCCGCCACGCTCAAGTTAACGTCTTCGATCTGAGCAAGCTCGGTGTCTACGGGCACCGCAACGACACTCGCGGTCAACTGGCAAGCTTCCGCCAACTCGATCTGAGTATTCGCGATGAGTGCAACCGTGGCGCTGTAAGTTGTAGTACCTGACGCTATTGACGTTTGAGGGGCCGGCGAGAATCTGAGATCGGCGGACGCATGCCCGACCGCAGGGAGCGCGGTTGCGAGAAGCAGACATCCACCACCAAGCCAACGACGAAACGACGGTCGCCTATAGCAACCACGGTGCATTGGTCGGGCAAACGAAAGCCCACGAGCGAACGTAGATCGCAACGGCGAGTCCAAGGCCTTACCCCCAAATTAATTATTATTTCTGACTGTCCATTGTCGTCCCGCCCGTCGATGCCTGTTTCTGTGCGTCTGGCATCTGACGTCGCCGGGTGGGTCTGACGGTGTGCCATTGAGGTTAGCCGCAGCCCGTCAGCCCTGCAAGGTTTTGGCGACAGTGTGGTGCGTCGCGCGCGGTGCGCGATCCCACGTTCAATGGCCTCACCCAGCGCCAACCTCCGATTAACGTCCACCGCGGCCCTTTAGTAGGGTGTGTTAGCGCAAAGCGCGTAACGCACTACAACACCATTCACCACAGCCTCCAGACCATCAAAACGGCCACCGCCGGCGCGGCGGCTCTTCCCATGCCCACTCCCGCTCCAGGGTTCGGGCGTCCGGGTCGTAGCGGTAGACATTAATGCCACTGCCGTTGCGCTGCCCGGTGACCAGCACGTTCGCATCTGGTGCCGTGGCAATGCTCGCGTTGCGGGCGTAACTGCTCACTGAAGGGAAGGAATCATCTCCCAGGACGAAGATGATCTGGAAGAAGGGCGAGCGCACCCAAGATCCACATGCTCGCCTCCTCCACGTCCGACACGCCGCTTCGGCGCGGTCGAGCCCTCGTATAGCTCCTAACTTGCACGACCTATAAGGAGTGTTATCATTATTCGAAATAATTACTATCGATAAATAAGAAAGTAACTCTCAGCGTTCTCCACTCGGGAAGGTCCGGCAGTCGGAAACCACCTTGGGATGGATCAGCCGAGGGAATCTAAAAACGGAGGAGAGCAGACTATGAGTAAATCTGTGAATCGGTTATTCAATACCACCCTTGCTGGTGCCGCCGGCGCAGTGCTGGCTTTCGCGTCGGCGTTCGCCATAGCTGATCAGGAATTTAACGACTGGGGCTGGCCCCAGCCTTATGAGCAAATCTCGGAGGAATCCATTGATTGGCTGAAGGATCGTGGCTGGTGGCCAATCAGCATGGCTTATCAGGCGCCCTGGTCGGGTGCCAACACCCTTAACGTCGTCATGGTCCACGGCGGACTTCTAGAAGCGCGCGGCATCGAAGCGAATCTGACCTCTTTTGGCACTGGCCCAGAGATCAACGAGGTCATCGCTAGCGGCCGCGCCCAGGTAGGCATCGGCGGCAACTTCCCATTCACGTCGTTGGTGGAGCGCGGAGTTCCGATTCAGACCATCGGTGTACTGACGCCGAATTTGCTCCACGCCACAATTGTGCCGAACGACTCTGAGATCGAGTCCTTCGAGGACTTCGCCAATCGTGACAGACCGGCGGTGGTCGGCCTGGCCACCGGCTCATCGGCAGAGTTCTACTTCGTCCAGGCCGCAGCGGTACACGGGGTCGAGATCGGCAAAGACGTCCAGTTGCGCAACATGTCCCTTCCCGAACAGATGACCATGCCGCGCGGGCTTGACGCAGTGGTGCCTTGGGACGCGGCAGCCACCATCATCTCCGAATTCCATGAGCGTGGACGCGTCGTTGACACTATCTATTCCTACAACTTCTACCAGGGGAACCAGTACGTCCGTCAGGAACTCATCGACAACGTCCCAGACGTCGTCCAGGCGATTACTGACGCCTTCATCGAGGCCTCGCTGTGGATCCGACTGAATCCCGACCAGGCGGTGGATCTGCTGGCGAAGCAGCCGGAACTAGAGACCTGGGATCGGGAGCTTCTGGCACAGCAGACTGCCATGCACAACAACCTTTACAAGCCCACGGCTGCCTATCCGTTCGCAGAGTTCTGGTCCAAAGAGAACGAGCGCATCTCGAAGTGGTTATATGAGGGCGGCCGCCTCAACAGCATGGTTACCGCCGCGGACTACGAAGCGGCCTTTGATGCTTCCTTCATGGAAGAGACCTTCAACAAGTTGGGCTGGAAGGTCCCAGACCAGCCGCCTTTCCTCCCCGCAGGATGGGATCATGAAATCGGCGATCTGCCCTACCCGGAATATGACTCCTCGGCAACTCTGACTGATCCACAGCCTTGGCCCGAGCCCCAGGATCTGGTTGCGCCCTGGGAGTTCGATGGCACGCGTTACACGCCAGAGGACTGATCAGGCATGGCTCAGAGCATAACGGATGCGACCCGCAATGCCCCCCGGAGCAACCCTCTGCTCCGGGGGGTCATCAATACCCTGCTCTTCCTACGCCGCCTTACCCTGCTTATCACGCTCATATTGGTTTGGGAAGTGGTAGCCGGACACTTGTTGACCGGCCATACCGCCTTGCTAATGCCAGCACCGAGTGAGATCGTGACCGCCGCCTGGAATCTCATCTCATCTGGCCGGTTGCTCGATCACTCCCTCGCTAGCCTGAAACGGGTTGGTGTGGCGCTGCTCTATGCGAGTATCGCCATCCCCATCGGCATAGCTGTGGGCTGGTCACGCATTATTTACGAACAGATGAATCCGCTGATCGAGATCCTGCGGCCCATCCCGCCGCTGGCGTGGATCCCGCTCAGTATTCTCTGGTTCGGCATTGGCGATGGGCAAAACCAATTCATCATTTTCCTCGGTATATTTTTCCCCCTGCTGCTCAACACCATCGCAGGCGTCGCTAGTATCGAGACCAACCTGATTCGCGCAGCGCGGTGCCTCGGTGCAAGCGAAGCGAAGGTGCTGCTGCGAGTGGTCCTGAACGCCGCCCTTCCGCACATCGTAACGGGCATGCGCGTCGGCATCGGAGTCGGCTGGATGGCCTTGGTCGCAGCCGAAATCGTCGGTGCCACTTCCGGGCTCGGCTTCCTGATCAATGACGCTCGTACCCTGTTGCGCACGGACATCATTGCAGTAGGCATGCTGACGATCGGGATCATCGGTCTGCTGATCGACCTGGTAGTGCGAACACTGAGCGATATATTCCTGCCCTGGGTTCAGCAACGCGCCGATGACTAACTCAAGGAACATGCGCACATGACCACACTGACACTGTCCAATATTTCCAAGCTCTATCCAGCACGCGCCGGCGCCGACCCGCTGCTTGCCGTGGACGACGTGTCGTTCCGGGTCACCCAGGACGAGTTCTGCTCGATCCTGGGGAGCAGCGGCTGCGGCAAGACCACACTGCTCAAGATGATTGCCGGCTTCGAGAAACCAACTCAGGGCGAGATCCACGTAGGCGATTCAAGGGTCCGTGGGCCAGACTGGCGACGGACGGTCGTCTTCCAGGACTACGCACTCTTCCCCTGGATGACCGCCGAACGGAACATCGGCTTCGGCCTGGAAATGAAGGGGGTTCCGAAGCGTGAACGCGATCACATCATAAAGGAGCATATTGAATTGGTCGGCCTCCAAGGCTTCGAGAATGTCTACCCGCACCAGCTCTCCGGCGGCATGAAACAGCGTGTCGCCGTCGCCCGCGGCCTGGCGGTGGACCCGGACGTGCTACTTATGGACGAACCCTTCGCCGCTCTGGACGCCCAGAATCGGGAACTGATGCAGAACGAAATGCTGCGCATCTGGGAGTCGGAGCGCAAGATGGTCGTTCTGGTCACCCACAGCATCGACGAGGCGATCCGCCTCTCGGACAGAATCATCGTCATGACCAAGGGCCCAGGGCGCATTCAGGAAGAGATCAAGGTCAATGCGCCTAGACCGCGCCTTGAGGATGACCCGGAGGTGATGGCCCTGAAACGGCGAATTCGCGGACTCCTCGAGGGTAACGTTACCGAGGCCGCCTGATCGCCTCGGTGAGAGCATCGCCCCGAAATCTGACTGGAGAGAGAACTAGCCATGCGACTGGACGGATGTGTCGCCCTAATCACGGGCGCGGGCCGCGGCATCGGCCGAACGATTGCCGAACGATTTGCCGCGGAGGGCGCCCGAGTCGCCTTGGCTGATCTCAACGAGCAGGATCTGGAGACAGCCGCACACGCAATCGAAGACGCAGGCGGCGAAGCAATGACTATGGTGATGAACGTCACCGACGAAATTTCGGTCGCCACCGGCGTCGACTCGGTGATCGAGCGTTGGGAGCGGCTCGACGTGGCGATTCCGAATGCGGGTATACAACACCTGGCCCCTATCCACGAGGTGGAGTTGTCCGATTGGCACCGGGTGCTCTCAGTGCATCTGGATGGCGCATTCCTTGTCACCCGCGCCTCGCTTCGCCACATGTACCAACAGGGCAGGGGCAGCCTAATATACATGGGCTCGGTCCACTCCAAGGAGGCATCTGTCCAGAAAGGACCTTATGTGGTTGCAAAACATGGCGTCCTTGGCCTTTGCCGCACAGTTGCCAAGGAGGGAGCCGCCCATGGCGTTCGTGCTAATACCATCTGCCCCGGCTTCGTGCGGACCGAGTTGCTCGAACGTCAGCTACCTGATCTGGCGCGTACCCACGGGATTACCGAAGAGGAAGTGATCCAGAACATCTTCCTGAGCCACACCGTGAATGGTGAATTCGTCACTCAGGAAGATCTGGCGGAGATGGCGGTAGCCTTGGCCGCTTTCCCAACCAACGCCCTTACCGGTCAATCCATCATTGTCAGCCACGGCTGGCACATGGCGTAAGACAAGTATGCCGCCATGTTTTCCTAGGTTGAATACGGAACGCCTGTCTTGCCGGATGCGCGCTTCGCAGAAGCGAAATAGGAAACTCCCAGCTGGCACTTTGCCATGACTAATCTCGGCCAAGCCCG
The DNA here is from genome assembly GCF_024170285.1 of Natronocella acetinitrilica. Classification (NCBI taxonomy): domain Bacteria; kingdom Pseudomonadati; phylum Pseudomonadota; class Gammaproteobacteria; order Chromatiales; family Ectothiorhodospiraceae; genus Natronocella; species Natronocella acetinitrilica. The sequence continues at coordinate 94,840 of NZ_JALJXV010000002.1, forward strand.
GCACTACCAAATAATGTCGCAATTGACCCTTTCGCTATCTGCTCAACGGTTGGGCACAACTTCACTTCGCCCGCGCTAGACTGTCGACTTGCATTGTTTCGAGATGAGGTAAGGTCATTGAACTGAGGAATAGTTCTCACCGAAAACAAAGATGGCTAGACATGTTTGAAAGGCTGGGCACTGTACGCTTAGAGTCTTATTAGGCTCGAAGTTCGACGGTAATCCTCGCAGTAATCGGTTATCCGTGACTTATCGTTTTCGATGGGTGTCGTCATGGAGCCCATAAGCAATCCTAACATCGCCAGCCAGTGCACGCGGTCGCCGAGATTAGCTACCCCCCTAATTGCGCAGGCCCACGGTTACGTTGCCCCGCTTGAGGCGCAATCTCCGGGCATTTACGCATGCTCCGTATTTCTAGATTGTGGTAACGATGTCAAAAGGCTTGGGATTGGCGTAAAGCTCGAATGTGCTAGTCACTCCTGGCCAATAACATTGTGTGGGACGTTCGGCTGAATACTCTCTTCCGTGGGCTAACTGTGATGTCTCACCGGGTTTTCCATGGGGCCTCTCCGAGGGATGCTGAGTTTGAGGACCTAGCAACCCAGAGGAGAATGACCCCGTGGACGTCCATCAGAATGCCGTGGTTACGCCCAAGGGTCGAGAGACCATGGTGTATCGAGTCCTTACCCTCGATTGGAGCTATCGGCGGTAGCGCAAGCCCATGGCGTCGATCCGAAGACCGTCAGGCGCTGGGTGAAACGCTATGAGAGCGAGGGCTTTCCAGGGCTTTGCGCTCGCTCCTCACGGCCCCGCCGTCAGCCTCAGCGTACCTCTGATGCTGTGGAGGCCACTGCCATCGAGTGGCGCCATCGGCGTTGGACAATGACTCACATCGCCGAGCGCGTCGGCGTCTCACGCGCCCCGGTCTCACGGATTCTGCGGCGTCATGGGCTGAACCGGATGTCGATGCTGGAGAGACCAGAGCCCCTGCGGCGCTAGGAGGCTGAACGCTTTATCCAGACCGCGCTGCACGAGTGGGCGTATGCGCACTGCTACAGCAGTTCCAATGAACGCTCTGAGCACTTACGGCGCTGCCTACATGACTACAACTGGCATCGTCGTCACGGTAGTCTCAAAGGTAAGACACCCATCAGCACCCTCGGACTAACCGGGGACAACCTCCTGAGACGCCACAAAGGCTTCCCTCCAACAGAAACTCCTCTGTTTGAAGTTCCTGTAGGGACTTCGCTCCGTCATCAGCGCTCAATGATGGTAGAGAAAACCCCACCAAGATGAGAATGGTCATCAGGGTTTTCACATATAGCTCCTGAGGTACACAACAGTGAGTGGATCGCCGGCACGATGATTGAATCATCTTGCCGGCCTCATAGCAGCGGACCAGCTACGCGGCGGACGAGACAAGTAATCATCTTCTCAGCAGGTTATCGCGAACACAGGATGAGATACCAACCGGTCATTTGACGTCCATCTTTGACACCCGCTCAAAGCCGGACGTACGCGGATGCCAAGGGAATCTCTGCAACGGGTCGGTCGCGCCTGTCCGACTGCCTCCATTGCTTGGCCAACTACTGACAATCCCCACGTAGGTCGGCCGGTGTTCGGTCAGTTTGAGGACATCGTCGAGTCCTGGCTCAGTAAACCAGCTCGTCATCGGCGCACATGAATGCGTATTGGCTCCAATGAAGTGTGTCATCAAGTGTCGTATCAGATGCGCTAACGTGGCAGCTTACGTTGAGTTGGAGATAGGAGAGTCCATTGGAAGGGCAAAGAACAGTGAGCGATATCGAGACTGAATGGACGGTATTGGCGGGTAAGGCGCTGCATGCGTCGGGTTTTTGGCTCGAATTCCACGGTAACCCGCGGAGCAATCAGTTCTCCGTTACTCACCATGTCGCGGGGGCGGCCCTGAAGCCTCTGGAGGTGGTTCGGTTGATCCGCTTGGGCACCGAACTCTACCGTGAACACACGGCGCCGTTGCAGGACAAAGAGTCCACAAGGTCGACTGAAGGTACGCCTACTCGCCAACATCAACTAAGTCCATAAGCACAGAGGAGTTATTCACTTCGCTAGTGTGGCGCGGCTGATGCAGTTAGGTGCTATTTCGCCCCGTCCGCCGCTTTCCTGAACTCCCCGCAGGCGATCTCTAGACAGATTAGTCCGGCTCCGGCGTCAGCAGACCATAGTCGGCCAACCTCGCCGCAGCCTCCGGCTGCTGCAGAAACTCGGCGAAGGCCGTCGCCATCGCGCTGTCAGCGTTGATAACCAGCACCCGGTACTCCAGCGGCTCGTGGCTTTCCGGGGCGATGAGTAGGGCGATGCCCCGCCGCCGCTCCTGGTGACGCAGGGCGAGATGGGCCGGCACCAGGCCGGCCCGTGCGGTACCACCGGTGACGTAGCGCATGGCCTGGGCGGCGTCATCTGCGACAACGAGATGGGGCTGGATGGCGGCCCATACGCCAGCCTCCAGCAATGCCTCACGGGCCGCACGCCCATGGGGTGCATGATCGGGGTCCGCGATCACGAAACGGCCCAGACGGCCCGCATCCATGGCCTGGGCCAGCGCCGACAGGCCGTCATTGGCCCGGAGCGCTGCACCTGCCGGAACAAAATAGGCCAGCTCGCCCAGGGCGATCACGTTACCGATGTCCGCGGCCAGGCCCTGGTCGGTCAGCCACTGGGCATGCTCGGCATCCGCAGCGATGTAGACATCCGCCGGCATGCCGGCGGCAATCCGGCGTGCGAGCTTGCCGGAGGCGCCGAATTCAATCCGGACACGCGCATTGCCGTTGTCGCGCTGAAAGTGCGCCACCAGATCATGCAGCACCGGGTCCAGCCCCCCCGCCGCCATGACGCGCATGGCCTGTTGGGCGTGGGCCGGTAGCGCCAGCCCGGCGGCGATGATGAGCGTGACAAAAATCCGGTAACACTGTCGCACGCTATTGCCCCCTGAAGTCGCCCTGCGAGCGTGATGCCGGCCATCAACTGTGAGCCGTTAGACGGTTCGCCGCCCCGCTGCGTGTTACTTTTTGCAAATAACCGCACTACGAGGGCCGTGATGGTGCTTCGACGACTCGCCCTGCTGTCGGCGCTGCTGCCTGCCTGCGTCGCCGCCCATGGCAGCACCCTGCATTTACAGATTATCGGCAGCGACGGCGCGGCGCTTGAGCATGCAGTGGCCTATTTCGATGTGGAAAGCGGCACGGCTACCGCAGGAACCCATGCCGAGATGGACCATCGCGACATGCAGTACCAGCCCCATGTGCTGCCAGTGCAGCGCGGCACACTGGTGGACTTCCCCAACCGTGATCAGGTGCGGCACCACGTGTATTCGTTCTCGCCGGCCAAGCGCTTCGAGCTGCCGCTCTACAGCGGCCGCCCGGCGGAGCCGGTGCTCTTCGATGTCGCCGGCTCCGTGGTACTCGGCTGCAACATCCACGACCACATGGTGGGTTACATACTGGTGCTCGACTCCGCCCATTTCGCCGCCGCCGGGGACGATGGCGGCTATCGCCTGACCCGGCCGTCCGACGCTGACGATGCGGAGCTGGTGATCTGGCATCCGGTGCTGGAGCGGCAAGGGGCCGTGCATCGCCAGGTTGTCGCGGCCGATGTAGGGGATCTGGTCGTCGAACTTGATGTGCTGGACGAGCCACCGGCGGGGCCGGAAGGTCTGCAACACCAGCGGCGGCGCGGGCTGGAAGAACGCTTCCAGCGCCATCGCGGTCACGACTAGGGTGGGCGACTTGTTACGCATTCGGCGATTCCGCACCAGGCTGCTCGGCCTCATGCTCGGTCTGCTGGCTGCCGCGCAGCTGGTGACCATCGTCGCGGTGCTCGGCACCACCGGCACCAACCTGAGCCGCCAGGCCCAGGATGAACTGGCTCTGGGTGGCCGGGTCTTTGCCGAGTTGCTGGCCAGCCGCAACCAGGAGCTGCTCACCACCACAAGCGTACTCACCAGCGATTTCGGCTTTCGCGAGGCCGTCGCCACCGGCGACGCCGACACCATCCGCTCGGCGCTGCGTAACCACGGCGGCCGGGTGGGGGCCGATGCTGCGATGGCCCTGGAACTGGACGGCAGCCTGATCACGGCGCTGGACGAATCCCTGGCGGAAGCGCAGTTCCCCTTCCCGGATCTGCTCCAGCAAGCACGGGAGGACTCCTTTGCCACTGGTGTGGTGCAGGTGGCAGGCAGGCCGGTCCAACTCGTGCTGGTGCCGGTGCTGGCACCGGTACCCATCGCCTGGACGGCGCTGGGCTTTGAGCTGGACGAGAATCTTGCGCTGGAGCTGAAGCAGCTCACCGGGCTGGATGTCACCTTCCATACCAGCCGCAGTGAGGGGACCGCGCTGGCCTCCACCCTGCCCCCGCGCCTGCATGAAGCCATGCAGCAGGGTCTGGCTGACATGGGCAGTGAAGACGGCCGGGCACGGCTGGTGGACCTGGGTGGCGAGAGCTGGTTTACGCTACGGGTGCCGCTGGACGGCGGTGACGCCAGCGTCACCGCCTACCTGCAGGCGTCGGAGACCGAAGTCCTTGCCCCCTACCGCACCCTGCGAAACCAGTTGCTGGCCATTGCCGGTGTCCTGCTGCTGGCCTCGCTGATCGCCGGGTCGCTGATGGCGCGGCAGGTGAGCCGGCCCGTGATGGCGCTAGCCAAGGCTGCCAGCCGTATCGCCGGCGGCCGCTACAACGAGACCGTGCCCCGTCCGTCCAATGACGAATTCGGCGATCTGGCCGATGCCTTCAACCGCATGCAGACGGGCATCGCCGAGCGTGAGCGGCAGATTCAGCACCAGGCCGACCACGACATACTCACCGGGCTGCCCAACCGCAACTTCGCCCGCGCACGGCTCGATGCCCTCACCACCGAAAACAGCCAGCCCTTCGCCGTGCTGCTGATCGATCTCAACCGCTTTGGCGAGGTCAATGACTCGCTGGGCTACACCATGGGTGACCGCATGCTCTGCGCGGTGGCGGATAGGCTCGCAGCGACGGTCAGCGACACTGGCTTTGCGGCCCGGACCGGCGGCAACGAGTTTCTGCTGGTGCTGCCCGGCTGGAACATTCGCCGCGTGGAGCGGGACGGCGAGGCGCTGCTGGAACAACTCTCCCGTCCCGTGGACCTGCCGGAGCTGCAGATTCCGCTCAGCCTGCGGGCCGGCGTGGTGTGCCACCCGGAAGACGCCGGGCGCGCGGACACCCTGTTGCGTCGGGCGGAGATCGCCCGTGAACGGGCGCGGTTGCAGCACACGGAACTGGCCATCTACGAGGCCGGGGAGGACGAGGCCCACCTGCGGCGGCTGAGCCTGGTGAACGATCTCGGCCCTGCCATCGCCAATGGAGAGATTAATCTGCTGTATCAGCCGCAGGTTTCGCTGACCGACGGCCAGGTGGTGGGCGTGGAGGCCCTGGCACGCTGGCAGCATGCCAGGCTGGGGCAAATCCGGCCCGATGAATTCATCATGCTGGCGGAGCAATCGGGCCACATTCACGCGCTGACCCAACTCGTCATTGATCAGGGCCTGGCCGAATGCCGCAGATTGCGGGATGACGGCCACCCGCTGCGCATGTCCATCAACCTGTCGGCGCGGGATCTGCTCGACCAGGCCTTGCTGGACACGGTGCGGGACTGCCTGGCACGGCACGATGTACCGGGTGACAGCCTCACGCTGGAGGTGACGGAGAGCGTGTTCATGGAAGACCCGGACCAGGCTACGCGGCAGCTAGAGCGGCTGCGGGGGCTGGGCATCAGCCTCGCCATTGATGATTTCGGCACCGGCTACTCCTCGCTGGCGCAGTTGAAACGCCTGCCGGTGCAGGAGCTGAAAATCGACCGCAGCTTCGTCATGAGCCTGCCGGGCGACGCTGCCGACGAGGCCATCGTGCGAACCACGGTGCAGCTTGCCCGACTGCTGGGGCTGAGCGTGGTTGCCGAGGGTCTGGAGACCGATGCCGCGGGAGCCCTGCTGGCGGAGATCGGCTGCGAGACCGGCCAGGGCTATGGCATCTCCCGCCCCATCGACGCCGATGCGCTGCGCGACTGGCTTGCAGCGCGGAGCGACCCGGGCTTGAGACAGGGCCAGTGCGGCCGATAGACAACGCCAGGCAATGCACCTGAAGGGGGGATGATGCGACGAAAACCACACTGGCGGCTTGTCTGCCTGCTGGCCCTGCTGGCGCTGCCAGGGCTGACCTTTGGCGCCGGCGGCCGGCTGGTGGCCACGGGTGGGCTGACCCAGATCGAGGGCACCGCCGGCGGCGGCCTGGTGCCCTGGGCGGTACTCGCGGGCTACGGCACCGCCGAACAGGTGGGCGGCACGGTGTCACTCACCCACACCAACGCACCGGACTTCACCCTGAGCACCCTGTCCGCCAACTACACGCTCTATAATCGGCTGGAGTTCTCCATTGCCCGCCAGAGCTTCACCATCGACAGCGGCAACCCCTTGCAGGACGCATTCGGGCTCGGCGGCACCCAGCAGATCGAGCAGGATATCCTGGGGATCAAGTACCGCGTGGTGGGCGACCTCATCTACGACCGGCTGCCCCAGGTGAGCATCGGCGTGCAGCACAAGCGAAACCGGGATTTCGACATCCCCGAGGCGGTAGGCGCCCGCAACGACAAGGACTTCGACGGCTACATCAGCGTCAGCCGGCTGTTCCTGGGCGCACTGTGGGGTCGCCACCTGCTGGTGAACGGCACGTTGCGGGCGACCCGCGCCAACGAGACGGGAATCCTCGGTTTCGGTGGACCGGAGGGCAACAGCCACGAGCTGATGCCGGAGCTGAGCGTGGCCGTGCTGCTGGACCAGCGCACGGCGGTGGGGCTTGAGTATCGCAGCAAGCCGGACAACCTCGGCCTGGATGAAACCCGCTGGGCGGATGTGTTCATCGCCTACTTCCCCACCAAGCACCTGGGCCTGGCGGCAGCGATTGTCGACCTGGGCACGGTGGGCACTATCGAGAACCAGCGCGGCCTGTTTCTCAGCGTGCAGGGGACGTTCTGATGAGGAAATGCAGCATGAAGGCAATCACCAGACATGGCCTGTGGCTCGGCCTGACAGCGGCGCTACTCGTGGGTTGTGCGAGTCAGCCGGCACAGGATGACAGCCTGTATCAGGACCTGGGCGGCATGACGGGGATCGAGACGCTGGTGGACGGCCTGCTATTCCGGATTTCCGAGGACAGCCGCATTGTCGATCAGTTTGCCGACGCCGACCCAGGGCGGCTTCATCGCACGCTCTCGGAGCAGATCTGCGAACTCGCGGGCGGCCCCTGCGTGTACTCCGGGGACGACATGGTCACGGTGCATACCGGCCGCAATATCAGCGAGGCAAGCTTCAATGCCCTGGTGGAGGATCTGGTGGAGGTCATGGAATACCAGCACATCCCGATCCGGGCGCAGAATCGCCTGCTGGCGCTGCTCGCCCCCATGCGCGGAGAGATTATCAGGCTGTAATCGGCTGTTCCGGCTTACCGGGGCGGGCAAAACCACTGCTGACACGGTGCGTTACGGCCTTCAGCCTAACGCACCCTACAGCCGGCCTCGATCAGGCACGGCTCACTGTAGGGTGTGTTAGCGCGAAGCGCGTAACGCACCGCAACGACGCCGGCCCTGGGGGAGGCGCATGCGCCTCCCGTTTGTGCCTGCGGGCGCAGCCCTACGCGCCGCCAACGAACGGCGGCGGATGGCCGTCGCTGCGGGTCGCCGCACTGATTTCGAAAATGCCCTCGACTTCCACCGCCGCGTTACCGGGCAGCGTGGCGACGCCAATCGCGGTGCGGGCATGATGGCCATTCTCGCCCATCAACTCGCCGATGAGATCCGAGGCACCGTTGATCACGCGGGGCACCTCGGCGAAATCCGCCGCCGCATTCACGTAGCCCGTCAGCCGGATGCAGCGCTGCACCCGGGTCCAGTCGTCATCAATCGCCAGAGCCAACGCGGCCAGCAGGTTCTGCATGCAGATGCGAGCCGCCTGGTAGCCCTCGTCAACCGACAAGCCCTCTCCCACCTTGCCGGTGTAGGCCATGCGGCCGTCCACCTGGCAGGTCTGGCCAGCGAGGAACACCAGGTTTCCGGTTATGTTGTAGGGGCGGAAGTTGCCTGCCGGCTGCGGGCAGCGGGGCAGCTTCAATCCAGCCCAGTTCATGGTTGCCATGACATCACTCCTCAACGCCGGAAGCGTGGCAACAGCAGGCCGGTGCGGCGTCTCCACGCGGCATGTTCAGCACCGAAGCGGGCCGCCATTTGCGCGTCCTCGATCTGCGCCTGGCGGACGATGGCTACCGAACCGGCCAGCCACAGCAACAGGCTGATCCAGCTCAGCGGGTAGAGCGCCAGCCCGGCATACAGGCAGCAGTCGCCACTGTACATCGGGTGACGAATGAACCGATAAAGGCCGGGGCGGCTCAAGAGACGCTCGGGGTGCTCCACCACGGCGTTACGCCGTTTGAGCACGACATAGTGAGACAGGCTGAGGCCGCCGCCGAACAGAATCAGCCCAAGGGACGCGGCGTAGGGCAGGCCGGGCAACCACGCGCCCGGCACGGGGTAAAAGCTGGCAGCGACATAGTGGCCGATGAGCCCGAAGCCGCTCAGCACCTTGAGCGTCCACCACGGGCGGCGCATCGACGAATCCCCGGCCTCAGGAGCGGGGCAGGGTCACGCCGCGCTGGCCCATGTACTTGCCCGCACGGTCCTTGTACGACACATCGCACACTTCGTCCGACTCGAAAAACAGCATCTGCGCCACGCCCTCGTTGGCATAGATCTTTGCCGGCAGGGGCGTTGTGTTGGAGAACTCCAGGGTGACGTGCCCTTCCCATTCCGGCTCAAGCGGGGTGACGTTGACGATGATGCCGCAGCGGGCATAGGTTGACTTGCCCAGGCACACGGTGAGCACGCTGCGGGGAATGCGGAAGTACTCGACGGTGCGCGCAAGGGCGAAGGAGTTAGGCGGTATGATGCAGACATCCGCCTTGATATCGACGAAGCTCTTTTCGTCGAAATTCTTGGGGTCGACGATGGCGGAGTTGATATTGTGGAAGATCTTGAACTCGTCGGCGCAGCGAACATCGTAGCCGTAGCTGGAGGTGCCGTAGGAGATGATGCGCCCCGTCTCCGGGGTTTCCCGTACCTGCCCCGCTTCGAAAGGCTCGATCATGCCCTGGGATTCCGCCATGCGGCGAATCCATTTGTCCGATTTGATTGCCATAGCGCGTCCGCGACCCCCGATAATAACGCGTGGATTGTACATGCCGGCCCCCGGCACCGCGACAGGAGAGCAGCACCCGATGGTGACTTTGCGTGACTTGATGAACAACCTCCCCCAGGTGGGACGGGTGGAGTGGATCGGCGTACGCCCCGAACGCGGCGCCCCGGTGTTGCCGCTGGATTCGGTGCAGGCCGTGACCGATCGCCACCTGGAAGGCGACCGTTACAGCGGCCGCCCCGGCAGCAAGCGGCAGGTCACCCTGGTGCAGCAGGAACACATCGCGGCCCTGCAGGGCCTGCTGGGCACGGCCGAGGTCGACCCCGCGCTACTGCGCCGGAACATCGCTGTCTCGGGCATCAACCTGCTGGCGCTGAAGGACAAGCGCTTTCGAATCGGCGACGCCGTGCTGGAATACACCGGCCTCTGCCACCCCTGCGCCAAGATGGAAGACACATTCGGAAGCGGCGGCTACAACGCCATGCGCGGCCATGGCGGCATCACCGCCCGCATTGTCGAGGGCGGTGCCATTCGCCTTGGCGACGCCGTCTCCCACATGCCTGACGCCAACTGACACCACGCGACCGCGACATGCACGACGACAACGACCTGCCGCCACCACCGGAAAAGCCCGATCCGCAGGACTGCTGCGGCAGCGGCTGCATCCCCTGCATACTCGAGGTCTACGAGGACGAGCTGGAAGCCTGGCGGGAGAAGGTCGCCGCCATCAAGGCCCGGCGCCGGGAGCGCACCTCCAGCGAAGGGTAGCATCGCACCCGCCCGCGCAGCACCAACGATCAACGTCACAACACGCCCCTGGCAAACTCCTCAGATCAGGGGAGTTTCCGCTTTCCCCTGCTGGCTATTCTCACTGTGCACGACATCGCCATGAGCAACGGCATGACGATGCGGCAGAACACAAGGGGGACGGCCAAGTGAAAAGACCAGGGTGGATCGTGGCGTGGGCGAGCGTGCTCGCCGGATGCGTATTACTGTGGGGGTGCAACAGCTCCGGTGGATCGGGTGGTGGCGGAGGCGGCGGCTCGGACCCCGACCCGACGATACTCAACGTCATCATTGATGCCGGCGGAGAGGTCGACCCGTCGAGCCAGGCGGTCGCCAGCGGTGAGCAGGGCAGCTTCACCATTGCCACCGACGTCAGCTTCGTCATCGCCAGCATCGACTCCCAATGCGGCGGCGCGCTCTCCGGCGACACCTACACCACCGACCCGCTGGAGGCCGACTGCACTGTCACCATCGCACTGGAGCGTCTCCTCGACCCACCAGCGGCGCTGGGCGGCGAAGGGCTCGACGGCAGCATCGCGCTGCAATGGGACAGCGTGGACAACGCCGACGGCTACAGCGTCTATTTCGCCGCCAGCCCCGATGTCTTCCCCGGCATGGGCAACGTAGAACAGCAGGGTGTCTCCGGAACCAGCACCCTCGTCGACGGGCTCGACAATGGCACGGCCTATTACTTCATCGTCATCGCCACCAATACCGACGGAGCGGAAAGCGAACCCAGTGCGGAACTCTCCCGCACTCCCTTCCCCACGGCGGAGATCGCGGTCAACGACACCGGCATGCAGGATTGCTCCGACGGCAGTACCACACTGCAATCGTGCCCCTTGTCATCCCATCCCAATCAGGATGCCGAATCCGGCCGGGACGCGCTGGCCGCGGACGGCACGCTTGAAAAATTCGGCGGCGGCGCCGCCGGCTTCGACTTCGTGAAGCTCGGCGCCAACGGGGCCGTGCTGGAGGACCAGTCGGCGACCGATTTTGCCTGCGTGCGGGATAACGTGACCGGCCTCTACTGGGAGAACAAGCTGTCCAACGGCGGGCTGCACGAGGCGAACGCCACCTATACCTGGTACGACCCCGATCCAGCCACCAATGGCGGCGTCGCCGGTACGCAGGACGGCGGCAACTGCAATGCCGGGCCCTGCGACACCCAGGGCTTCATCAATTCGGTGAATGCGGCCGATCTCTGCGGCTTCGACGACTGGCGACTGCCCACCGTGCTGGAATTGCAGTCCATCGTGCACTACGGGCGCACCACCGCTCCGGCGATTGACCTCGACTACTTCCCGCTGGTGGCCACCAACGACAGCGCAAGCCAGTACTGGACGGCGACGACCTTCGCGGGAAACACCCAACTGGCCCGCTGGGTACGGTTTTCCACGGGTCATTTCTTCGACAGTGGCGGGTCAACGAAGGCATCCGCTCTACGCGTGCGACTCGTTCGGGCCAGCACTGTGACGACCCCCTGACTGGAAAACCCGGAGACTGGAACAATGAACAAGACGACCCTTCGGACGAGTACCCTGTTCGCCCTGCTCGTCGGTGGCACCTTTGCCGGACACGCGACGGCCAATCAGGTCTGCCTCGAGAGTATCGCCGAAACGACACCGGAGAGCGCCTTCACGGTGCACGGTGATGGCACTGTCACACAGAACGAGGCTGGCCTGATGTGGCGGCAGTGCAGCCTGGGACAGACATTCAGCAACGACAGCTGCACCGGCAGCCCAACGGCCATCAACTGGCAGGATGCCCTGAATGCCGCGGACCAAAGCAGCTTCGCCGACCACGACGACTGGCGCGTACCAAACCTCAAGGAGCTGTCAGGTATCATCGAGTTCCGTTGTCGGGAACCCGCAATCAATCTGGAGATTTTCCCCAACACCCCGCCCAGTGGCAGCCCTGATTACTGGACCTCCACCCCCTTGTCGGTCTTTTCAAGCTCGATCTGGCGCGTGCTGTTTCGTGACGGAGCCATTTCCACAGGCTCTTCCACGACCGCCTCCGGACGGGCGGTCCGGCTTGTCAGGGATGTTGACGACTGATGGCTGACAAGTGGAGGCCCTGCGAGGCGCAGCCATGGCTCTGGCCGACCTCCATCAGTCGATAAACCAGTGTACCTTCCTGAAAAGGGCGTTTATCCTTCCACTCGCGACCTGACGCCTGGTACCAGACCTATCCCAGTGGCGAAGCAGGCCTTCGGCGACGCTTGGTGGGCCTCTCCGGCACTCGATCCAGCCAAACACAGGGGGTGGAGTCATTACTGACGCACTCAGACCAACCCATTGGAATATCAAGGGGATCACCGCCGCCCTGGCCGTGATCGGTTTGTGGGCGATGAGCCTGGGGGTGCTCCTGACCGCCGACCAGGCCCTGGTGTGGTGGGCTCCGCTGGCCGTGCTCATGCAGACCTTCCTGTATACGGGCCTGTTCATTACCGCCCACGACGCGATGCACGGGACGGTCGCGCCGGCCTTCCCACGGTTAAACCGGTTCATCGGCGCCACCTGCGTGCGGCTCTACGCTCTCTTCTCGTTTCAGCGGCTCCAGCAAGCACACTGGGCCCATCACCAGCACCCGGCCACCACAAAAGACCCCGACTTTCACGACGGTGAACACGACGGGCTTGTCCGCTGGTATCTCCACTTCATGATCGGTTACGTCTCGCCACTCCAGATCGTGGGAATGGCCGCTATCTTCAACGTGTTTCTCTTCGCGGCTGGCGTTCCGGTGGCCAACCTGATCCTCTTCTGGATCTTGCCGTCCCTATTAAGCACCCTTCAGCTATTTTATTTCGGCACCGTCCTGCCCCATCGCGAGCCTCGGAACGGCTACAACGACAGCCACCGGGCGCGGAGTAACGACTTCTCTCCCCTGGTCTCATTTCTGACCTGTTACCACTTTGGCTACCACTGGGAGCATCATGAACGCCCGGACCTCCCCTGGTGGCGACTCCCCCATTTTCGGCGCCGAACCACAGGGTGTTTCGAAGTCACGCAATGAGACCGATTGACGGGCCCGCGCGGTGAGGCCTGATGCCCATGATCGGACAGGACTGGAAAACCGCCTGCCGGTGACGGAACAAGCCTGAACCATGGTCGATCAGTCGAACAGGCACTGGTTTACCGGCGAAGCCAGGAGTTCGATGGCCTCTGCGTCATAGCTCTGCGCCACGTCATCGATGGTGACCACGAAGCTCTCGTCGCCCATTAACTGCACGCTGCCCTCCACGGCCCGCTCCGGATCCTCGTCGTCGGGGGAAGCGATGGTCAGCGCGCCGCCGGTGATGCCACCGCCACCGTCGGGTATTGCGGTCTCGATGGGCTCATCCACGGTCAGGGCGAAACGCCCGGCGACCGGGCAGCTCGGCCCCTCGCCGCCGGCCTGCAGATCAATGGCAATCTCCATGTTCCCGCCTCGCAGCAGTTGCACCCCCGGCTGCAGGATGATATCGAAATCACTACCGACGGTGCCGGTGACGGCCAGATAGGCAGCGATGCTGGTGTCGTCGTCCTGTTCACGGAGAAAAAGAAGGCTGTATTGACCCCGCCGGAACCGGAAACCGTTGCGGACCGCCGCCCGCACATCCCCCAGAATTCGATAGTCCAACGACTCGTCCGGGAGCCCGTTCACGAGGCGCCATGGGCTCTCCGGCGCCACACCGACCTGCACGCGAAACACCGACTCAAGCATCGGTTCGTTCACCGCCAGCCTTGTCGTGACGGCGATCTGGCCGTTGATTAATTGCGATGTGGCGGAGACCTCGTCCTCGATGGGGATTAAGTCATCCTCGTCGAACTCCTCCAGCAACCCATTCACCTGCTGTGATGCAGTCGCGGCTTCATTGGACTGCTGCACGCTGCATTGATCGAACACGAAGGTGACGGTTTGCAGGTCCAACTCCCCAAACCAGGTCGGATCCCGCTCCACGTCCATCTCCGACGTCAATTCCAGTTGCGATTCCTCCTCGCAGGCCAGCTCATCACTGAGGAACGGGTGCAGGAACTCTCCCGGGAGTAGTGCGGGCAACTCCAGGAAAAGCCCCAGTTCCCGCGCCAGCAGCCAGCGTTTTGCCACCTCGTCGTGGGAGGAAAGATCGGCCGGCGTGCGGGCGGCGGCGGCCAGCCGCTCCTCCAGCGGCTCCAACTCTGCGGTCTCAGCACCACCACCGCCGCCACCAGAGGACCCACCGCCCAAACAGCCCGCCAGCAGCAGCGCCGGAACGGCAACGGAAAGCGACCGCAACGGGTTCGATCGATGGGTCACTGTCATGTCAGCCTCCCTGCCTGCCTCAGGGGCAGGATGCATTGTCGAAGGTGCGATAGGTGCGGGCTCCGTCAATGTAAAGCCCGTTCTGGTACTGCAGCAGGTGCTGGCTCACGCTTCCGTCCTGCCAGCGCAGTTCGATGCCGATCAGATGACCCTGCTCGATGACCTGCCAGGTGCCGGCCTGGGCATCGCCGCCGCCACCGTAGGCACTCACGCCACCACCGCCGCCGCCGAAACTGCTGGCATCGCTGTAGAAGAACCGGCCATCGGAGCAGACGTCCATGGTGCGGCGGCTGGTGCCACCCATGTAGATACCGCCACTGTCGGAGGAGTAGCGGTCAAGCTGCTGCAGGCGTGTGCCCTGCAGGAACTGCACCCATTCCATCGCCTGGGGCGACAGCGATGCCTGATCCGCCTGTGCCACCGGCGCCTGCCCGACGAGCACCAAGCCAAGCGCCCCAAGAGCAATCGCCACCAGCGACCTCGCGCCTGTCATGCCGTCCATTGCCCTGCCCCCCCCCCACGATGCATCTTTCAAGAATAGGCGCCCGTGGCGGAAAGGCCATCCCCAGAACAGGGGAGTTCTTGCCACTTTTCCGCGACTTGGCCACCCCGTGTTTTACTCAACGCCGGTTTCCGGAGAAACTGAGGACTTCCGGTATGGGATGCAGGCGAATCCGCACCACCGGGGCGAACCAGAATGAAGACAGGACGAATGCCAGGGGTGGGGCATGGATGTTCATCGCCGACCGGCTGAGCGGCGGGCCGAGGCGAGGATTCAGCAACTCTGCTGTCTCGGTTTTTCAGAGCAAGTGGTGATTCCCTTGCTGCTGAGGGAAATCCACGGCCTGATTCCCTCCCACTGGAATCTCTTCTTCTGGTTCGACATCCAGGGCAACATCACCAACCTCTACAACGAGTACCCGCCCGCCATGGATGTGGCGGCGCTCTACCTCAACGAATTCCACAACGCTAAGGAACTGGAAGTCTTCCGCGGCTGGTCCCACGTCTGCCGCCATAGCCGCGATGTCAGCGAGTTTGATCGCTACTTCAATGTCCCGCGCCGCGAATTTCTCCGTCACGCCTTCTATCAGGAAGTGCTGAAACCGGCCCACATGCACTGGATGCTCCAGGGCGTGGTGCGCGACGGCGACCGGCCACTGGGAATGATCGGCCTGACGCGCTCCCCGGCAGACCCCTTGTTCGCGAAACGGGACTCGCGACTGCTACAGCGGGTCAACCCCTTCGTCGCCCACGCCATGATGAATGCCGGGCGCGAGGTGAGAGAGGACTGGGTGGACAGCGACGACGAAGGCCTGGTGATCTGCGATGAACGGGGCGCGATCCGCTACATGTCGGATCAGGCGCGGCTGCTATTGGTGCTCGCCCAGCGGGAGCGGTTCAGGCCCCGCCAGTCCCGACTGGATGTGACCGGGCGACTGGACCGCACGCTGCAGCGCCTGACCCATGCGCTGATCGGTGTCCGCGACCACCATCCGAACGCGAGACCGCCATCCATGCTCCGGGAGAATGCCTGGGGCCGCTTCCGCTTCACCGCGGGCTGGCTGAACGCCACCCGCGACGATAGCGGGCTGGTCGGCATAACGGTGCGCCGGCAGGAGCCCGTGCCGTTGAAGCTCATGCGCAAGGTTGAAACCCTGGCGTTGCCCCGAAGACAGGCCCAGGTCTGCCTGTGGATGGCCTGCGGGCACTCCTATGCCAGCATTGCTGACAGGCTTGGCGTCAGTGAAAGTACGGTAATCTCCCACGGGCGGGCGGTCTATAACCGTCTGGACGCCCACAACCGCAGCGAATTGATCAGCCGACTGCTCGCTGTCACCGAGCCATGAACCTCATCTGACCGGAGGCTTCGCCCCGCCACGGGAACGCTACGTCAGTTCTGCATCGGGATATCGTCTTTCCAGCGAAATCCCACGCCGCCGGCCAGCCAGACGCCATCCCTGTTGAAGGGGTGCGACGCGGCAACATTGATGTGCTGTGGCAGGCCGAAATGTGGCGCCAGCTCCCGGGGTGACCGGATGGTGACCCGATCCATGATCCGCAGGCCCTGCTGCTCGCTGGGAATGTGCGCTTCGGGAGAGGCCCGGTGCGCCAGCGCCCAGTTATCGATGATAATCAGGTCGCCATCGTCATACTGATAGTGCATGCCAAAGCCCTTCTCGAACGAGGCATCCAGCAAGTCGTTGTAGTCGTTGAACAGTTCCGTCATCTCCGCCGCGGTGAGCAGCCTTAACTGGTCGGTCGTGGCGGGTGTCGTCTGCAACTCCTCGATGGAAAGCCCTTCCTCGGGCAGCCGCTCGATGACCGCACCGGTCATGCCCAGGTGCAGCCAGACACTCTTGAGCCCCGACACCGGATGCCTGTGGACCACCGGGTGCGCCACACCCGAGGCGGAATTGACGGACACCAGCCGCTGCCAGAACGCCTGCTTGTCCGCCGGCAGCACATCAAAGGCCGCGCCCTGGTGCGCAAAGTGGGTGCCGCCGCCGTGCTCGGGCGCGCGTGCCATGTAATAGGCCGCATGCGAGAACGTCGCCGCCTCGAAACTGCCGTCGTTATGCCACTGCGGCCCGACTCCCAGGATGCCGTGCCGCCGGTCGTTGGACAGCCGGAAGATGTCCCGATGCATGCCGGGCGTGGCCGGGTGAACCCCATGCGTTGAATGGACGTCCCCGGCACCCCACCATTTGCTGGCCTCGACCAGTTCATCCACCGAGAGGCCCGGCTGGTGTTTGAATACCACGAAACCGCGATTCGCCATTTCCACCGCCAACGCCTCGATAACCGGCTCAGGCAACCTGGAGCGAACGTCAGCGCCAGAGACCTCCAGGCCGATCGGCTCCAGTGGCCTGACCGTCAATCCGGCCTCCTCCAGCAGCGCTGCGCGGCTTGGGTCCAGCGGTGGAATGGCGGGCGGCAAACGGCTGGACTGTTCTCCGGCCAGTTGCATAGGGTCTATCTCCCCGATGAGTGATTTGCCCGTACCCTAACGCAATGTGTTTCAGTGACAAGAGGTGACCAGGCCTGGGCCTCGCCCATCATTGGCTCGGTAATGGTGGTGAGGTCGACGCCTTACAGCCGGTGGCGGATGCTGAAGCCGCAGTGTATGCCAGGCGGTGCGCCGCACCAGCAGCAGTGCCGTTCCCGCGCCTGCTCGCCGCCATGGCGCCGGGACAGCCCACCCCGCGGCCCGGGAGTACCGCGCGCCCCGCCACACTAGTACACTCTCGGCGTCGGGTCATCAGGAAGACCGCCTTGCCTAGCCATCGTTTACCCAGTCGCTTCACGCTCTCACGCATAGTCGCGCCGCTACTTCTCGTACTCGCTCTGGGAGCCTGCGGTTCCGCCACCACGCTGCCGGACATGGCTGAAGCCGTGCCTGCGGATGGCGCGATCGTCGCCACCGACGGCTTCCGCTTGCCGCTGCGACAGTGGGAGGCCGAAGCCCCCACCCGGGTGGTCCTCGCGGTGCACGGTTTTGGTGACTACGGCGGCGGATTCGAGGCGCTGGCGGAGACGCTCACCGCCGAGGGCATGACGGTCTATGCCTACGATCAGCGCGGCTTCGGCGCCACCGGGGATCGCGGGCTGTGGGCAGGCCAGGAACGCATGACACAGGATCTCGCCGAAGTCGCCGACGCGTTGCGCCAGCGCCACCCCGAGTTGCCCCTCTACCTGGTGGGCAAGAGCATGGGGGGCGCGGTGAGTATTCTGGCTCTCACCGGGACATCACCGCCCCCGGTGGACGGTGTCGTGCTCATCGCCCCGGCGGTCTGGAGCCGCGATACCATGCCCTGGTATCAGCGCCTCGGGCTCGAGCTCGGAACCCATCTGGCGCCGGCCATGGAGCTGTCGGCGGAGCTGGCGGTCAACCTGGGGGTGGAGCCCACCGACGACCCCGACGTGATCGAGGCGCTGCGTGAGGACCCCTTGGTGCAGCGCAGCGCGCGGGTGGACACGATCCAGGGCCTGACTACCCTGATGGGCGACGCGCAGGCGGCCGCCCTCCGCCTGCGCGGCCCAGCCCTTGTTCTCTATGGTGAGCGCGACGAAATCATTCCTGCGGAACCCACCTGTCTGCTGTTCCGCAAGTTCGCCAATGCCGGTGCCCGCGACCTGCGTTTGGCCCTCTACCCGGACGGCTACCACATGCTTACCCGCTATACCGGGGCCGACAAGGTACACGCCGATATCGCCGCCTGGCTGAAAGGCGTCGATCAGCCGCTGCCCTCCGGCTCCGAGGTCACCCGTGCCGAGGCACTTGAGCGACTCTGCGACGATAGTATCCCTTGATCGCTATATAAACGGACACGATGGGCACCGCGCCCTGGCGCGGTGCCCATACGGCACGCTCGCCGTTATTTGGGGGCGGCCGGGGACAGGCCCTGCTCTTCGTAATAGCGCACGGCACCAGGATGCGTGGGGATTTCCCAGTCGATGTACATGCGCTCAAGGCTCATGTCCTGCAGAACGCGGGCGCCCTGCACGAGCTTGGACTTGTTCTCCGCCAGGGTCCGGGTCATATCGTAGACCAGATCGTCGCTCACGCCTGCACCCACCACCAGGACGTAATCATAGGCAAGCACCGGGGTTTCCTCGGAGAAGCCGGCCAGGCCATCCGCCGGAGGCTGATCGAAACGGTAGCCCTGGGGGAACGTCTCAAGTACGCGGCTCATGGCTTCATCGGAGGTGTCCAGCGGGATCAGCCGCAAACCACCGACGCTGGCGTCCACCTCGGAGACCTTGCCGGCACCCACTGCGTGGAAGAACGCGTCGGCACGTCCGGAGGCAAAATCGTCTCCGCCCCGATTGACGTTCGGCACGGAGACGGTGCGCACGTCATCCGGCGTCAGGCCGCCGTTGGCGAGCAACGCATTGACCACATCGATCATCGCGCCCTGGGCCATGTAGCCATGGGTCACGCGCTTCCCCCGCAGATCTTCCATGGTGTGGATGTCGGAGTCTTCCCGCACGAAGTAACCGACCTTCACCGGGAACAGCGTGGTGAGGATGCGCAGGTTTTCCTGGGGACGGCCATTGTCAGCACCATAGTAGATGCCCATGGCCTGGTTGATGGCAGCGAGTCCCAATTCTGCCTGCCCACTGTGCACCAGCGGCAACAGCGCACTCTCGCCGGTGTGTGGCTGGACCCGCGCACGCACATCCATTTCCTCACTCAGGACGCGGGCGATGCTGGAGCCAACGATATGGTTCAAGGACCCCTGCGTGGTGGTTGCCACCGTGACGTTGTCTGCGCTGGCCGTGGTGGAAAATCCGAAAACGCTCGCGCCCAGAATCACGGCCCCCAGGCCAAGACGCTTTGCAAACGACAGGGCGCTCCCTTGCTGCCGATACAACTTCGTCATCGCTGCTCTCCAATGATGGTGTTTTTGTAGATGGGACAGAAAATCGATTTTTTCTCTTTCTCTTGGATTCGCGGACCATCAATAGTATACAGTAGACGAAAATAGACAATCTGGTTTCGCAAATCCAGTGGCCCTGCCGATTGCGCCACTCCAATAATGACAATGCGAGGGCGATGGACGCCATGACGCTCACCGACGTGCTCGGGCGACGAACAGCCTTGGTCGTGATCGACATGCAGAACGACTACTGCCACCCGGACGGCTCCTTCGGCCGGCGTGGCGCCACGCTGACTCCTCCGCTGGCCTCTACAGTGGAGAACCTTCGGCGGCTCTCCAGCACCGCCCGCGAGTCTGGGGTGCCAGTGATCTTCATTCGTACAGGGCATGGCCCCTGGTCCGACTCCCCGACCTGGCTCGGGCGCCTGCGCGGCATTCCGGGTGTGGACAAGCTGCCAGTCTGCGCGGAGGGCACCTGGGGGGCAGAGTTCTATGGGCTGGATCCAGCGCCAGGGGACCGGGTGGTGACCAAGCATCGCTACAGCGCCTTCGTGAACACCCAGTTGCCGCTCTACCTGCGCTCGCTTGAGGTGCGCACCCTGGTGTGCTGCGGGGTGGTGACCAATGTCTGCGTCGAGTCCACCGCCCGCGAGGCCTTCATGAACGACTTCCACGTGGTGACGGTGTCCGACGCCTGTTCGGCCACATCCACGGAGGAGCACGAAGGGGCGCTGTTCAACCTGGACCGCTACTTCGGCCGCGTAGAGACCACGGACGCCATCCTCGCCTGCTGGCAGGAGAACCCGACAAGGGAAGTTGCCCGTTGAGCAGTAAGGCCCCATCGCCGGACGACGTGCTGGCCGCGGCCTTGGGGGAAGATGAACTGACGCAGCGAAGCCCGGCGCTGGAGCGTCTGATCCAGTTCCTGGCGCTGGCCCTGGTGGTGGGTGCCATCGGCTGGATCATCGACATTCCTCGCACCCTCTTCGATCTTTCCCTCTACACCGAACAGGTTCTGACCTACGGCCTGGCCCTCTCCCTGGCCCTGGTGTTTCTCAGCTATGACTACCGGGGCCGACCGCAGCTTCGACTCGTCTGGTATGACGCGTTACTGGGGCTGGCGGGGCTGATTGCGGCGCTCTTTCTGACGGTGCGCTATCCGGTGCTGGTCTACGAACTGGTCTTCCTGCCCATGGAGGGCGTGCTGGTAGCCAGCATACTGGTGCTGCTCACCATCGAGGGGGTGCGTCGGGCGGCGGGGACTGCGCTGGCCATCATCGTGAGTTTCTTCATCTTCTACGGGCTTTTCGGGCATATCTTCCCGGCGCCGTTCGATTCCAGCCCGACGAGTTTCGATCGCCTGGTAACCTATCTGGGCGTCGACACCAGCGCCATGCTGGGCATTGCACTGCAGGTGGCGGTGATCGTGATCATCCCGTTCATCCTGCTGGGTCGACTGCTCTCCGGCGTTGGTGGATCGGACTTCTTCACAGAACTCGCCATGTCACTGATGGGCCGGTATCGGGGCGGGTCCGGCAAGATTGCGGTGGTGGGGTCGACGTTGCTGGGCTCGGTGTCGGGTAGCGCGGTGGCCAATGTAGCCGGCACCGGGGTAGTGACGATTCCGCTGATGAAGCGCTCGGGTTTTCCTCCACACCTGGCGGGGGGCATCGAGGCGGTGGCCTCTACGGGCAGTCAGCTGATGCCGCCCGTGATTGGTGCCACGGCATTCCTGATGGCGGAGTTCCTGCAGATTCCCTACCGCGACGTGATGCTGGCGGCATTGGTGCCGATTCTGCTGTATTACGCAGCGCTTTTCATCCAGGTGGACCTGCTGGCCGCCCGCATGGGGCTCACCCCCTTGCCACGCTCGGAGTTGCCGCGTTTCTGGCCGACATTCCGAGCCGGCTGGCACTTTCTCATGCCCTTCGTGGTGTTTCTCGTGCTTTTGCTCAGGTTCAACAAGCAACCGGAGTTCGCTGCGCTGTGGGCCGTTGTCACCTTGCTGGTGCTGGTAACCGTTTTTGGCTACAAGGGGCGACGGCCGCGCATCGGTGACGTTGTTCGGGGGCTGGTAGACACCGGGCGCAGCTCGGTGGAGATCATCCTCATCTGCGCCGGGGCGGGCATCGTGATCGGTGTGCTGAACCTCACCGGCATGGCCTTCGACATGGGCATGGCGATTCTCCGCTTCAGCGGCGAGAACCTGTTGCTACTGCTTGGGATGGCGGCCGCTGCAAGCGTGGTGCTGGGCATGGGCATGCCCACGGTGGGTGTCTACGTGCTGCTGGCCACCCTGGTGGCTCCGGCGATGATCGAAGCAGGTGTCACCCCCATGGCGGCGCATATGTTCGTGCTGTACTTCGGCATGCTGTCCATGGTGACGCCGCCGGTAGCGCTGGCGGCCTTTGCCGCGGGTCACCTGGCCCAGGCGGACCCATGGCGCACGTCCATGGCCGCGGTGAAACTCGGCTGGACGGCCTATATCGTGCCGTTTCTGTTTGTGTTCTCGCCGGTGCTGCTGCTGGAACAGGGGGTGTCGCTGGACTTCTTCTGGATTCTCGCCTCGGCCCTGCTCGGTGTGTGGCTGGTCTCCGCCGCAATAGCCGGGCAGTTCTTCGGCCGAATCGGTGCGAGCTATCGCCTGCTGTTGACGGTGGCCGGGCTCATGGTGCTGGTGCCACCGAACGCGTTCGAGGGTGCGGTGATGGTTGAAGTCGCCGGTCTTGCGCTGGCCGCCGTGGCCGTGACCTGGCTTGTGATCGCCGCCCGCCGCGCGGCGCGGCGCAAGGGCGAATCGGTATGACTCCGCCAAGGAAGAGCTTATAGAAACGGACGTTGATTTTGAGCGCGCTGCCGAAACCGCGAATCTGCGACCGGTAACGGCAGCCAACCAGCATCCCGATGCCCGATGGTAAACCGGCCGTTAGACCCTCGATCCGATGCCCGTCCCACCAGGTCGGCGACGCAGCACCGCCAGGGGCCACGTGGCACCAACGCGATCCTGCGGATGTTCCGGCGCTTCCCTCTCAGCCCATGCAGTCCGGTAACTCCGGGCTCAGGCCACGGGGAGTAATCCCAAGATCGGCGAAGCTGCGGGCATCGTCACGGACCACGTTGTCGCCTGCCATAAGGTTGACCTGGTCCACGGTGATGGGCGGCTTGGGCAGGAGTGCGCTTGCGCGGGCAATGCCGCGCCAGATCGCGAATGGTACGGGTAACAGCAGACGTCGCCGGCCCCGATGGCGCAGGATAAGCCGGAGGATTTCCCGGTAGGTCGGCATCTCCGCGCCCCCCAACTCGAAGACGTCGCCGGGCGCCGTCGGTCGGGCCAGACTCGCTGCCACGGCCAGGGCCACATCCTCGACATGGACCGGCTGCAGGCGGGTGCCGCCATCCCCGAACAGGGGAACAATCGGGAGGCGCGTCACCCCGTCAAGCGCGGACAGGAAATGGTCGCCCGGACCGAAGATCACGCTTGGCCGCAACACGGTTGCGCCGGGAAACGCCGCCCGTACAGCATTCTCGCCACAGGCCCGCGCTCGCACATAGCGGGATGCGGATTGCGTATCCACACCGATGCCGGAGATGTGAACAAGCCGGTCGACGCCCGCCGCGGCCGCCAGGCGCGCGATACGCTCGGCGCCGTGCATGTGAATGGTGTCGAAATCGACATCGCGCGTCTCCACGTAAAGGGAAACCGCGTTGACCACCGCGGCGGCGCCGGCGACCGCCGTCGCGACCGCCGCTTCATCACGGATATCGACCGCACACCGCGTCACTGCCCCCGCAGGTTTCCCGGGCAAAGCGGCCACCTGCGGATGCCGCGCCGCCACGCGCACCAACCAGCCGCGGCGAACCAGCTCGGCCACCACGGCGCGGCCGAGAAAACCCGTACCACCGAAAACCACGACCGGTTGCTGCATGGCAAGTGCTTCTCTTTCCAGCCGGGACGAGACACCTTCGTGGCCGTGTGGATCGCCCGGTCGCTGGGCGCCCGCCAGGGCGTGTTCATGTTCCTGCGTACAGGCAGTATAAGCTGCCTGTTGTGCAGGCCTTCAAGCTGAGCGGCTGCGATAATCACGAGGGCCGGAATGACCGAATCACACCCGAGGCGACCAGCCCACCAACCACGATCAGCCCACAGGCGATGGCGACTGCCGGCGTCAATGGCGCCAGGCCGAACGCGATCAGCAACAGGGTCGATATCAGGGGCGCGAAGTACGCCAGCACGCCTAGCAGACTGATGTTGCCGTGCTTGGTGCCGTAGTCCCAGAAGAAGAAGGCGGCTCCGACCGGGCCGACACCGAGCCCCAGGATCGCGAGCCATTGCATGGCATCCGGCGTTACCCAGGTTTCGAACAGCATATGGCAGGCAAGAGCCATGACGGCGCCAACGGCACAGAATCCCGCCACGGCCTCTGTCGGCACGCTGCCGAAGCGCCGGTTCAGCACAGAGTAACTGGACCATGTGAGCGCGCACGCAGCAGCAGCGAAATAGCCATCGATATACGCGGCGTCGAGCTGGAGGCTGCCGCCACGCGTGACCAGCACGCCGGCGCCAAGCAGCCCGAGCAGCGCCCCGATCACATGCCGTGGCAGAAGGCGTGCACCGGGCAACATGCCGGCCAGGAGGACAATGAGCAGCGGCCAGAGGAAAGCGATGAGGCTGGCGTCAACCGGCGGTGCCCGCTCAAGTGCCACGTAGTAGAAGCCGTGGTAACCGAAGATCCCGAACGTACCCAGCAGCCATGGTGGAAGTGGTTGACGCAGATTGCGCAGGCGTTGTGGCGCGAACAGCGCAAGTGTGAGGAGGCTGCCACCCCCGGCCAGGCCGAGCGTCAGGGCCAGCAACTGGAAGCGGGGAACGCCGCTGGCACCGGTCGTGAACAGAGCCAGCAATGCCCAGAGGGCAATGGCAACAAAACCGGCCGCGGTTGCCGACGCGCTGGATTGCGACATGTTCGTTCTCGCGGGTCAGTGATCCGGGATTTCCTGCAGATGGTGACGCGCCAAGGAGCCCACGTCTTGACCTGGATTCCTCCGGATTTGACTCGGAGTGAGTGACCCCCGGGCGCGTATGACTCGGTCGCCCCGGCCAGCATAGCGGTGAAATCAGTGCTCGCGCGATTCGCTACGTTGCCGACGCCAACGGGCCGGCGGTTCGCCATGCATGCGGGAGAAAGCCCGTGTGAAGGCGCTCTGGTCACTGAAGCCGCTGGCAAGCGCGATATCCGCGATCGATCGGTTCGTGGACCTGAGCTGACGAGTCGCGTGGTCGAGCCGAGCGGCGGCGATCCACTCGCGTGGCGAGCAGCCCGCCTGCTCCTGGAACAGAGTGCGCACCCGGGCCGGCGACAGACCGATGGCAGCGGCCACGTCGCGGGTATACAGCTCCGCGCGAAGGTGGTTGTCAATCCAGGCCGTTGCCCGAGCAAACAGAGACGCCGCACGGGCCGCAGTCCCTTCGGGCGCTTCCAGGGTGTCGATCAGCAGCGCGGCCCAATGGCGGCGAAAGTGGTCGGAGAGCGAACCTTGCGCCAGGCGTTCGGTGATGAATGCCAGGTGATGGCGGACGCCTCGATTGATGGCCACGGCCGGTTCCCGGACGCAGCGTTCGAATAGCCGCGCATCGTGATCGGCGGCGATGTCGACGACGATAAAACGATTGGCGCCACAGCCAGAGAAACCGTGGTTCTCTCCAGCCGGGATGACCACGCCGGTGCCGACATCGACCATACGGCTTCCACGGGGTGTGTCGAGTTCCAGTACGCCCCTCAACGGCAGCACAATCTGATGAAAATCGTGGCGGTGACTGCGGTACTCGGCAGCGTACGTCCGCATGTCGATTGCCGGTACTGGTAGTCCGTGTGTGGTCATCAACGCGGCACCGTAGGAGTTTTTGCGAATCCGCGAGTTTAGCGAGCAACTGGGTCGGAGTCGATTCGGCAGACGACGGTGTGGACGGGTTTCAGCCGTGGCGCAACGACTTGCAGCATCGGCACCTTGCAATCACTGCCGATGGCGGATGCTGAAGCAGCGGTGGATGCCGGGGTTTCGCGCGAAATCCGGCGGCATGGACCACTTGCTGCGGTCCACCACCGTGTAGCGCTCCGATAGCGCAGGGTCGAGGCGGAAACGGCGGCGGTTGTTGGAGAAGATCAGTTCGCCCTGGGGGCTCAGCAGCGCCATGGCGGCGTCCACTAGCGCCACGTGGTCCCGCTGCACGTCCAGTGTGTCCGTCATGCGCTTGGAGTTGGAGAAACTTGGTGGGTCGAGCAGGATGAGATCAAACGGACCTTCCCGTCCCAAGGCGTCCCGCAGCCACTGCAGACAATCGGCGTGCACCAGGCGGTGCGGGCTTCCGGCGGTGATGCCGTTCGCCGCCAGGTTCTCCCGCCCCCATTCCAGGTAGGTGCGGGAGAGATCCACGCTCACCGTCTCCCGTGCGCCGCCCAGGGCGGCATGCACGCTGGCGGTGGCGGTGTAGCAGAACAGGTTGAGGAAGCGCGCGCCCCGGGACTGCTCGCCGATGTGACGCCGCACCACCCGATGATCGAGAAACAGCCCGGTATCGAGATAGTCGGTGAGGTTCACCCGCAGCCGGGCGTCACCCTCGATCACGGTATGGAAGCGCCCGCCGCGGCCCTGCTTCTCGTACTGATCACGGCCCTTCTGCCGCTGGCGCACCTTGAAGGCGATCTGCCCCGGCGGCGCTACCAGAACGTCGGGCAGCGCACCCAGCGCCTGCCGCAGCCGTTTTTCGGCATCCCGTTCGGACACCGTGGCCGGGGCGGCGTACTCCTGCACGTGCAGCCAGCGCCCTTCTTCCTCGGTGTCGTAGATGTCCACCGCCAGGGCGAACTCGGGAATGTCGGCATCGTAAACCCGAAAGCAGCGGATGCCCTCACGCTTGATCCAGTTGCGCAGGTGGCGGGCATTCTTGCGCAGGCGGTTGACCAGGGCCTCCGGCACGTGGACCTGCGGCGTCGGCTCGTCGGCCAGGACGAATCGCTCCAGCCGGCAGAGGATGGGGCCATTGCGCACCTGCCAGCTACGCTCCGGTCGCAGTCCGATTCGGGCATCGGAACCGGTTAGCACCACGGCCTGCCAGCCACCGAACCGGCTGCGCAGCACATCACCAAGGCGAGCGTAGAGCGGCGCCACGGTGGAGCGATCCTGCAAACGCTCGCCATAGGGGGGGTTGACCACCACCAGCCCAGTCACCCGGCCCACCGGCTCGGCGGCATCCAGCTCGCGCTTCTCGATATGCACATGGCCCTTGAGCCCGGCACGCTCCACGTTGGCCAGGGCGAGGCGCACGGCGGCGAGGTCCTGATCGTAGCCAACGATGGGCGGCAGCCTTGCAAGCCCAGCTTCCTGACGCTCCAGGGCCTCGTCCACCAAGGACTTCCAGACCGCGTCGTCGTGCCCGCGCCAGCCATGGAAACCGAAATGCGTGCGCAGCAGCCCCGGCGCCACGTCCCCCGCCATCCAGGCGGCTTCGATAGGAAAGGTCCCGGACCCGCACATGGGGTCGATCAGCGCACCGCCCCGGGCAGCGATGTCAGGCCAGCCTGCCCGCATGAGTATGGCCGCCGCGAGGTTTTCCTTCAGCGGCGCCATGGTGCCGGGGGCACGGTAACCGCGGCGGTGGAGGCTGTCGCCGGAGAGATCCAGGGCCAGGGTCAGTTCACGCTGATGCAGAAAGGCGTTGATGCGGACATTCGGGCGCTCGGTATCCACCGACGGCCGCTCGCCGGTGGCCTCGCGCAAGCGGTCCACGACGGCATCCTTGACCCGCAGCGCGCCGAACCGCGTATGGGATACCACCGGGCGAACGCCGCCGAAATCAACCGCCAGCGTCTGCTCTGCTCCCAGATGTTGGAGCCAGTCGACGCCCAGCGCCGCCGCGTAGAGTTCATCCTCGTTACCGATGCTGGCCTGCAACAGCGGCAGCAGCACCCGGTTGGCCAAGCGTGACCACAGGCAGATACGGTAGGCGGTCTCGAGGGAGGCCGCGCAACGCACGCCGCCGCGGGCCTCGGTGCAGTCGGCGGCGCCCAGGGAGGACATTTCTTCCCGCAGCAGGCCTTCAAAGCCGCCGGCGACGGTGACAAACAGGGGCTGGGTGGCAGTCATGGCAGGGACTCTACCGCAAAGCGCCGAGGGCAACATGGATAAGCCTCCGGCGGGAGCAGTGACGGGGTGAATCTGGCATAATTCCGCGTCCCTGTAGCGCAGTTCGAGACGAGGCTCCATGACACGCAAGATCCTGGTGACCAGTGCCCTGCCCTATGCCAACGGGCCGATTCACCTCGGCCACCTGGTGGAATACATCCAGACGGATATCTGGGTACGGTTTCAGAAACTGCGCGGCAATGACTGTGTGTACGTCTGCGCCGACGACGCCCACGGCACGCCGATCATGCTCAAGGCCCGGGAGCTTGGCATTACCCCGGAGCAGCTGATCGAGAAGATCGGGGCGGAGCATCGTCAGGATTTCGCCGACTTCCTCATCGAATTCGACAACTACTACTCCACCCACTCGGACGAGAACCGCTACTACTCCGAACTCATCTACAACCGCCTGAAGGCCGCGGGCCACATCACCAGCCGGACCATCAAGCAGGCCTACGATCCCAAGGAAAACATGTTTCTGCCGGATCGCTACATCAAGGGCGAGTGCCCACGCTGCGGGGCTGCGGACCAGTACGGCGATTCCTGCGAGGTCTGCGGCGCCACCTACACGCCCGCGGACCTCAAGAATGCGGTGTCGGTGATCTCCGGTGTCGCCCCGGAAGAGAAGGAATCCGAGCACTACTTCTTCCGGCTGCAGGATTTCGGAACCATGCTCAAGGATTGGGCCGATGGCGGTCACGTGCAGACCGAGGTCGCCAACAAGCTGAACGAGTGGTTCAAGGAAGGCCTGCGGGAGTGGGACATCTCCCGGGATGCGCCCTACTTCGGTTTTCGCATTCCCGAGACGGAAGACAAGTATTTTTACGTCTGGCTTGACGCGCCGATTGGCTACATGGCGAGTTTTCGCAACTGGTGCGACCGTAACGATGTGGATTTCGACGCCTACTGGAAGCCGGATTCCGACGCCGAGCTGTATCACTTCATCGGCAAGGACATCGTTTACTTCCACGCCCTGTTCTGGCCGGCCATGCTGCATGGAGCCGGCTTCCGCAAGCCGACGAAGATCTGCGCCCATGGCTTCCTGACGGTGAACGGGCAGAAGATGTCCAAGTCCCGCGGCACCTTCATCATGGGCCGCACCTTTCTCAACCACATGAACCCGGAGTATCTGCGCTACTACCTGGCTGCCAAGATGGGCAGCGCCGTTCACGATATGGATCTCAATCTGGACGACTTCATCCAGCGGGTGAATGCCGACCTGGTGGGCAAGCTGGTGAACATTGCCAGCCGCAGCGCGAGCTTCATCAACAAGCGCTTCGATGGCCGACTGGGGCCGCAGCTCGACAGCCCGGAGCTGTACCGTGACTTCGTCGCCAAGGGTGAGCGCATCGCCGAGGCCTACGAGAACCGGGAATTCTCCCGGGCGGTGCGGGACATCATGGCGCTGGCCGACCAGGCCAATCAGTACTTCGATGACCGCAAGCCCTGGGTGCTCGCCAAGGATGAGAAGACGCTGGATCAGGTGCAGGGTATCTGCACCATGACGCTCAACCTGTTCCGCGTGCTCATGACCTTTCTCAAGCCGGTGGTACCGCGTATCGCCGCCGAGGCGGAGGGCTTTCTCGACATCCCGCCACAGGACTGGCAGGCCGTGCGCAAGCCGCTGCTGGACCACGCCATCAAGCCGTTCAAGCCGCTGGCGACGCGGGTGGAGCAGGCATCGGTGGACGCCATGCTGGAGGAATCCAAGGGCACGCTGGAGGCGAAGAACACCGGCGCCAAAGGCAATGGGCAACTCGACAGGAATCCGATCGCGGAACAGATCGAGATCGACGCCTTCGCCCAGGTCGACCTGCGGGTGGCGCGCATTGCCGATGCGAAATACGTCGAAGGGGCGGACAAGCTGCTGCAACTGACCCTCGACCTGGGTGGTGAGCAGCGCAACGTGTTCGCCGGTATCCGCTCGGCCTACGAGCCGGACAAGCTCAAGGGCCGGCTCACCGTGATGGTCGCCAATCTGAAGCCCCGCAAGATGCGCTTCGGGGTGTCCGAGGGCATGGTGCTGGCGGCGGGCCCGGGGGGCAAGGATCTGTTCATCCTCGAGCCGGACAGCGGCGCCGAGCCCGGCATGAAGGTGAAATAGGCCGCCATGGGCCGGCAGGACCTCGCAGCGCGGGTCGATGACCTCTTGCCGCAGACCCAGTGCGGCCAGTGCGACTATGCCGGCTGCCGCCCCTACGCGGATGCCATCGCCGCCGGCGAAGCGGAGATCAACCAGTGCCCGCCCGGGGGACAGCGCACCATCGCCGCCCTGGCGGAGCTACTGGGTCGCGACCCCCTGCCGCTCAACCCCGACCATGGGGTGGAGGAGCGTCAGCCCACCGTGGTCTGGATTGACGAGTCGCAGTGCATCGGCTGCGCCCTCTGCATCAAGGCCTGCCCCGTGGATGCCATCGTCGGCGCCGCCAAGCGCATGCACACGGTGATCGAGAGCGAGTGCACCGGCTGCGACCTCTGCATCCCGCCCTGCCCCGTCGACTGCATCCATGTGCGCGTGACCGCGGACACCATGCCGCCACCGGACAAGGCCCTGGAACGCGCTCATCATGCCCGCCGCCGCTACCGGAATCGGCAACAGCGCCTGACCCGCCTGCAGCATGAACGGGAGCAGCGTCGCGCCGACAAGAAGGCCGCCATCGCGCCCATACCCGACGCTGCGACGGCCAGGGGCAAGGATGAGCGTCAGGCCGTGATACAGGCCGCCATCGCCCGAACCCGGGCAAGACGGGCCCGATTACGGGGCGGAGACTCCGACTAATCACCGGCTGCACTCGGCAAGGACCGGGGGCATACTGGACAGGCTGAAACACTCGCCCAGCGGGCCGGAGGTACAGGGTGACCAGGGACATTTTCTTGGCAGGCGTGTTGCTGCTGCTGTTTTCCGCAGGCGGCGTGGCGGCGATGGTGGGTATCTACCAGGCGGCAATCGAGCGCAGTGATCGAAACCGGGAACTCGCCCTGATGCGGGAAATCCAGCAACTGGTGCCCGACGACGCCTACGACAACGAGCCGGCGTCGGACAAGGTCGACGTACGCTCTTCCCGCCTTGGCACCATCGCCGAGATGCCGGTGTACCGGGCCCGCAAGGGCGGCGAACCCGCTGCTGCCATCATCTCTACCATGACCGCCGGAGAAGGGGGCAGCCTGGGACTGTTGATCGGGGTCTACCCCAACGGCACCGTGGCCGGCCTGCGGTTGCTACCGGGTGGCAACGCCGCGAATAACGCCGTGCCGAGCGAAACCACGGTGGCCGGCTGGGATCGCGAGCTTGCCGGCCGTGGCCTCGACGAACTCTCCCCGGAGGGCGCGATTCTCCGCGAGGAGGAAGCGGAAGACGAGGAGCAGCAGGCGGCCGAGGACGACGACGGCGAGGCGCAGGTGGCGGAGGCGGAGGCCGACCCCGCCCCGCCGGTGCCACCCGACGTGGTCCGCGCGGTCCGCTCCGTGCTGCTGTACGTGGAACAGCACGGTGAGACCCTGTTCGCCGAGCAGCCGCAGGATGTTGAGCAGCACGAAGTCGAAGACGACGGCCCCGCAACCTGAACCCTATCGAGGGAGCAATCATGTCCTACCAGTACATCAGCGTCGACTCAATCGAGCGTGTTGGACGCATCACCATCAATCGTCCCCAGGCCCTGAACGCACTGTCCGTCCCCTTGATGGATGAAGTCGGCGAGGCGATCAACGCCTTCGAGGCCGACGAGGGCATCGGCGCCATCATCATCACCGGCACGGAAAAGGCCTTCGCCGCCGGGGCGGACATCAAGGACATGGCAGGGCTCGATGGCGAGTCCGCCCTGGCCCAGGACTTCCCGTACAACGCCAGCGGCTGGCATGCGCTCAACCGCTGCCGCAAGCCGGTGATCGCTGCCGTGTCAGGCTTCGCCCTCGGCGGTGGCTGCGAGCTGGCCATGGCCTGTGATTTCATCATCGCCGCCGACAATGCCCGCTTTGGCCAGCCGGAGGTCAAGCTCGGCATCATTCCCGGCGCCGGCGGCACGCAACGGCTGATCCGCGCCGTCGGCAAGGCCAAGGCCATGGAGCTGTGTCTGACCGGCCGGATGATGGAAGCCGACGAGGCGGAACGCGCCGGGCTGGTCGCCTACGTGACGCCCGCCGACGAGTTGCAGACCCGCGCGCTGGCGACAGCCCAGACCATTGCAGCGCAGTCGTCCACGGGCACCGCCATGATCAAGGACTGCATCAACCAGGCCATGGAGATACCGCTGTCCAGCGGACTGGTGTACGAGCGACGCGTGCTGCAGGCGCTCTTCGGCAGCGACGATCAGCGCGAGGGCATGACCGCATTCGTGGAAAAACGCAAACCCGCTTTCAAGCGCAAAGGGCAATGAACAAGGACAAACGCAGCGAAATCTTCCGCCGACTGCGGGACGCAAACCCCTCCCCCACCACCGAGTTGCACTACACCTCGCCTTTCGAACTGCTGGTGGCCGTGGTGCTGTCTGCACAGGCCACCGACAAGGGCGTGAACAAGGCCACGGCAAGATTGTTCCCGGTGGCCAATACGCCGGCGGCGATCCTGGCCCTGGGGGAAGAGGGTCTCAAGGAACACATCAAGACCATCGGACTCTTCAACAGCAAGGCCGCGAATATCATCAAGCTCTGCGCGATCCTGCTTGAACAGCACGATGGCGAAGTGCCCCGGGACCGGGAGGCCCTGGAGGCGCTACCCGGTGTCGGTCGGAAGACGGCCAACGTGGTGCTGAATACCGCGTTCGGGCAGCCGACCATTGCCGTGGACACGCATATCTTCCGTGTGTCGAACCGCACCGCCATCGCCAGGGGCAAGACCGTGCTGGAAGTGGAGCGGCGGCTGGAGCGGTTGGTGCCAGTGGAGTTCCTTCAGGACGCCCATCATTGGCTGATCCTGCACGGCCGTTATGTCTGCGTGGCGCGCAAGCCCCGCTGCGCCGCATGCACCATCTACGATCTCTGCGAGTTCAAGCAGAAGACTGCCTAGCGCTGCCAACACCCCCGCCGTGGGCATCCTGCAGGCATTCAACGAACCGGCGCACCACCACGGAAGGCGCCGGTGAACGCCTGTAGATGGCGGCAAAGTCGCAGTCGTACTGGAACAGATCCGGCCGCAGTGGGCGCAGGTCTCCAGCCTGCTCGAAGCCCCTTGCGTAATGCTCCGGCAGATAGCCCAGGTAACAGCCGGACATGATCAGCATGGCTGTCCCTTCCTGATCGTAGGCATCGGCGTGGCGCTCGAGCCCCAGAGCCAGGGTCTGCACCATGTTCGGCGAATGAAAGCCGATGCCCGCATACTTGAGCCCGCGCACCCGCTCGGCGCTGATCTCTGCCTCAGGCACATCGAACAACGGGTGCAGGCGCCCGCAATAGAGTTGCATGGTCTCGTGGAATAACGGGTGATAGCGCAGGCTGGGCGAATCCCGATGGGTGGGTATGACGCCGATATCAAAGCCCCCCTCGATCACACCGGCCTCTATGAGGTTGGTGGGCTCCACGTGTATCTCAAGCCGCACTGCGGGTGCCATGGCATCAAACTGTCGGATGGCCTCGGTGAGGTGGGCGTTGTCATTCGTGAGGGTCTTGTCGAACACGGCAATGCGCAACCTGCCACGGAGTTGTTCCCGTAACTCGCTCACCGACATGCGAAAGTCATCCACGGCGCCAAACAACTGACGAGCCGCCGCGTGGACTTTTTCGCCCTCTTCCGTGAGACGGAAGCCGGAGCGACCACGTTCGCACAGGGTGGCACCGAGACGGGTCTCCAGATCCTTCAGATAGCGGCTGATGGTGGAGCGCCCGATATTGAGTTCCAACTCCGCAGCGGTCAGCCCGCCGCAGCGCGCAACCGCCAGAAAGATGCGCAAGAGTCGCAACTCATTGTCGCCAATCTGCCCCGGGCCTCGGGCCGGCAAGGGTTTTTGTTTCATAAGATGAGAACCAAAAGTCGTTACTTCGACATTTAAGCACGTATGGCCTTTGCCTACACTATTCAGCGAATCCATAGAATCAGGAGTCGGACCATGGCGACCGCCTCGGAACACGTGCTACCACCGAACGAAGACGATGCGCGCTGGGCGGGGTTGTCCAGAGCGGAACTGGAAGCCTACTGGATGCCGTTCTCCGGCAATCGGCAGTTCAAGGACGATCCGCGCATGATCGTGGGTGCCCATGACTGTTACCTGCGCAGCGCCGACGGCCGCGACATCCTCGATACGCTGTCGGGGCTTTGGTGCTGCAGCTTCGGCCACGGTCGCAGCGAGATTGCCGAGGCCATTGGCCGTTGCGCCAAGGAACTCGCCTACTCGCCACCATTCCAGTTCGGCCACCCCATGGCATTTCAACTCGCCAACCGGGTGCGTGAGCTGACGCCCGATGGTCTCGATCACGTGTTTTTCACCAACTCCGGGTCGGAATCGGCGGATACGGCACTGAAAATGGCGAAGGCCTACTGGCGACTGAAGGGACGGCCGGAGAAGACCCGCATGATCGGCCGCATCAAGGGCTACCACGGCGTCAACGTGGGTGGCACCAGCGTCGGTGGTATCGTCGGCAATCGCAAGCACTTCGGCAGCCTGATGGAATCCGACCACCTCTCGGCCACGCTGCTGCCGGAAAACCGTTTCAGTCGCGGAACCCCGGAGCATGGCGTCCATCTGGCCGATCAGCTGGAAGAGCTGGTCGGCCTGCATGATGCGTCCAACATCGCCGCAGTGGTGGTGGAGCCCATGAGTGGCTCGGCGGGGGTCATCGTGCCGCCGGCTGGCTACCTGAAGCGGCTGCGGGAAATCTGCGACAAGCACGACATCCTGCTGGTGTTCGACGAAGTGCTCACGGGCTTCGGCCGCACCGGCTCCGATTTCGGCGCCACGCTATTCGGTGTCACCCCCGACATCATGACCCTGGCGAAGAACATCACCAACGGCGCGGTGCCCATGGGCGCCGTGGTCAGCTCCGCCGAGATCTACCGCACCTTCATGGATAACGGCGGCCCGGACTATGTGCCGGAATTTCCCCACGGCTACACCTACTCCGCACACCCCATCGCCTGCGCTGCCGGTCTGGCAGCCATGGATATCTTCGAGCATGACAGGATGGCCGAGCGCGCCGGAGCGATGGCCCCCTATTTCGAGGAACAAGTGCACCAGCTCAAGGGGCTGCGGCACATCGTGGATATCCGCAACCTGGGCATGGCCGCGGCCATTCAACTGGAACCGCACCCCAGGGAAGCAACCCGCCGGCCTTTCGAGATTGCCATGCGCTGCTGGGAGAAAGGAATGTACGTGCGCTTCGCGGCGGATACCATTCAGCTCGGCCCGCCCTTTATTGTCGAGCGCGAACAGGTGGATCAGATGTGCAACATCCTGGCAGACGTGATTCCCACCATCGACTGAACCTTCTCAAGCCGCAATATAAACGGGGCGAGGCCACACCATGGCCTCGCCCCGTTTTTTCGCACTCCTGGATGTGTCAGGTCGCTTTCTGATCCTGCTGTTCGTCCACCACCTCGTCCGACAGTGGGTCCTTTCGCGGTGCGAGCTTCTTGTGACGCATCGCACCGATGACGATCATCGGCAGCACGATGGCGGCCGCCACCATGGCCACCGCGTCGCTTGGGTGGAACAGCGTGACGCCGCCGAGTATCGCCATGCCGATGAC
The DNA here is from genome assembly GCF_024170285.1 of Natronocella acetinitrilica. NCBI lineage: Bacteria > Pseudomonadati > Pseudomonadota > Gammaproteobacteria > Chromatiales > Ectothiorhodospiraceae > Natronocella > Natronocella acetinitrilica. The sequence continues at coordinate 130,388 of NZ_JALJXV010000002.1, forward strand.
GACAGCGAAATTGGTGCGGTTGTCAGCGAAGATTCGCCCGAATACGGCGAAGGTCACCGCACAGGTCCCGATGGCCACCAGGGCGGTGTCGATGATCTGCGGCATCCCTGGGTTAACCACCATGTCGGAGCGCACGAAGATCGCGAAGGACATGATGGTAATGGGCATACAGATCTTCAACGCTTCCCACATGGTTCGCATGAAGGAGGCATTGGCGATCTTTGCAGCCACCGCTGCCGTCAAGGAAGTCGGCGGCGACAGCTCACCCCAGATTGCAAGCAGGAAGGCAAAGAAGTGCGCCACCCATGGATCCACGCCCAGGGTGCGTAATGGCGGCACGATGATCACCGCAACGATGATGTAGGTCGCCGTTGGCGGTAGCCCCGTCCCCACCAGCCAGCCGAAGATGAAGGCCATGATCACGGTGGCGACGATGTGGAAGTCACCGATGGCCAGCAACAGGCTACCCATGCGCGTGATGAAGCCGGTTACCGTGAACAGCCCGATCATGATGCCGAGGGTGGCCATCAGCAGGGTCAGGTAGGAGGTCATCTCCGCATGGGTCTCGATCGTGATGCGGAGGTTGCCGAAGATGGACTCCTCTGCCAGCAATGGATCCTTGAGCAGATACTTGAAGGCAATCCAGGTGAGCACCAGCAGGGTGAAGATCATCGCCGCAGTCCACAGTGCGGCGCGCATCGCCCCGTAACCGAAGCTGCCCATCAACAGGATCAGGAACGCGATACCGGAGAAGAATATCGCCGTGCGCACCCAATCGTACAAGGGCACATCCGGTGGCGTGATGGGCGTGGTGGGCAGCATTCGCACACTGAGCAGGTACACCGCCAGGATCAGCGAGGCGAAGTAGACAAACGCCACGGAGAACCCGCGGATGACGACTTCCCAGTAAGGCACACTGAGGAACTCCGCCATCAGGAAGCCGGCCACCGCCATCAACGGTGGCATGATCAGGCCACCCATGGAGGCCGCCGTCTCCACCGCACCGGCAAAGGTCGGCGGCACCCCGTAGCGCATCATCAGCGGAATGGTGAAGCTACCGGTCACTGCGGTGTTGGCGGCGCCTGAACCGCTGACCATGCCCACGGTGGTGGATGCCAGCACTGCCGTCTGCGGCACCGTGTGCCGCGAGCGGCCGGCAATACGTCGCATGACGTTGACCAGCGCTTTCTGGGCGCCGAAACCGCTAGCGGCAGCAGCCAGCAACAGGAAGGCGGCGATCAGCGTGAGTGCAAGTTGCGAGTAGCGGCCGTAGACACCGGTGGAGAATTCCACCGTGCTCGACGTGACCACCCGGTAGAACGACACCCCGGGGTGCCAGAAGAAATCGATCGGACTGAGATAGCCCCAGATGGTGTAGAAAATCAGGACGAAATTCACCCAGAACAGCACCGGGTGAATCATTCGCGAGAGCTCCATCACCAGCAGGAACATCAGCAAGCCGACGATGAAGTCGTGCCGGGTGTATGCCGCCTGCCGCCAGATGGCGATATCTTCGTAGTTGGTGGTGAAGTACCACATGGCGTACAGGCAAATGCCGATGTAAGCCACCACGGCCGCATGATTGAACAACGCGGGCAGGCGTGGATAGAAATAGTCATTCTGATAGAAAACCAGAATCTGAATAATCAGGGCGAGCGGCACGAGGCGCACGGCCAGATAGCGCGGTCCGCCAGAGCCGGTCAGGAAGTAGTCCAGCAGTGCGACGATCAGTGCGATGGAGAAGAGTAGCGTCAGGTTCCGGAGCGTCACCAGGTTTTTCAGCGCAAGCACGGTCTTTCCCCGCTGTCATGTACCAAAAAAACAAGGGGTGGGAGCCTTTTCAGCTCCCACCCCGTCCACCTGGCTCGCGCTTACTCCGCGATGATCCAGTCATCATTCCACTGGCCGTGCTCCTGGAGGAAGCGAGCCAGCCCCGGGTGCACCGGGATGTCGGGGTTCACGGCAACGCCGGCGGCCTGGGTGCCAACGAAGTCGGCAGCCAACGGACCGAAGCCGGGATCACCGTCAACGAGCGCGTCGGTGTTCTCGTACAGGGCCGTCAGGGCGCGGTACATAAGGTCCTCGTCCATGTCGACGCGCACGTTGTAGGCGAAGTAGATCGGCACCGCCCAGACGGACTCCTCACCAACGTCCTGGCTGAACGCTTCCGACGGATCGATCTGCACCGGTTCCAGGCCAGCGTCGCGCAGCCGCTCCCTTTCCTCTTCGGAGAAGTTGATGGCGGTCAGGTCGGCACGCAGTTCGGCTTCACGCCAGTAGGTGGGCAGGGACACACCGGCGGTGGTGTAGCCGGCAGAGCCGATGATGGTGCCCGCCTCGAAGGCGTCGGCGACGGTGGAGCTGTCGATCTCGATGTGATTGAACTCGTAGCCCAGGGCGGCAAAGATGCGGCCCATGTTGAGCCAGTTCATGAAGCCGGCGGGGGTGAAGAAGATCGGCTCGCCGTCGAAATCGGCATAGGATTCGAAGCGGTCGGCAATATCGCTCGGCACCAGCATGAAGGTTTCCATCGGGTACACGTACAGCGTGTGCACCAGACGACCCCGCTCGGGATCGTAGTTATCGTAGGGACGGTCACCATCGTAGAGGCTGCGCATGCCGACGTCGGCGGTGTAGGCGAACTCGCCGTCACCGTCCATCACCGAGCGCATGGCACCGGAGGTGGATGGATAGGGCTGCACGACCAGGGCGTAGTCACGGCCGAGCTCCCGCTGCAGCACGTCGGAGATAACGTTGCCCACGGCATAGCCGTAGGAACCAACGTTGGAAGTGGCGAAGCGCAGATTTTCCCGCGCGTCGACGGTCTGGGTAGCGGCACCGACCGTAAGGCCGACGGCGCAACCGATAGCCAGCACGGAGCTGGGAAGACGATTGCTGAAAAGAGACATGGATTACATCCTCCTGGGTCTTTTTTGTGTCTGCTTAAAGAAGCTAGCACCGAGTACCAAGTTTGGCCACGCTGGGGCCATGGACAGCCGCCTGGCATCCTGCCAGTTCCGGGTACCTCGATTCGGGGGAGATAGGCCGGGTTGTCATTCCGGTCATCCGTGAGATGGGTTTCCAATAATGTGCAAGGCGCGAACTGTAGTCAACCCGCGACGGAGGCTACGGTGCATTTCACACGTGCCCTGCAGTACCCTATGGATATGTTTTCACAAGACAGAAACGCGCTCCGCAAACAGTATTTCGAGGCCTGGCAGAAGCACCTCGGAGGCCTGCCGCTCACCCCTTTGGAGGCCATGATCGCCGATGTGATCGCGGACCATCCCGAGTATCACGACCTCCTGGAGAGCGAAGACCTGGCGCTGGCGCGGGAGTATTTTCCCGAAACCGGTGAAACCAATCCGTTTCTGCATATGGGCATGCATCTCGCGCTGCGGGAACAAGTGTCGACCAATCGACCCGCCGGCATTCGCGCCGTGCACAAGCAGCTTTCCCGAGCACTGGGCGATCCGCTAGAAGCGGAACATTTGATGATGAATCATCTTGCCGAGGCCCTCTGGCACGCCCAGCGTAACGGTCTGCCGCCCAACGAAAAGCAGTATATGCAGGGCCTGCGTGAACTGGCGAAGGAGCGTGGACGCAGGTAGCCCGGTGGCACCTCGACTGGCGCTCCGTTACCATGCCCGGTTCATGTATATGTAGAGGAAACCCCAATGCAGATCGCGAAGGACAAGGTCGTTGCCATCGACTACACGCTGAAAGACGATGAAGGCAGCGTGCTGGACACCTCCGAGGGCAAGCAGCCGCTCACCTACCTGCATGGTGCGAACAACATCATTCCCGGCCTGGAACGCGCCCTGGAGGGCAAAGGCGCCGGGGAAGAAGTATCCGTTCGGGTGGAGCCCGGCGAAGCCTACGGCGAACGCCGAGACGAGTTGATGCAACAAGTGCCGCGGGACATGTTCCAGGGCGTGGACGAGTTGCAGGTCGGCATGCAGTTCCAGGCGTCGGGACAGGATGGCCAGGGTACCGTCGTGACCGTCACCGCGATCGAGGGTGAACAGGTCACCGTGGATGCCAACCATCCCATGGCCGGTGTCGCTCTGAATTTCGATGTGACTGTCCGCGAAGTACGTGACGCCACCAGCGAAGAAGTCGAGCACGGTCACGCCCACTGAGGCGTACCGAGCCGGTTTCGCATCAGGGGGGGCGCTGATTTCCTCAGCGCCCCCTTGACCGCCGTCGCCCCGGTTAGCGGATGAAGCGCGGCATTACCTTGCGGAACAGATCGGTATCCGCACGGCCCAGCCACTCGAACGCCACCATCTCCCGGGTGACCACCCGGATACCTTCCATGCGCATGCGCTCGACAGCGTACTCCACGTCCAGTTGGCTGCGACTGGAGATGGCATCCGCCACCACGTAAACCTCGTAGCCTTCCTGAGTGAGACCCAGTGCGCTTTGCAGCACGCAGACATGCGCCTCGGTGCCCGCCATGACGATCTGGCGCCGTCCCAGGGAAGCGAGTACCCGGCGGATATGGTCCGACTCCATACAGGAAAAATGGATTTTCTCGAGGAGTTCGTCATCCAGGACCAGTGAACGCAGCTCCGGCACTGTATGGCCCAGGCCCTGGGGGTATTGCTCGGTGAGCCGGACGGGCAGATCCACTTCCCGCGCCAGCTTGACCAGCCAGCTGGCATTGGAGACCACCCGCTCGCCCTCGTGGATCGCCGGCGCCAACCGATCCTGCACATCGACCACCAGCAGGCAGGATGTGGATGCATTCATTCGCAAGACTGCTACTCCTCATACTCCGACAGATGGTCCGCATCGCTGGCGGACTCGTTTGTCTGCTCTTCGTTATCGGCCACGTTGCCCGGAACACCGACCCACTGTACCTGATAGAGATCCAGCCGCCGATCGCGGAAGTTTCGCACCGATCCCTCGTAGCGTAACTCGCGCAACTTTTCCAGATCCATGTCCACGATGAGCGTCATTTCGGTGTTCGGGGTTGCCTCTGACACCACGGCATCATGGGGAAAGGCGAAATCCGAAGGGGAGAACACTGCCGACTGGGAGTACTGGATATCCACATTCTCGACATTGGGCAGGTTGCCGCAGCTGCCGGTTATCGCAACGTAACACTCGTTCTCTATCGCCCGCGCCTGGGCGCAGCGGCGCACCCGCTGATAGCCGTTCTTGGTGTCGGTCCAGTAGGGCACGAAGAGAATCTTCATGCCCTGTTCCATCAACAGCCGTGACAGTTCGGGGAATTGCACGTCATAGCAGATGAGGATGCCGATCTTGCCCACATCGGTATCGAAGACCTGCAGCGCATCTCCGCCAGTCAAACCCCAGTAGCTGCGCTCATCAGGGGTGATGTGCAGCTTGTGCTGCGACTCCCAGGTTCCGTCCCGGCGGAGCAGAAACGAGACATTAAAAAGTTGCTGATCCCGATACACCGGCATGGAACCACCGATGATGTTGATGTTGTAACTCACTGCCAGGGACTGCATGCCTTCGCGAATCTCATCGGTGTACTGGGCGAGACCACGAATTGCCTCCGCCGGATTGTCCTGGTTGAAGTTCGACAGCAGCGCCGCATTGAAGAACTCCGGCAGGACCATGAAATCCGCGTTGTAACCGGCGAGTGCGTCGACGAAGAACTCGATCTGGGTCATCAGCTCTTCCACGGAGTGCATGGAGCGCATCTGCCACTGCACGGTGCCAACGCGGATGTTGGTCTTGCCGCCGCCGATCAGCGACTGCTGCTGATCCTCATAGAAAATGTTGTTCCACTGCACCAGGGTGGCGTAGGCCCGGGACTCCCGATCTTCCGGCAGATAGTCGGTGATGACGCGACGCACGTGGAAGTCGTTGGCGAGCTGAAAGCTCAGGATCGGGTCATAGACCTCCTGGCGCTTTACCAGAGCGATGTACTGCTCCGGGGTCATTTCACGGGAGTATTCCTTGTAACCGGGAATCCGGCCGCCGGCGATGATGGAGCGGCAGTTGAGGTTTCGACAGAGTTCCTTGCGCGCATCATAGAGCCGACGGCCGAGACGCATACCGGAATAGCGCGGACTGACAAACACATCCACGCCGTAGAGCACATCCCCATTGGGGTCGTGGGTGGAGAAGTAGCCGTCTCCGGTGATCTGGTCATACGTGTGCTTGTCGCCGAAGCGGCGATAGTCCACGCGGATGGTCAGGGCAGCAGCGACGACCTTGCCGTTGTCCTCGATGCAGATCTGGCCCTCGGGAAACCGGTTCAGCTGCGCCGCATACTGTTTGCGGGTCCACGCGCCCATGACCGGATAGACTTCGTCCATCACCTCCTTGACGTCCGGGTAGTCCTCGAAGCGCAGGTTGCGCAGGCGCAGATGATGCTCGTCGCCGTCGTCCTGGCCCGCTGGTCGCTGGTCGCGATCGTCACTCATGGCAAACTCTCTGTCGATGCTGCGTAAAACGCCCGCGTGTAGCGGGCGCGCTGATGCCTGTTACGGACCTGTCCTGCGGACGGTCAGTTCTCCGACGCTCTGTCAGATGACCGCCAGGGCCGCCTGGAAGTCCGGATCCTGCTTGATCTCGGGCACCTGTTCGGCGTGAATGACCTTGCCCTGCTCATCGATGACCACGACGGCACGGCTCATGAGACCGGCCAGCGGCCCATCGGTGATTTCAACACCATAGTCCTGGCCAAAGCCGTGACCCCGGAAGGTGGAAACCGGCTTCACCGCCTCCAGCCCTTCCGCCCCGCAGAAGCGCTTCATGGCGAACGGCAGATCCGCTGCGACACAGAGCACCACCACATTGCTGCGCTCGGACGCCTCTTTGTTGAAGCGGCGCACCGACTGGGCACAGGTCGGGGTGTCGATGCTCGGGAAGATATTCAGTACCAGCTTCTTGCCCTTGTAGTCGGCAAGCGTGGTGTCTTCAAGGTCCGTCTGGGTAAGACGGAAGTCAGGCGCCTGGCTTCCAACCGCCGGCAGTTCGCCAACGGTATGGATCGGATTGCCGGCCAGCATGATCTGGGCCATATCGACTCTCCTCGGATGATTGAGGTTCACGAAGATAAAAGGTGCCGCGGCGGCGACCGCCTCCACGGGGAGCCACAGTATCGGTGCAGCGGCCTTCGTATTCCAGCCCTACTTGAATGCGGACCACGCCTTGCGGATGCCGTCCTCAAACTCTTTCCAGGCTTTGTCTGCGCGACCACGGAAGTCTTCCCAGGCGTGCTCACTGGCCTGCTCCATCTCGCGAAACCGTTCCCGGGCCTCGTCCCGCTGCTTGCGCAGGGCTTCAATCTGATGCTCGTAGTCGACCTTGAGATCAGCTCGCGCCTGGTCGGCACGGGCCTGCATACGATCGATTTCAGCGTTCCATTCGTCGAGCTTCGCCTTGAACTTCTGAAGGTACTCGTCACGCTTGCTCATGCTGTTCTCCTCTCCGTGCGGAATAGATGCAAATGACCGGCGGGGCTCCGCCGCCTACTGAAGGGTAGTCGTGGAAAGACTTGCTGCAAGGCAGCGTTTTCAGCCGGGCAAACGGCCGTGCACGAGCATGTGCCGGTCACTGACGCGCTCGACGGTGAAGTCGCCGAGTCCGGCGGCGGCGAGCTGTCCGGACACTTCTTCCGGGGTGAATGCCGCAAGCAGGGAGTTATAGAAATCCGTCCGGAGCACCTCGGGCTCACCCACCGCGTAACGATCCACGATAGCGGCCGCGTCTTCCGGGGACTCCGGCCGGAACAGATCCATCACGAGTACCGGCGCAGCGGGTCGACCGACACGACGCAACATGTCCCAGAAGCCGGTGGGCTCATGCAGATGGTGCAGCAGGCTGTTACTGATGAGCCCATCGAAGGCACTGTCCGGCAACGCCGCGCCGGGCACCGAATCACGAATGAAGCTCACCCTGCCGGCCAGTGCAGGCGCCTGCGCAAGGGCCGCGCGCCCATGTTGCAGCATGGCCTCCGCACCATCCAGACCGACGATCTGCAGCGCCGGCCACCGACGCGCGAAGCGCAGCATGATGTCGCCCGGCCCACAACCCACATCAAGCAGCCGCCCATGGGGCTCGCCGAAATGCAGCAGCCAGAGACTCAGGAACTGCTCGTTCGGTTCGTCGAAGTCTGCCGCGGCGTAGGCCTGCGCCTGGCGGTCGTCATCCATGAGTTCGGGCTCGGGCGTACGCAACATCATGTCAGTCTCCTCCGGCGTTGGCCGTGGACAGCTCTTTCAGCAAACGCATGTCTTCGCGGGAGAATCCGGCATCGAGGCGGGCTGATTCGTTGAAGGGCCCACGAATCCGACCGTGCATGTACCGGCTCAGCAGATCACGAAAAATACGCTCTGCATCAAGGCCTCTCTGTCGACAGCAATAGGCGAACCAGGTTGAGCCAATACGCACATGATCCTGCTCTTCATCCAGGATGATACGCAGGCAGTCGACGGTTTCCGTGTCCTTGGCCGCCTGCAGACGCCGGATCATCCCCGGTGTGACGTCCAGACCGCGGGCTTCAAGCACCCGTGGCACCAGAGCCATGCGTACCATCACATCGTGAGCGGTGTCACAACAGGCGGCCCACAGCCCGTCGTGCGCCGGGAAATCACCGTAGTCATGGCCAAGCGACTGCAACCGACGCCGCAGCATGAAGAAGTGTCGCGCTTCGTCCTGGGCCACCCCAAGCCAGTCCGAGTAATACGTATCGGGCATGTCGCGAAACCGTTGCACCGCGTCCAGCGCCAGATTGATCGCATTGAATTCGATGTGCGCGATGGCGTGAATCAGAGCGGCGCGACCCGCCTCGGTGCTCAGCCGACGATGGACCAGATCCCTGGGCGGTACCAGCCCAGGGCGCGCCGGCCGCCCCGGCGCGTCCACGGGCCATGGCGGTTCGGATCCGCGACGACGCAGCCTGCCAGCGCTCCAGTCATTGCGCAGATCGTCAACCAGGACACCTTTGGCTTGCGGATCTCTGACGGCCAGTGCACGGGCCGCAGCAGCATACAGACAGGAATCAGCGCTGTCCGTTGATGCCTCAGTCATACGGTATTCTCGGTTCCAGCCATCGGAGAGCGGGCGCGGGCGAACCTGGAGATCGACAACGCCTCCAGATCGACACCGTGGCTTCGACCGGCAAGATCATCGGCGATGATGCGCCCCGTGATACCTGCCAGGGTCAGGCCCAGATGCTGATGGCCGAAGGCATAGGAGACCCGTTGGGCAACCCTCGAACGGCCGATCACGGGCAATGAGTCCGGCAATGTGGGGCGAAACCCCATCCATTCACTATAGTGGGCGCCGCGAAGTCCGGGAAAAAGGCGCTTCGCCAGGGTCACCATGCGCCCAGGGCGCTCCGGGTTGGCGGGCAATTCCAGCCCACCGAGTTCGGTGGTACCGGCCAACCGCACCCCGGCGCGCATGGGTGAGGTCACGAACTTGTGATCCCCGGACATCACCGGCATCGGCGGTGTGAAATCCGGCTGTTCAAGCATGGCGTGGTAACCCCGCTCCGTCTCCAGCGGCACCGGCTCGCCAAGGGCCGCCGCGAAGCGACCGCTCCAGATGCCGCAAGCCACCACCACGTGATCGGCGCGGATCGCGCCCTGATCCGTGCGCACATCAACTGCGTCATCACGGGGTTGCAGATCCTGCACCCGGGCCTGCTCGACACGTCCGCCAGCCGATACCAGGTCGGCCGCAAGCCGCTGAACCAGGCCTCCTGGATCTGAACAAGACACACAATCGGGGAACAGAAAGCCGCCGGCAACTTTCGGGCTCAGTTCGGGAATAACTTCTCGCAGCGCCGCAGCATCAAGCAAACGCCCGCTGACGCCCTGCCGCAGCCGCTCATCAAGCTCCCATTGGTCCTTGGAGAAGGACCGCTTGGACAGGTAGGCGGTGACCCAGCCGGTGCGTTTCACCAACTCCGCGGCGCGACTACCCTGGAGTAGCGGCTGATAGGCAGCATCGGCTGCCGCACACAGTTGGGTGAGAGCCTGCATGGCCGGACGCCACCGCGAAGGTCTCGCGCTGGCCATGAAGCGCGCAAGCCACGGCGCAATCCGCGGCAGGTAGCTCCAACGCAGGTCGAGACCGCTATCCTTTCGCAGCAACAGGCCCGGAGCCTTGCGCACGATTCCTGGCGTTGCCAGCGGTATGACGGAATCCGTGGCAAACACGCCGGCATTGCCGAACGAGCAGGCTTCGCCCGGGGGTTCGCTGTCAACCACTGTGACCTGATGGCCGTCGCGTTGCAGCCAGCGGGCACAGCAAATGCCGACAATGCCGGCGCCAATGACGACAATCTGGCGGGTTTCAGGCTGCAATGCGGCCTCGGTAATCAGGTGATTTGACAGGCTAAAATAGCAAACTGCCGGACCCATTGCAGGTCTGGTTTTGCTGCATCGCAACATTCCCTTTTGCTGATCCAGAACCCGCATGGCGCAAGCCTTTTCTGACTAATCTGACGGCCCAAGGCCGTTCGCGCTTGCAATTCATTGCGGGATCGGCAACTCTAAAAATCGAAAAACGAGACGATAGACGCCGGGCAGAACCGGTTAACAGGGGGGCGGGAATGGAATGAGCCAGACCACTGATCATGCACCGGGGTCTGCATATGTTCTCTTCGAGAATGTCCAGAAGAGCTACGATGGCGAAACACTCGTCGTCAAGGATCTGAACCTCTCCATCGCCAAGGGCGAGTTCCTCACCATGCTCGGCCCGTCCGGGTCCGGCAAGACCACTTGCCTGATGATGCTGGCAGGCTTCGAATCCGCCACGCACGGCAACATCGTTCTCAACGGTGAGCGCATCGACAATGTGCCGCCACACAAGCGTGGCATCGGCATGGTGTTCCAGAACTATGCGCTGTTCCCGCACATGAGCGTTGCCGAAAACCTGGCCTTTCCATTGAGTGTCCGTAATCGACCGAAGTCGGAGATTGAAGAGAAGGTCAAGCGGGCTCTCAACATGGTGGAGCTGCCGCACCTGGGCGACCGTATGCCGGCCCAGCTCTCCGGCGGTCAGCAACAACGCGTCGCCGTCGCCAGAGCCCTGGTTTTCGAGCCTGACCTGGTGCTGATGGATGAGCCGCTGGGTGCTCTCGACAAGAATCTGCGTGAGCAGATGCAGTACGAGATTCGCCATATCCATGACCAACTCGGGGTGACAGTGGTCTATGTGACCCATGACCAGTCCGAAGCCCTGACCATGTCGGATCGCATCGCCGTATTCGATGACGGCGTCATCCAGCAGCTGGCGCCGCCGTCAGAGCTTTATGAGCACCCGAAAAATGCGTTCGTGGCCGCCTTCATCGGTGAAAACAACACACTCAAGGGAACGGTGGAATCGCTGGACGGCGAGACCTGCGACGTGCGGCTGGAAGATGGTTCCGTCCTCAAGGCGCAGGCGGTAAACGTTGCCGCCGAGGGTGATCGCACGACCATCTCGCTGCGGCCGGAAAGAGTTGCGGTGGAACCGGAAAACGGCGAGTACCCGAACAACTTCGAGGCCGAGGTCCAGGAACTCATCTACCTTGGCGACCACATTCGCACACGCGTCAAGGTTTGTGGCAACAAGGAATTTATCATCAAGGTCCCCAACGCCCAGCGCAACAAACGCATGCAGGCCGGCGAAACCATGCGCGTCGGCTGGGCCATGGAAGACTGTCACGCGCTCAATGCGTCGTGAAACGAGCAGACCATTTGTTCTGGTGAAGACTCAACGCATGTTGGGTTGCCACGGGCAAATGCCGGCACCCGGACCCGGTGACCGGCGAACTGCAAAAAACCGAGAAACAGGAGAGTGGACGATGAAAGCGAAAACCTTGACGGTTGTCGGCGTGAGCGCTGCCGTTGCAACAGTCAGTGCTGCGGCGCTGGTCGCCCACGCCCAGGAGCGGATCGAACTGACCGTCGTATCCTGGGGTGGTGCCTACACTGCCAGTCAGAACCGTGCCTACCACGAGCCCTGGATGGAAGAGAATCCAAACTGGCGTCTGCGTGGCGACGACGGTTCCGCCAATGCCCTGGCTGGCCTGCGTGCCCAGCACCAGGCGGGTAACGTGACCTGGGATCTGGTGGACATGCTGCCCTCTGACGCGCAGCTGGCCTGTGACGAGGGCATCATCCTGCCCATCGATCACGATGCCATGCTGGAGCCTGCTCCCGATGGCACCCCGGCTTCGGAAGACTTCCTGCCCGGTTCCCTGGGCGAGTGCTTCATTCCGCAGATCGTGTATTCCACGGTGGTGACCTACAACACCGAGATGTTCCCGTCGGATGCGCAGCCACAGACGGTAGACGACTTCTTCAACGTCGAGGACTTCCCCGGCCGCCGCGCCATCCAGGACCGCCCCGCCGTTAACCTGGAGTGGGCCCTTTACGCTGACGGCGTGCCGCCGGACGAAGTCTATGACGTGCTGATGACGCCGGAAGGTGTCGATCGCGCGTTTGACAAGCTGGACACCATCAAGGAGCACCTGATCTTCTGGACCGAAGGCAGCCAGGCTCCGCAGCTGCTGGCCGACCGCGAAGTGGCCTTCGCCACCGGCTACAACGGCCGCATCTTCGACGCCTCGGAAGTGGAAGGCCAGCCCTTCGAGATCATCTGGGACGGTCAGGTGGTGGAATGGGACGGCTGGGTGATTCCCGACGGTCCCAAGGCCGATCATGCTCTCGAGTATGTTCGTTGGGCCACTGATACCCAGCGTCTTGCCGACCAGGCCAAGTTCATTTCCTATGGCCCGGCCCGTGCGTCCTCCAACGAACTGGTGGGTGAGCATGCGGATCTCGGAATCGATATGCGGCCTCATATGCCGACTTATCCCGAGAACTATCAGACCCCCATCATTCTCGACAACGATTTCTGGACAGACTACGGCGATGAACTGCGTGAGCGCTTCGCCAACTGGATGCTCCGTTAAATCGATTGCTTGAGTGCCGGGTCGGCGACATCTGGTCGTCGACCCGCTTTAGGGGGGAATCACCATGGCCACCACCACCGGCGACACGCTGCGATCCACTTCCTCGGACGCTGCGCCGGACAGGATGGTCACCGCTGACGGTGTACCGCTAAAGACCAGCCTGCGTCGCGCCGAACGTCGTCGCCGAACCATCGCATTCCTGCTGGTCCTGCCGCTGCTGACCTTCATCATGGTGTCGTTTGTCATTCCCATCGGGGAAATGATGTGGCGCAGTGTGGACAACCCCCTGATCGTCAATACCCTGCCAAGAACCGTTGAAGCCCTGCGCGACTGGGACGGCGAGGATCTGCCTCCGGAAGCCGCCTATGCGGCGATGGTGGAAGACTTGCGCGTCGCCCAGGAGGAGCGCGCCGTTGGTCGCCTCGCGGTGAGGCTGAATTACGAGATGAGTGGCGCTCGCAGTCTGCTGGGCGGCGCCGGCCGGCGAGCCGCGCAACTCGAGGCGCCCTACAAGGAAGCACTGATCGATCTCAACGCACGCTGGGGGGAGCCGAGAATCTGGCGGGTCATCCAGCGTGAAGGGCGCCCCCTGACGGCTGCCTATTACGTATCGGCACTGGATCTGACCTACGACGAGGACGGCAATATTGTCCGTCAGGACGAGCGACAGCGCATCTACCTGAGCCTGTTCACGCGCACGCTGATCATGAGCGTCGTCATCACCGCACTTACCTTGCTGCTCGGCTTCCCGATTTCCTACCTGCTGGCCACACTGCCGCTGCGCTACTCGAACCTGCTGATGATCTTCGTGCTGTTGCCGTTCTGGACGTCGCTGCTGGTCCGCACCACGTCGTGGATCGTACTGCTGCAGCAGCAGGGCGTGATCAACCACATCTTGGTGAACATCGGCATTCTTGACGAAAACATGCGCCTGCAGATGATCCACAACTGGATCGGCACGGTCATCGCAATGACCCACATCCTGCTGCCCTTCATGGTCTTGCCGCTCTACAGCGTGATGAAGACCATTCCACCGAGCTATATGCGGGCGGCGCGCTCATTGGGTGCCAACAACTGGACGGCCTTCTGGCGGGTGTATGTCCCACAGACCGTGCCCGGCATGGCGGCAGGCGGCATTCTGGTATTCATCATCTCCATCGGCTACTACATCACGCCGGCCCTGGTGGGTGGCCAGAGCGGACAGATGATTTCCAACCTGATCGCCTACCACATGCAGAGTTCGTTGAACTGGGGGCTGGCCGCCGCGCTCGGCACCATCCTCCTGGTGGGGGTGCTGGTGCTGTACTGGGCCTTCAACAAGGTATTCGGCGCCGACAACGTGAAGCTGGGCTGAGGGAGCACTGACGCATGGCACTGCCAACCTATGCCGGACCGCTGGAGCGAACCTGGTACTACACGTTCCGCATCATCTGCGCGTTGATCTTTCTGTTCCTGATCACGCCGATCCTGGTAATCATCCCTCTGAGCTTCAATGCACAGCCCTATTTCACGTACACCCGGGAGATGCTGACTTTTGACCCCGCCGGCTACTCGCTGCGCTGGTACCAAGACTTTTTCAGCAGCCGCAGCTGGCTGAACTCCATCAAGAACTCGTTCATAATCGGCATCTGCGCAACCCTGGTGGCGACGACGCTCGGCACCATTGCGGCGCTGGGGCTGTCAAAAAAGCACATGCCTTTTCGCGGCCTGATCATGGGCATCCTCATCTCGCCCATGATCGTACCGCTGATCATTTCCGCCGCCGGCATGTTTTTCTTTTATTCCAACCTGGGCCTGGCACAAACCTTCCCCGGGGTCATACTGGCCCATGCGGCGCTCGGCGTGCCGTTCGTGATCATCACGGTTACAGCGACGCTGGTGGGGTTCGATCACTCGTTGACGCGGGCGGCTGCAAGCCTTGGCGCGCCACCCACCACGGTTTTTCGCAAGATCACCCTGCCGCTCATACTGCCCGGGGTTATCTCTGGCGCGCTGTTCGCGTTCATCACTTCGTTCGATGAGATCGTGATCGTGCTGTTCGTCGCAGGCGTGGAACAACGCACCATTCCGCGGGAGATGTGGTCCGGGATTCGCGAGCAGATCAGCCCGACGATTCTCGCTGTCGCCACAATCCTGGTGCTGCTGTCCATCGCCTTGCTGACCACCATCGAGCTGCTGCGCAGGCGTTCCGAGCGCCTGCGGGGCATTCGTCCGCAATAGCAGGATGAGGGGCCTCTGTGATGGGACCTGTGGGTGGGAGAGCAGACCCTGGGCCGTGAACAGCCCCTTAGAGCGACACCTTCAGACTGATCACCACATCCATGACGTTGGTGCCAGTGGGGCCGGTGCGGAGCAAATCACCGCTGGCGTCGAGGAAAGTACCGCTATCCGCGGCATCGAGACAGTCATCCGGATCGAGCCCCGCCTGACGGCCCCGCTGGCAGGTCATGTTGTCGACTATGGCTCCGGCATCCTCTCCAGGCCCATCAGTACCGTCGGTACCCGCCGCCAGTAACCATACATCGTGCCCGCCTTCGAAGATCATGGCCGCCCGCAGCGCCAGCGCCTGGGCCCTGCCACCACGACCAGGCTTGTCCGGCAAAGCAACAGTGGGCTCACCACCCCAGACCTGGATACCCACGGGCCCGTGGAGTACCGCATGTGCAATCCGCTCAGCCGCCTCCAGCGCGTCCCCTTCCAGCAAGGCATCATGGGCTACCACCGGAAGACCGAGCTGTTCGGCTTTGCGAACCACTGCAGCCCGGGCCTGGGAGTTACTGGCGACAATGGTTCGCCGGATGGTTGCAAACGCGGGATCATCCTCAGCCGGCAGTGGCGGCGCTGCTGAAATCATTGCGTGAACCCAGTCCGGCAGGTCATCCGGCAATGGGGCCGCCGGACCGGGCGGCACCAGCAGGCCAGAGCCGATAACCCAGGGCTCGTCACCGGGCACATCGGAAATCAACAGCAGGCGGGTCCGTCGCCCCTGCAGATAGGAGGCCAGGCGGCCGCCCTTGATGCAGGAAATGCCCCGGCGGATCGCATTCATGCGGCCGATATCCAGATGCCTCGACAACAACCACTGGTTCAGCGCACTGAGCTCGTCCAGTCCGTAGCCCGACGGGAGCACATCAACCAGACTCGAAGCACCGCCCGAGACGAGCACGAGCAGCTGACGATCCCGGGGTTGCGCCGCAATGAAGTCGAGGAGGCTATCGCCGGCACGCAATGTGGTCTCATCGGGAATCGGGTGAGACGACTGCAGGCACGTGAGCCGCTCATCCAGGCGGCAGCGCTCCGACAGGTGTGCATGCTTGGTGATCACTAGGCCGGCGGTGAGCTGCTCGCCCAGCACGTCCAGTGCACCATGCGTCATGCTGCTGGCCGCCTTGCCGATTGCGATGAGGGCAACGTCGCCTTGCAAGCCATCGCGTTCGAGTTGATGACGCACCGCGGCAGCACCGGCCACCCGATCGAGTGCAGCCTGATACAACGACTCGAGAATCTGCCTGTGATCCTGCTGCATTATCGCCCCCTGCTCGCAGCCAGAGCCGGCTCCAGATCCCGTTGCAAGTCCGCGACATCCTCCAGCCCAACCGAAATGCGAATCAGATTCTCGTGGATCCCCGCCTCGGCACGTTCCTGCTCGGTCATACGGCCGTGAGTGGTGGTGGCCGGATGGGTAATGGTGGTCTTGGTATCTCCAAGGTTCGCGGTGATGGACATCAGGCGAACATTGTCGATGACGCGCCAGGCACCTTCACGGCCGCCAGTGACCTCGAACGACACGATGCCACCGAACGCGGTCTGCTGGCTGGCGGCAAGCTCATGCTGTGGATGGTCGTTCAGGCCGGGATAATAGACGTGGTCGACTCCGGGCTGCTCCCGCAACCAGTGGGCAAGCGCCGCCGCATTCTCGGATTGCGCACGCATCCGCAGACTGAGCGTTTCCAGGCCCTTGATGAAGACCCAGGCATTGAAAGCACTCATGGTCGGGCCGGCGGCCCGCAGAAATCCGAAGATTTCCTCGTCAACGAGATCGGCGGGCCCGATCACCGCACCGCCAACGCAGCGACCCTGCCCATCCAGATACTTGGTGGCGGAATGTATGACCAGGTCCGCGCCATACTCCAGGGGCCTTTGCAGCGCCGGGGTGCAGAAGCAATTGTCCACCACCAGCAGGCAGTCATGGGCGTGGGCCAGCTCTGCCAGCCGCCGGATGTCCGCCACTTCAGTGAGCGGATTTGACGGCGTCTCGAGAAACAGGATCCGGGTGCGCCCGGTAATGGCGCGCTCCCAGGCATCGTAGTCCGTCAGCGGTACAAAACTGGTTTCCACGCCGAAACGCGGCAGAAACTTGCCGAACAGGGATACCGTGGTGCCGAACACCTGACGCGCGCAGACAACATGATCACCTGACTTCAGCAGACTCATGCAGGTGGACAGGATGGCGGACATGCCAGAGGCGGTGGCTATGCAGGCGTCGCCACCCTCCATTGCTGCCAACCGTTCCTGAAACGTGCGCACGGTGGGATTGCTGAAACGGGAATAGATGTTGCCTTCCTCGTCTCCGGCAAATCGCCGGGCGGCCTGGGCGGCGCTGGTGAATGTAAAGCTGGATGACAGGAACAGCGGCTCGGATTGCTCCTGCTCGTTGGTGCGGTGCTGTCCGGCGCGCACAGCCCGGGTATTGAACCCATCAAAAGGGTAATCCTGATCTGACATGTTCGTCCTCACTGGACCTGGGGGGATACCGCTCAACCCTGATGGAGCTGATGCGCCAGGTCGGTCATGGGTTGACGCTCCGGCCCTGCGGACTTCGCCGTATCCGAACGCCGATCGGCCAGTGCCGCAAGGTAGTCAGCGGAGACATCCCCGGTGACATACTCGCCATTGAAGCAGGAGGCATCGAACTGCCGAAGGGTGGGGTTACCCTCCTGCACCGCGGCCACGAGATCGTCCAGCTCCTGGTAGATCAGGCGATCGGCGCCGATTTTCTGCGCGACCTCTTCCAGGGTTCGCCCGTGTGCAATCAGTTCGTGGGCGGCGGGCATGTCGATCCCGTAGACATTGGGGTAGCGAACCGGCGGTGCCGCCGAAGCGAAGTAGACCTTGCGAGCTCCCTGGTCCCGGGCCATTTCGATGATCTGTTCACAGGTCGTTCCGCGCACGATGGAATCGTCTACCAGGAGCACGTTCTTGCCCTTGAACTCCAGACCGATGGGATTGAGTTTCTGGCGAACCGATTTCCGCCGCTGGGTCTGCCCCGGCATGATGAACGTGCGACCGATATATCGGTTCTTGATGAAACCCTCGCGATAGGTAACTCCCAGATGATGCGCCATCTCAAGGGCTGCAGTGCGGCTGGTATCCGGCACGGGAATGATGACGTCGATATCGTGGTCGGGCCAGGTGCGCAGGATCTGCTGTGCCAGGCGCTCTCCCATGCGCAGCCGCGCCTTGTAGACGGCGACGCTATCGATGATGGAGTCGGGTCTCGCCAGGTAGACATACTCGAATATGCAGGGAGCATGTACCGGGTGCTCGGCACACTGTCTGGCGTAAACCGTGCCGTCCAGGGAGATGAACACGGCCTCGCCGGGTTCGAGTTCCCGCACCAGGGAAAAGCCCAGCGTATCGAGGGCAACACTTTCCGAAGCCACCAGATATTCGCTACCGCCGCCTTCGAGGCGCTGCTCGCCGAAGCACAACGGCCGTATGCCGCTTGGATCACGGAAGGCCAGAACGCCATAGCCATTGATCATGGCCACGGCGGCATAACCACCGTTACAGCGACGATGCACCGCCGCCACCGCCTCGAAAATGTCCTCTTCGCTGATGCGGAGCTTGCCGCTACGCGCCAACTCATGGGCAAACACGTTCAGGAGGATCTCGGAGTCGGACTCGGTGTTGATGTGGCGCCTGTCTTCGAGAAACAGCTCCCGCTTCAACGCCTCGGCATTGGTGAGATTGCCGTTGTGCGCAAGGCTGATGCCATACGGGGAATTGACATACAGCGGCTGCGCCTCGGCGGGACTGGAATACCCGGCGGTTGGATAGCGCACATGGCCGATACCGACATTGCCGCGCAACTGCAGCATGTGCTCCTGGCGGAAGACGTCACGGACCAGGCCGTTGTTCTTGCGCAGGTACAAGCGCCCCTGATCGTACGTCATGATACCCGCAGCGTCCTGGCCACGATGCTGTAGGACGGTCAAGCCGTCATAGAGCGCCTGATTGACGGGTCCTTGACCCACCATGCCGATAATGCCGCACATGGGTGTGTTCTACCTCGCTGCGTCGGAGCTGTCGCCGGAAGCACTATCTTCGCAGAATTCGCGCCAGTATTCCGGTGCGTGAGTGCCTTCGGCCACCGCCGAATCGTTATCGCCCAGAGGCGCATAGACCATCATGCCGTCAAGCCAGTCCTGTACGCCGACCCGACAGACCAGGGGCTGGATATGGGGTACCAGGGTGGATTCCTGCCACCAGGGCTCCCGCGGCAACGCCGTGAGTCCTGCGGCCAGCATCAGCACCGCAACAACCACCAGCCCGCGAGCCACGCCGAAGATAATGCCGATAAGGCGGTCGGTGCCGGTCAGTCCCGTTCGACCAACCAGCTGCCCCGCCAGGTAATTGATGATGGCGCCGATCAGCAGTGTGGTTACGAACAGCACCGTGAAGGCGATACCAAGCTGCAGGGTCGGCGAGGCAATATAGTCGTCCAGATACACCGTCAGCTGTGGCGAAAAGCGTATCCCGATCCAGAAGGCGGCGATCCACACCAGCAACGACAGTACTTCACGCACGAAGCCCCGTATCAGGCTGATAACCGCCGACAGAACAATGATCGTGAGTATGGCGTAATCGAGCCAGTTCATGAGCTTGTGACACCCAGGCTGCAGCCGCTGCGGATGGTAACAGACGCCCGCACCAGCCGCATCTGCTGCGAATCGGCTGGCGCCTGATCACGGGTTGGAGACAATGATTCCCTCCAGATTCTCCTGGTCGGCGAGGCGCGCGCTCAATGCTCTCGCCTCCTCGCGCTCGGCCACCGGCCCTACTCGCAAGCGATAGACAGTGCTGGATTCGCCGGACTGCGTCTCCTCCACATAGGCCGGATAGCCGGCGTTGCGGAGGCGATCACGCAGGGCGATGGCGTTATCCCGGCTGCGAAAGCTCCCCACCTGCACGGCATAGGCCCGACCCTCCGCCGGCGGTCTGCTTGGTACATCCTCGGCAGCAGGTATGTCAGGCGCGGGCACGGCATCATCCGCTTGCGGCGCTTCCTGCGCCTGCTCGGGCGCCGAATCCGGCACCGGAATCCGATCGAGCACCGGTGGCGGCGCATCGCCAGGCCGTGGCTCGGTTCGCGTGACCGTCTCGGCGGCTGGCCGCGGCGGCACTTCCACAGGCACGTCCAGCGAGCGGTGCTCCACTGGCCCACGCAACAGCATGGGTAGAAATATCACCGCCAGGGCGATGACGACCACGGCTCCGACCAGACGCTGCTTATGTCGCTGTTGCATGGTGTCTACGGCCAATGAAAACCTGGAGGCGAATCAACGTTCATGCTGCACTGCGCCGTGCAGACTGTCCACACCCCGGAACCGCATCGCCTCCTCCACGGTGCGAAATGAGCCGAAAACCACCAGTTCATCCACCGGCCCCAGGATTTGCCCGATTTCCCGGAAAAGCTGCTCTGGCGGCCCCGAGCCAAGCACACTTCCCGGAGGCAGATACGATCCCAGTTCGTCGGGAGTCCAGGCCTCCGCCTCCGGCAAGGCGAGCAGATACCAGCCATCGAAGAGATCCGCGAGCGGGGCCAGTACCACCGCCGGGTCCTTGCGCCGCATCATTGCCAGACAGGCCACGCGGCGTCCCGCCGTCTGCCGCCGTTGCAGGCTATCTGCCAGCACCGCCGCACTGTCGGCGTTGTGCGCCACGTCAAGCCACCATGCCGGGGAGCCGGACAATCGCTGCAGGCGGCCAGCGAGCCTGATCGTGGACACCGACCGGTTCCACAGCCCGGCGGATGGCGTAAACCCGGGCAGACCGCGCAGTGCACGGAACACGCCTGCGGCATTGGCGCGCTGGACATTGCCCGGCAGAGGGGGCGGTACCAGCCCCTCCATACGGCCCCGGTCATCCTCGTACCACCAGGTGCCGTTATCATCGTCGCCAGTCCGGTAGTGCTCGCCCGCAACCATGAGGGCCGCCCCCACTTCGGCGGCATGTCGGCGGACGCTGTCCGGGATGTCTGGCCCGGCGAACACAACCGGCACCTCAGTTCGCATGATGCCGGCTTTCTCACGGCCGATCATTTCCCGATCCGACCCCAGCCACTCGCAGTGATCCAGGCCCACCGAAGTGATCAGGCAGGCGTCCGGTTCGAAGATATTGACCGAATCCAATCGCCCGCCGAGGCCGACTTCCAGCAACTCGACATCAACACCCGTCTCGGCAAACAGCCAGCGTGCCGCCAGCGTTCCGAACTCGAAATAGGTCAGGCTGACGTTGCCCCTGGCAAGATCAATGGCTTCGAAGGCGCGGATCACCGAGGCCTCGTCCACCATGCGTCCATCAATGCAGATGCGCTCGCAGTAATGCAGCAGATGAGGAGATGTGTAGGTGCCGACACGCAGCCCGGCGGACCGCAGCATGGCTTCAGCGTAGGCGATGGAGGAGCCCTTGCCGTTGGTGCCCGCCACCGTGAATGTCCAGGCCCGCCGGGAGAGCAGGTCAAGCCGACCGGCGACGGTACGAATCCGCTCAAGGCTCATGTCGATGGCCTTGGGGTGCAGGGTCGCCTGCCACGTCAGCCAGTCGTCGAGGCAACTAAACCGGGAGTGCGCCATCAAGGCCTGCTCCTGGACTATTCAACCGGCTCCGGCTGATCCAGCCGTTTGATGTCCGGAGACGGCTGTCCGGTCAACATGGCGAGCAGCAAAGCCAGCCGATCACGCATTTCTCGACGGTCGACGATGATGTCGATTACGCCGTGATCCAGCAGGAACTCGGCACGCTGAAAGCCCTCCGGCAGGGTTTCACGGACGGTCTGCTCTATAACTCGGGGACCGGCAAAGCCGATCAGGGCGCCCGGCTCCGCAACGTTCACGTCACCCAGCATGGCGAGGCTTGCGGAGACACCACCCATGGTGGGGTCAGTCATCACAGAAATGTAGGGGATGCCGGCTTTGCGCAGACGACCAAGTGCTGCACTGGTTTTGGCCATTTGCATCAGCGAGAACAGCGCCTCCTGCATGCGGGCGCCGCCACTTGCCGAGAAACAGATCAACGGCGCGCGCTGCTCCAGCGACAGATTCGCTGCGCGCACGAATCGTTCACCGACCACCGAGCCCATGGAGCCCCCCATGAACTCGAATTCAAAGGCGCAGGCCATCACGGGCATGCCCCGCAAGCGGCCTTGCATGGCAACCAGGGCGTCGTCTTCCGCCGTGGTCTTCTGCGCCTGGGATAGGCGATCCTTGTATTTCTTGCTGTCCCGGAACTTGAGGATGTCCACGGGCTTGATGTCCTGCCCCAGCTCTACCGCAGAGTCCTCGTCGAGCAGGGCCTCGAGGCGCGCCCGGCCGGGGATTCGCATGTGGTGGTTGCACTTGGGGCAGACTTCCAGGCTCCGTTCCAGCTCCGGGCGATAAAGCACGGCGTTACAAGAGCCACATTTGGTCCACAGACCCTCGGGGACGCTGCGATTGCGCGTGCGCTCTCCGGCATCCGTGCGGATGCGTGAGGGCATCAGTTTTTCAAACCAGCTCATGAACGCTCCTCGGCCGAACGGACGTCCACTGCCACCCCGGCGTCGGCGTCGATGGCCTCGCGCATGGCAGCGAGCAAGCCCGTCACTTCGCGTACGGCAGCCGCATGATCATGCTGATTGGCCTCGACCAGGCGCACCAGCGCGCTTCCCACAACCACCGCATCGGCGATACGGCTCATACTTGCAGCCTTCTCAGGGGTGCTGATACCAAAACCGACGCCCACCGGCAGACCGGTCATACCGTGGAGGCTGTCGACGCGGCCCGCCACCGCTTCCAGGTCCACTGTGTCGGCACCCGTCACGCCCTTCAATGAAACGTAATAGACGAAACCGCGGGCATTGTCGCAGATGACATGCATGCGCTCGGCGGTGGTGGTGGGTGCCACGAGGAAAATCGGATCGAGTCCGGCGCCGGCCAGCAAGCTACTGAGGTCGTCCATCTCCTCCGGTGGCAGATCCACCGTGAGGACACCATCGACACCGACTGCAGCGGCGGCCTCCGCAAAGGTTTTTCCGCCCATGACCTCGATGGGGTTCATGTAACCCATCAGCACCACCGGCGTATCCTGGTCGGTCTGGCGGAACTGTTCGACCATGGCGAGCACCTGCCGCAGGCTGGTGCCATGGGCCAGGGCACGCTCACAGGCCAACTGAATCACCGGTCCATCACCGATGGGATCGGAAAACGGCACCCCCAGTTCCACAATGTCGGCGCCGGCTTTCACCAGACCGTGCATCAGGTCCACGGTCACGTCCGGATGTGGATCGCCGGCGGTGACGAAGGGAATCAGTGCCTTGCGCCCGGCCTGGCGCAGGGCCTGGAATCGCCGTTCGATGCGACTCATAGCTCGATACCCTCCCGCTCGGCAACGGTCTGGAGATCCTTGTCGCCACGTCCGGAGAGATTCACCACGATGGTCTTCTCCGGGCCGAGTTCGCGGGCGAGGGTCTCGGTGTAGGCCAGGGCGTGCGCCGTCTCCAGGGCCGGAATAATACCCTCGGTCCGGGTCACGGTGTGGAAGGCGGTCATGGCCTCGTCATCCGTCACCGATACGTACTGCGCCCGATGAATGTCCTTGAGCCAGGAGTGTTCAGGCCCGACACCCGGATAGTCGAGGCCCGCGGATACCGAGTGGGTGCCGCTGATCTGACCGGACGCGTCCTCCATGAGGTACGTGCGGTTGCCGTGCAGCACACCCGGTTTACCGGCGCAAAGCGGCGCCGCATGCTGGCCGGTGGACAGGCCGTAACCTCCAGCCTCCACGCCATACATGGCGACACTCTTGTCGTTGAGGAAGGGGTGAAAGAGCCCAATGGCATTCGATCCGCCACCGACGCAGGCCACCAGCGCATCAGGCAGACGTCCCTCCTGCTCGAGCATCTGCCGACGCGTCTCTCGGCCGATAATGGACTGGAAGTCGCGCACCATCATGGGATAAGGGTGCGGGCCGGCCACGGTCCCGATGATGTAGAACGTGTCGTCGACGTTGGTCACCCAGTCGCGCATTGCTTCGTTCAGGGCGTCCTTGAGGGTGCGCGAGCCTGACGTCACCGGCACCACCTTGGCGCCCAGCAGCCGCATGCGATAGACATTGGGCGACTGGCGCTTGATATCGTCGGCGCCCATGTAGACCACGCACTCCAGGCCCAGCCGTGCAGCGATCGTGGCACTGGCCACGCCATGCTGGCCGGCGCCGGTTTCGGCAATCAGCCGGGTCTTGCCCATGCGGGAGGCCAGCAGTGCCTGGCCGATGGTGTTGTTGATCTTGTGGGCGCCGGTGTGGTTGAGGTCTTCACGCTTGAGGTAGATGCGCGCACCCCCAACCTTGCGCGTCCAGCGCTGGGCAAAGTAAAGCGGCGACGGCCGACCCACGAACTGGGTGCAATCCTCGTCGAACTCCCGCACGAACTCGGGATCGTTGCGATAGCGAACGTAAGCCTCGGTCAGTTCGACCAGCGGGGCCATCAGCGTTTCCGGGACAAAGCGCCCGCCGTAGATACCGAAGTGGCCACGGGCGTCGGGAAACTGGCTGTAATCGATGGTTGGATCAACGGCCTGTGAGGGTGTGGACATCTTCAACCTCTTTCATGAATGCTGAAATGCGCCCGGCATCCTTGATGCCATGGGACGATTCGACGCCACTGCTGACATCGACCCCGTAGGGTCGGTGTCGGGCAATCGCAGCACCGACATTGCTTGGGTCTAGACCACCAGCAAGCACCAGCGGGCGGCTCAACTGGTCGGGAATTGCGTTCCAGTCAAAGACCTTTCCCAGGCCGCCGCGTTCCCCCGGCGCGTTGCTGTCCAGCAGAAAACCGACGGCCCCGGGATGTTCGGCGGCGTAGGCAGCCGGGTCGATCTGTCCTCCCATGGGGATGGACTTGATATAGCGCCGCGAGAACGACTCACAATAGGCAGCAGTCTCGCTCCCGTGGAACTGCAGCAAATCCAGCGGCGCGGTCTGCAGCACCTCTTCGACAAAGTCACGTTCGGCATCGAGGAACAGACCGACCATACTCACGAAAGGCGGCAGCGCCGCGATGATGTCCCTGGCCACGCCGGGACTCACGTTGCGCGGGCTAGGCTCGTAGAACACGAAGCCCAGCGCATCCACGCCGCTGGCAACGGCATACCGGGCATCTTCCAATCGGGTGATGCCGCACATTTTAACGCGCGTGCGAAAATTCAACAGCCCTGCCTCGGGGTGGTCGGAGCGCCTGGCCCCGCCTGAGCCTGGAAAAGTCACTAATGGTAACGCGGTCAACCGTCCGAGGGAAACCTGAAAGCCGGTGGAACCGGGGGGGCAGGCAATCCGAAATCCTCACCATATCGAACTGCAACGAAGTACAAACCATCCGCCGCCGCCGTGGGGCCAGCGCGTTTTCGGTCACGCCCCTGAAGGACGTCCGCCACCCAGTCCGTCGGCTTTTCAGCGGCACCAACAACCATCAGTGTACCGACAATATTGCGCACCATGTGGTGCAGAAAAGCGTTGGCGACAACATCGAAATAGATGAAGTCGCCATCCCGCGTGATCTGCAACCGGCTTAACGACCGGCGGGCATGCCTGGCCTGACATTCCACCGAACGGAACGCCGAGAAGTCCTGCTCACCCAGCAGGTGGGTGCCGGCCTGCTGCATGCGATCGGCGTCCAGCGGCTTCCAGGTCCAGCCGACCTTGCCGTGGAAAAGCGCGGGGCGCACCGGCCGATTGAGCAGGACATAACGATACTGGCGACTGACGGCGCTGAAACGCGCATTGAAGTGCTCGGG
The DNA here is from genome assembly GCF_024170285.1 of Natronocella acetinitrilica. Lineage (NCBI taxonomy): Bacteria > Pseudomonadati > Pseudomonadota > Gammaproteobacteria > Chromatiales > Ectothiorhodospiraceae > Natronocella > Natronocella acetinitrilica. The sequence continues at coordinate 156,341 of NZ_JALJXV010000002.1, forward strand.
CACGGGTTGCGCCCAGCAGACAGCGATGTCGTCGGGCATCCCGGTGGTCGCGCCAAGCCGCCAGCCATGCATCGGCCTGTCGGCATCGGTATCGAAGTGAACCACCTGCCCCAGGGCATGGACACCGGCGTCGGTTCTACCAGCGCAGGTCACGGCAATCGGCGCGGCCGCCACTTTCGAGAGCGCCTGCTCCAGACAGGCCTGAATCGAGGGCGCGTGGTGCTGTGACTGCCATCCACGATAACGCCGCCCATCATATTCGACACCAAGCGCAATTCGCATGCTGCAACCGTTGCAATGCAGGGATAATAAACGCTCCGGCCGAGCAAAGCTCGGCCGGAGTATCACGCCCTTGGAGTCAGCTTAGGCCGGCAACGTCATGCCGACTGTCCGAGCAGTTCTTCGGCCTCCTGCTTCTGATCCGCACTGCCCTCTTCCATGACCTCCTCCAGGAGGCTGCGCGCGCCCTCGGAATCACCCATGTCAAGGTAAGCCCGGGCAAGATCCAGCTTGGTGCTGTTCTCGTCCGCTCCCTCGAAGAGGTCGTCCATGTCCTCGTCTTCGGCAGCTGCCTTGTCGTCGTTGCTCACGGCAAATCCCGACGCCGCTCCCGACACCGACCCAGAAGCCCGCTCAGCATCGCCAGCATCAATGTCGAAGTCGAGGTCATCAAGCGCGGAAGCATCATCCTCCAGTGCCACCTCGGCATCCAACTCCGCAGGAGCCGCCCCAAGGACGTCGTCACGGTCGTCCTTATCTACGGAATCGAGCTCGAAATCAAGCCCGGTCTCGTCGGCTGCACCCGAATCGGTATCGACATCATCGGAGGTCAGGGCAGCAGCTTCACGGCGCACCCGGTCTTCCTGCATGCTGTCGACGTCAAAATCCAGGGCAAACTCATCGTCCTCGGCAGCCGCCATCCCGTCCTGCCCGGCCTCAGAACCGGAGGCTGGAGAGCGCTTGTCCTGAATGGAATCGCCGTCATCGTCCAGGGCGAACTCCAGATCAGACAGATCGTCCTCCATGGACTCCAGATCGATAGGAGCGTCATCGCCAGCGTCTGATCCAATGTCGGTATCGGGGGACGCGGCAGCGGTGGATGACCGGGTTTCCTCCGGCTCCAGGCCGTCATCGCCGTCCAGATCGAAGGCCTGATCCAGGGCATCGGTCTCCTCAACCCCTGCCACAGGAGCATCTGCCAGGGGCACGCTGACCGGCTCTTCGGCCGGGAACAGCGGGTGCTCCGGAGCGATTTCACGTCCCATTTCGGCAGCACGCTGCCAGACAGGATCATCCTTACCATCTACCAGCGGATACAGGGCCTGGGCCTCAGCCTCAAACGCCGCCCGATCCTGATCAAGCGCATGGATTTCAAGCAACTTGAGGCGCATGTCGGTGTTGTCCGGCTCGACGATCAGGGCACGCTGCAATGTCTCCCGTGCCTGGTCATGCCGACCGTGACCCATATACATCTCGGCCTCGGCGATGGGGTCAGGTGCAGTTTCAGCTGCCACTGCGTCCACCGGCGCTCCGCGATCATCGGCGGCAGCGGCCGCACCAGCACCCATGACTGCCGCGCCACCCCCGGCAGCCATCATCGGCTCTGCCGCTTCAGCTGCTGCCCGACGACGCCGGCGGGCCATGACCAGCAGCAATAGCAGGAGTAGCGCAACCACACCACCTGCACTGGCGAGAATCCGCGGATCCTCCCAGGGGGCCGGGGGTGGCGCCGTGGCAAAAGGATCATCAAGCGGCGCCGAGGCCTGCGCTGGCGGATCAATAGCCGTGCCGTCGGGTTCTGGCGTACCCTCCGGTCCAGTTGCCGCGGTGTCTCCGGCCGGCGGTTCAACCGCGGCGATGCCCGCTGCCTCTTCGTCGAGAAACTCGTCTTCCAGCGCAGGGTCGTCCAGGGACGGCTCATCCATACCCGGGGCAGTCGCATCACCCACCATGGGTACGTCGGCAAACGGATCGGCCTCAGGTGCTTCCACCAGTGACGGGTCGGCCTGCAGATTGACGAGGCGCTCCAACGCTTCAACGCGCTGGCGCAATTCATCGTTCATCTGCCGGAGTTCGTCCGCCTCGGAGCGCAGTGACGCCTCCCTCTCCCGCAGGGCAGTGAGTTCACCTTCCAGTCGCTGCACGTCACCTTGCGCCTCGGACAGCGCATCTTCATCCACCGTGGCGGTGGGGTCATTGCCACCGGTTTCACCCGCGGCCACAACCTGGAGCCGGCCATCGGGCTCATCGTCCGACGGATCACGTGCGTCGGCGACGGTCGGTTCGTCGGCCGGCGCTGTCGGTTGCGGGGTTCTGCCTGCCTGCCATTCCTGGGTCTGGCGGGCAAATTCCCGGCGGGCGTCGGCGACGGTGAGCGATTCGATATCACTGCGCTCGGGCACACGCAGGATGACACCGGCGCGCAGGTTGTTGACGTTGCCGCCGCTGAACGCGTCGGGATTGGCACGCAACAAGGCCATCATCATCTGGTGAACGGACACGGAGTCATCCGGACGCGTTTCCACGGCAATGTCCCAGAGGGTCTGGTTGCGCTGGACGGGTCCGTATTCACGTGCCGTGGAGGACGGCGCCTCCGCCACCTGCTGTCGCGCCGGCCGGGCAGGCTCCGCCTGGGGCGCCGGGCTCGGTGCAGGCTCGGGTTCTGCCATCCGCGTTGGCGGGGCTTCGCGGGGCTGGTGCACAGGCGGATCAAGCAGGAGCGTGTACTCGCGGAGCAAGCGGCCGCCCGCCCAGCGCACTTCCACCACGAAGGCAAGGAAGGGCTCGCGCACGGTGTCTTCGGTGGTCACTGCGACGTAGCTGTTGCTGCCATCGCGAACCACTTCGAAATTGAGCCGGGAGAGGAAGAAGGGTCGATCCAGCCCTGCCCGCTGGAACGCGTCCGGGGTGGCAAGGCGAATACTGACAGTTTCCAGGTCCGCGGCGTCATCGGGAAGCAGCGGAATGCGTGCCTCCAGGGGTTCATTGAGCGCCGAGCGCGTCTCGATGCTGCCGATTCCCAGGGCCAGCGCCAGCGCCGGTGTCAGGGAGACGACGAATGCGGTCAGTTGAGCCAGTCTGCGAGCCATGGCAGTCCCTTTTCTTGGCGGTAACACCGTGCCTGGCGAAGGCGGCGCTACACGCTCGATGCGCATTAAATCGATCAGTGTGTTGTTGCAGTGTGTCGACGGAACCAGCCCCCGTCTGTGCACCGTTTCGCGAATCAGGGAAACGACAACACGTTACAGCGCATTTGTCACGGGCCTTCACACGAAAACGGGAAGCACGTCACCATGCTTCCCGTGGATTGGCAGATTTTTGTCGACCAGTGCGCCTGAATCAGCGCTCCTGCAGGATGCGAAGCATACGTCGCAAGGGTTCCGCGGCGCCCCAGAGCAACTGGTCGCCGACGGTGAATGCCGACAGATACTCCGGCCCCATGGCCAGCTTGCGCAGTCGACCAACTGGAATCTCCAGGGTGCCACTGACAGCCGCAGGCGTGAGTTCGCGGATGCTGTCCTCTTTTTCATTCGCGACCACACGGACCCAGGCGTTGGCCTCGGCGAGAATATCCTCGATTTCGTCCACCGGGACATCCTTGGTCATCTTGACGGTCAGCGCCTGGGCATGAGAGCGCATGGCGCCGATGCGCACACACAGACCATCGATGGGTATCGGGTTATGGCTGCGGCCCAGGATCTTGTTGGTCTCGACCCCTGCCTTCCATTCCTCCTTGCTCTGGCCGCTGTCCAGCTTCTTGTCGATCCAGGGTAGCAGGCTACCCGCCAGCGGTTGACCGAAATGTTCCCGGGGATAACCGTCCGAGCGGATGGCGTCGGACACGGCGCGATCCAGTTCGAGAATCGCCGTGGAGGGGTCGAGCAGATCGGTCGCGGCACCGTGGATGTAGCCCATCTGGGCCACCAGTTCGCGCATGTTCTGGGCACCGGCCCCGGACGCCGCCTGGTAGGTCATGGGGCTGATCCACTCCACCAGCCCCTGGCGGAACAGGCCACCAATACCCATGAGCATGAGGCTGACCGTGCAGTTGCCGCCGACGTAGGTCTTGACCCCATCCTTGAGCCCCTGATCAATCACATCGCGGTTGACCGGGTCGAGGACGATGATGCTGTCGTCGGCAATGCGCAGGGTGGATGCCGCGTCGATCCAGTAACCGTCCCAGCCGGCCTTGCGCAGGTCGGCGTAGACCGCGGAGGTGTAGTCACCACCCTGACAGGTGACGATCACATCCATGGTCTTCAACTGTTCGATGTCGTGGGCATCCTGCAGCGGCGGCACATCCTTGCCCACATCCGGGCCGGGTTTGCCGGTCTGGGATGTGGAGAAGAACACCGGCTCGATGTCCCTGAAGTCATCCTCATCTCGCATCCGCTGCATCAGTACCGAGCCGACCATTCCTCGCCAGCCCACAAATCCGGTGCGGTTCATTGAAACACCTCGTCGTTTCCGTTTCGCATGTCAGGCGGTCGGCGCAGGCGCAGACCTAGGCGCGCAAGGCTTCGACCACCGCGTTCCCCATGTCGCCGGTGCTGACGGACCGGGTGCCCGCGCTCTGGATATCCGGCGTGCGGAGGCCCTGATCCAGCACCTGGCCCACCGCCTGCTGTACGCGGTCGGCAAGATCGCCGCGACCCAGCGAGTAGCGCAACATCATGCCCAGGGACAGGATGGTGGCCAGAGGATTGGCCACGCCCTGTCCGGCAATGTCCGGGGCCGATCCATGGACCGGCTCGTAGAGCCCTTTGCCGCGCTCATCCAGCGACGCCGAGGGCAGCATGCCGATGGACCCGGTCAACATCGCCGCGCAATCCGAAAGGATGTCGCCGAACATGTTCTCGGTGACGATCACATCGAACTGCTTGGGCGAGCGCACCAGCTGCATGGCGGCGTTATCCACATACATGTGGGAGAGTTCCACGTCGGGATACTCTGCAGCCAGCCCCGTCATCACCTCTCGCCAGAGTTCGGTGACTTCAAGTACGTTGGCCTTGTCCACCGAGCATAGCCGCCCGCCCCGCTTCTGCGCGGTCATGAAACCCAGCCGCCCGATCCGCTCGATTTCGGACTCCCGGTAGACCAGGGTGTTGAAGCCTTCGCGCTCGCCACCCGGCAATTCGCGAATGCCCCGTGGCTGACCGAAATAGATGCCACCGGTCAACTCGCGGACGATCATGATATCGAGGCCCGATACCACTTCCGGCCGCAGTGCCGAGGCATCGGCGAGCTGCGGATAGAGAATCGCCGGCCGAAGATTGCCGAACAGGCCCAACTCGGAGCGAATGGCCAGCAGGCCGCGCTCCGGCCGCAGGGGCCGAGCCAACTTGTCGTACCGGGGCCCACCCACGGCCCCGAGCAGAATGGCGTCGGCTTCGCGGGCCATCGCCAGGGTATCGTCCGGCAGCGGCTTGCCCGCATGATCGTAACCGGCGCCGCCAATCAGACCATGCTCGACCTCGACCTCCAGGCCGAAGTCCGCACGCAGGCAATCCAGCACGCGAACCGCCTCGGCAACGATTTCCGGCCCGATACCGTCACCGGGCAGCACAAGAACCTTCTGACTCATGATCGGCTCCTGACTTCAGGCACCGAAGAGCCAGGGCGTCTCGGCCCGGCGCTTCTGCTCATAGGCTCGAATGGCGTCTGCCTGCTGCAGGGTAAGCCCGATCTCGTCCAGCCCGTCCACCAGCATGCGCTTGCGAAAGGCGTCGATCTCGAAGGAGAACGTCTCGCCCTCTGGCGCGCGCACCACCTGCTCAGGCAGATCCACCTCCAGGCTGAAGCCCGGCGTTGCTTCGGTGGCCTTGAACAACCGATCCACCACATCCTCCGGCAGAACGATGGGCAGCAGGCCATTCTTGAACGAGTTGTTGTAGAAGATATCGGCGAAGCTTGGTGCAATCAGCGCCCGAAACCCGAAGTCCAGCAAGGCCCAGGGGGCGTGCTCGCGGGATGAGCCGCAGCCGAAGTTGCGCCGTGCAAGCAGGATGCTGGCACCCTGGTACCGCTCCTGATTGAGCATGAAATCCGGGTTCAGGGGCCTGTTGCTATTGTCCTGCCCCGGCTCGCCCTGATCCAGGTATCGCAGATCGTCGAACAGATTGGGGCCGAACCCGGTCCGCTGGATGGACTTCAGAAACTGCTTCGGAATAATGGCGTCGGTATCCACGTTGGCACGGTCGAGAGGCGCCACCAGGCCCTTGTGGGTTACGAAGGCTTGCATGATCAGAAGCTCCTCACGTCAACAAAGTGGCCGGCTACGGCAGCCGCCGCCGCCATTGCAGGACTCACGAGATGGGTACGGCCGCCCTGGCCCTGACGCCCTTCGAAGTTACGGTTGGAGGTAGAGGCACAACGCTCCCCCGCCCCGAGCCTGTCAGCATTCATGCCCAGGCACATGGAGCAGCCGGGCTCGCGCCACTCGAATCCGGCGTCGAGGAAGATGCGATCCAGCCCCTCCTGCTCGGCCTGACGCTTCACCAGTCCGGAGCCTGGAACCACCAGGGCGAGCTTGATGGTGTCGGCGATCTTGCGGCCCTTGACCACCGCCGCCGCCGCGCGCAGATCCTCGATGCGGGAGTTGGTGCAGGAGCCGATGAAGATCTTGTCAGGGCGGATTTCCGTCATCGGCGTGCCGGGTTCAAGGCCCATGTACTCGAGCGCCCTTGCCATGGACTGACGACGGGTGGGCTCGGTTTCCTCGAAGGGGTTGGGCACGCGGCCACCAATGGGAACCACCATTTCCGGCGACGTACCCCAGCTCACCTGCGGCTCGATGGCGGTGGCGTCAACATGCACGACCTTGTCGAACTCGGCATCCGCATCGCTGTGCAGTGTCCGCCAGTAGGCAACGGCCTTGTCCCAGTTGTCGCCCTTCGGGCCGAACGGCCGATCCCGGAAGTATTCGATCGTGGTGTCATCCACGGCCACCATGCCGAACTTGGCGCCGGCCTCGATGGACATGTTGCAGACAGTCATCCGCCCTTCCACGGACAGCGCACGAATGGCATCACCACCGAACTCGATGGCATAGCCGGTACCGCCGGCGGTGCCGATCTGGCCAATCACCGCCAGCACGATGTCCTTGGCGGTGACCCCGGGACCAACCTGGCCATCGACACTCACCAGCATGGATTTGCTCTTCTTCTGCACCAGTGTCTGGGTGGCCAGCACATGCTCGACTTCCGAGGTGCCAATACCCTGAGCCAGGGCACCGACCGCGCCATGGGTGGATGTGTGGGAATCGCCACAGACAACGGTCATGCCCGGCAGGGTTGCACCCTGCTCCGGCCCGATGACATGGACAATGCCCTGCCGCGGGTCATTCATGTCGAACTCGGTGATGCCGTAGATCCGGCAATTTTCGTCCAGCGTGTCCACCTGCAGGCGGGACACGGGGTCGGCAATGCCCACGCTGCGATCCGTGGTGGGCACATTGTGGTCGGCAACCGCGAGGTTTGCGTCGATGCGCCACGGCTGACGGTCGGCGAGCCGCAACCCCTCGAAGGCCTGGGGCGAAGTCACCTCGTGAACCAGGTGCCGATCGATGTAGATCAGCGCCGTACCGTCGTCGTTGTCCTTGACGAGATGGGCATCCCAGAGTTTGTCGTACAGGGTTTTTCCGCTCATCGTTTGCTCTTCGCGTTGGGTTTTGCCAATGGTTCGATGGACAAATGCTAGCCGGCCATTATACCTCATGATTCTGATGAATTATTGCCGCGCTCGCCGGCGGCATTATCTGCCGGCAGGCTGAACCAGGCGATGACTGCAGCAACTGCCGCCATGACAGCCGCCAGGTGGAAGACCCAGGTGCCGCCGATCTCGTCCCAGAGCAGGCCAGCAACCAGGCTGCCCACAGCCACCCCGGCACCGAAGGTGATACTGCTGTACAGCGCCTGCCCCCGGCCCTGGTTACGACCGATGAAATAATGGTTGACCATGCTGATGCCCACCGCATGGTAGACACCGAAGGAGGCCGCATGCAGGAGCTGCGCAAACAGCAGCAGTGGTAGCACATCCGCCAGCGCGCCGATCAGCACCCAGCGCAACGCTGACAGGGCAAGGGCCACCGTCATCAGCACTCTTGCACCCACCGCCGGCAACAAGCGGTGCATGAAGAAGAACAGCACGATCTCGGCAATCACGCCCAGCGCCCAGAGCCCGCCGATGGCAGAGCTGCCGTAGCCGTGGCCGGCAAGATGAATGCTGAAAAAGGCGAAGTACGGACCGTGAGACGCCTGCAGGAGGAAGCAGGCGAGGAAAAAACCGACCACCGCCGGACGGAAGAACACACGGACAATGGGTTCTGTCTGTCGCGCGCTGACCCGCATCGGCGCCTGCGGCGCGATCTGCGCCGACACCCAAAGGCCGGCGAACAACAGCAGCATGGCAGCGGGGAGCATGTCGATACCGAAGCGGTCGATCAGCTCGCCGAACAGCAGCACCGTGACGATGAAGCCGATTGACCCCCAGAGCCGGATACGGCTGTAGCGGGGCGCGGCGGCACCCAGATGATTCATGGTGTTGGCCTCGAACTGAGGCAGGGCGGCATTCCAGAAGAAACTGAAGGCCGCCATCACCAGGGCCAGCCACCAGAACCCCTCGCCGAGCAGCACACCGGCGAAACTGAAGAGTGCGAACAGGGCACCCATGCGCACGATGGCCATGCGCTTGCCGGTGACATCGGCGATCCAGCCCCAGATGTTCGGCGCGATAATCTTGGTGGCGTGGAGTATGGCAATCAGCTGCCCGATCTGGGCAGCGCTGTAGCCCTGGGCGTCCAGGTAGGGCCCCCAGTAAGGGGCAAGAACGCCCAGTACGGCGAAAAAGAAGAAATAAAAGGCGGACAAGCGCCAGTAGGGCAGAGCCGGCTGCACGCCTCCCCCACCTGCTGATGATTGCCCGGCCGCCTTCGCGACGGCCTAGCCCACCTTGCCGGGGATCGGTGCCAGCGGAGGCGTCACGTCCTGGTTCTGGCCACGATGGCGCAGGGCATGATCGGCCAGCACCAGTGCCAGCATGGCTTCGGCGATGGGTGTGGCCCGTATGCCGACACAGGGGTCGTGTCGCCCCTTGGTGACCAGTTCCACCGGTTCACCGGCCTCGTTGATTGTCTTGCCGGGCACCATGATGCTGGACGTGGGCTTGAGCGCCATGCTCGCCACCACGTCCTGGCCAGTGGTAATGCCACCAAGCACGCCACCGGAATGGTTGCTGAGAAAGCCGTCGGGGGAGAGTTCGTCGCGATGCTCCGTGCCGCGCTGACTGACACAGGCGAAACCATCGCCGATCTCCACGCCCTTGACCGCGTTGATGCTCATGAGTGCCGCTGCAAGATCCGCGTCCAGCCGGTCAAAAACGGGCTCGCCCCAACCCGGCGGGCAGCCCGCGGCCACCACAGTGACCTTGGCACCCACGGAGTCCAGATCCTTGCGCAGCTTTTTCATGTACTCCTCGAGCACGGGAACCTGCGCGGGGTCGCCACAGAAAAACGGGTTGGTCTCCACTACATCCCAGTCCACCAGTGGCAGCTCGATGGGCCCGAGCTGTGACAGGTAACCGCGGATACGCACGCCGTAGCGTTCGGCCAGCCACTTCTTGGCGATGGCCCCCGCCGCCACCCGCATGGCGGTCTCCCGGGCGGACGAGCGCCCGCCGCCGCGGTAGTCGCGAAAACCATACTTCTGGGTGTAGGTGTAGTCGGCGTGACCGGGACGGAACTTGTCGGCGATGTCGGAATAGTCCTTGGATTTCTGGTCAGCGTTCTCGATCAGCAGCCCGATAGGGGCCCCGGTCGTACGTCCCTCGAACACGCCGGAGAGAATCCGCACCTGGTCCGGTTCACGGCGCTGGGTGGTGTAGCGCGAGGTCCCGGGCTTGCGCCGATCCAGATCATGCTGCAGATCGGCTTCCGACAGGGCCATGCCCGGCGGACAGCCATCGACAATGGCACCGAGCGCAGCCCCGTGACTCTCACCAAAGGTGGTGACCGTGAACAGGGTTCCGAAGGTATTTCCCGCCATGTTCTAGTGCCCCGTATCGCTTTGTTCGGCTTCAGCAAGCTGCTCGGCCGTCAGGAGAAAGACGCCGTGACCACCGCGGCTGAATTCCAGCCAGAGGAACGGCAGCCCAGGCCAGGTCTCGGCGACCGCCGGCGCGCTGTTGCCCACCTCCACCACCAGAACCCCACCCGGACTCAGTCTCGCAGCAGCGCCCTTGAGAATGTCGCGTACCACGTCGAGCCCGTCGTCACCGGCCGCCAGTGCGGCACGGGGCTCGTGATGATACTCCGCAGGCAGATCCGCCATGTCCAGGGCATCCACATAGGGTGGGTTGCTGACGACGAGGTCATACCGGTGCCCTGCATCAAGCCCCTGGTAGACATCCGCCTGCACGGCATGCACACGATCCTCCAGGCCGTGGCGGCGGATATTCTCCCGCGCCACCTCCAGGGCGGCCGGGCTGTTGTCGGCGGCATCAACCGCAGCCTCTTCAAAGACGTGGGCACAGGCAATGGCGATGCAGCCACTGCCAGTGCCGATATCCAGCACCCGCTCGACACTGGCGGGCTCGATCCAGGGCTCGAAACCGGCCTCGATCAGCTCCGCGATGGGAGACCGGGGAATCAGCACCCGTTGGTCTACGTGGAATGACAAGCCGCAGAACCAGGCCTCGTTGATCAGATAGGGCAGCGGCATGCGTTCGTTGATGCGCCGCTCGACCAATCCGAGGAATGTCATGGCCTCGTCCCGGGTCAGCCGTGCATCCCAGTAAGGTTCAGGAATCACCGAGGGCAAATGCAGTGTATGCAACAGCAGGGTGGCGGCTTCGTCCAGCGCCGTGGCATTGCCATGGCCAAAGTGCAATCCGGCCTCGCCGAATCGACTGGCGGCCCAGCGAACGTAGTCGCGCATGGTCTGCAGGCTGGCAACAGCAGTTTCTTTGTCGAGCATGGCAAGGCCTGGTTGGTCTGTTGAGCTTTCCCGCCCGGAACGGGGGCGATAGCATACCGTATTCCCGGCGCCGCGGCGGAACCCCGGACTGTTCTGCTGGTCCATGCGGCGGGCAGGCGGAATCGCGCCCCTCGAAGACCAACCCTGAAAGGATCCCGACCACCATGAGTGACACCCGCTCCAGAGCCCCCCTGATTGTCACCGCCCTGGCTGGCGTGATCGCCCTGGCCGCCGGCCTGTGGGCGTCTACCACGCTGTTCGCCCCGGCCACTCTGGACACGGACAGTCTGCACGGCACCTATCTCAACGGCGGTCGGGACATTACCGAATTCCAGTTGATCGATCATCATGGCGAGCCCTTCACCCGGGACCAACTGGAAGGGGGCTGGACGCTGTTGTTCTTCGGCTTCACCAATTGCCCGGACATCTGCCCGATGACCATGCTGGAACTGGGGCAGGTCCGCCGCCTGCTGGCCGATGAAGGCGTGCCGGACGTGGACCGCGTGCGCGGCGTGTTCGTGACCGTGGACCCGGCGCGGGATACCCCCGAGCGCCTGCAGCAGTACGTGCCATCCTTCGATCCGCAATTCGTCGGGGTCACCGGGGCCCTGTCCGATATCGACGTGCTGGCGCGGGATCTCGGCATCGTCCATATGCGCCACGACGAGGAAGACGACGAGGATTACATGGTGGACCATGGCTCGGCGGTGCTACTGATCAATCCGGATGGGCGTCTGCAGGCGCTGTTCCAGGCGCCGCATCGCGCCCGGCAGATCAGCAGTGACATGGCGCAGATTCTCGCGCATCACGGCCGAATCTGATTCCGGGATGCCATTGATGAGCGAAAAACCAGCGGGGCGATACGTCAGTGAGTCGCCAAGCACAGCAGATTGGCTGAAGACCCTGCCGCTGTATCCGCTGCCTCACCATGCAATCTCTCGGCTGATTCACCGGCTGACACGCGTCAAGGCCGCCTGGTTTCGGAGACCGCTGACGCGCTGGTTCGTCCAGCGCTTCAACGTCGACATGCGCGAGGCTGAGCAGACCGATCCACTGGCCTTCCCCACCTTCAATGCCTTCTTTACCCGGGAACTGAAAGCAGACGCGCGTCCGCTGCCGGACGACAAGCATGCCGTCTGCTGCCCCGCCGACGGCGCCATCAGTGCCCTGGGGCCTTTATCCGGTGATCGGATCATTCAGGCCAAGGGTCATGACTACTCGCTGCGCACGCTGCTCGGCGGTGATGCGACACAGGCAGCCTTGTTCGAGGACGGCAGCTTCATGACGGTGTATCTGTCGCCCCGGGATTATCACCGGGTGCACATGCCTCTCAGCGGTTCGCTGCGTGAAGTCACCCATGTTCCCGGCCGCCTGTTCAGCGTCGGCCGCCATACGGTGAAGACCGTCCCCGGACTTTTCGCCCGCAATGAACGGATTGTCTGCCTGTTCGAAACCGCCCATGGGCCGATGGCAGTGGTACTGGTGGGCGCCATCAACGTGGCCAGCATCGAGACGGTCTGGGCAGGGGAAATCACGCCACCACGCGGTCGTGACATACGCGGCTGGCGCTACGAACCAGGCAAGATCAATCTCGACCGGGGCGAGGAGCTGGGCCGCTTCAACATGGGGTCCACCGCCATCGTTTTGTTCCCACCGGGTATGGTGGAGTTCTCCGCCGGGCTCCGGGCCGATGAGCGGGTGCAGGTCCGCCAGGCTGTGGGGACGGTGGTCGGCGGGGAGCAGTAGACAACACCGGTTCGGTGCGTTACGCGCAAGCGCTAACGCACCCTACGTGTCGGATCGGGGAACGTTGGGCCGGTACGCCACTCATGGACACGCCGTAAACCCATCCATGGGGGCTCGACAGCGACATCCCTGTCGCTGACGGTCCATGAGTGGCGCACCGGCCCAACGTTTGTGCCTTGGCTTGGGGCGGAATCGGCTTCACCTAGGGTGCGTTAGCGCTTGCGCGTAACGCACCGGGTCGACGATCCCCGATCACCCCCGCAAGGCGAAAAGGATCAGGCCCAGCAGCAGCCCAACGGTTGCCGCCAGGGCTGCGCGCAGGAAGTGGCCGGCCTTGCCGGCCCGATCGCCGAAGCGATAATGGAAATGCTCTGACAGGATACCGCTGCGGTGCACCCGGAAATCCCGCAGCAGCAGGGTTTCCAGCGCGTCGATCATGGCCGGCGGCCCACACACCGCCCACTGGGCGGCCTGGCGTAGATCCTCCGGCAGAGTCGATTCCAGCAGACGGCGGTCAATAAACCCTCGCTCCCCGCTCCAGCCCTCCGGCGGTTCCTGCAGCACCTGGTGCACACGCAGGTCGAGACTGTTCGCCATGTCCGACAGCTCGCCGGCATAGAGAATCTGCCCCTCATGACGATTGGCCTGGAAAAGGATGATGCGGCGTTTCGAACCGGCATCCCGCAGACCACGAAGCAGGCTCATCACCGGTGCCATGCCAACACCACCGGCGAGCATGATCAGGGGTCGATTGTCATCCGCGTCCAGCGTGAAATTGCCGTAGGGCCCATCCAGGTACACCTGGGTGCCCTCGGGCAACTGGCCAATGCGGTCAGTGAAGTCTCCCGCTTCCTTGATGGTGAACGACACCAGCGGCCATTGCGCCGGTGCCGAGCTCATGGAGAACGGATGCTCGGTAATGCGCCCTAGCGGCCCGCCCACCTTGAACCAGGCGAACTGCCCTGCCTTGTACTCGAGACGTGCACCGGAATGACCGCCGTCGGTGTCCGGTTCCAGGTCTACAGTCCAGGTGCGATCGGCCTCCTGTCGGACCGCAGCGACACGATACGGGCGCCGACGCTGCAACAGCGGCGTAACCCAGTGCACATGGATCAGGGCGATGACGGCGATGGCCAGTGCAATGGTCCAGACGCCTGCAAGCAGCGGCTCACCGCTGTAGCGTCCGGCCCAGACGGTGTGATGCCAACCCAGCACTGCCACCAGCAGCGCCCCCACCGCGTGGCTGATACGCCAGGCCTCATAACTCCAGGACAACTGGTCCCGAACCGCTGCCATGAGGACAACAATGAACAGCGCCAGCCATGCGATCAGGCCGGTGATTCCTGGCCAGGTGGTGAGCTGCAGCCAGGTCTCCCGATCCAGATCACCAAGGGGAGCGACAACCCCCATGGGCAGGGAGTAGAGAAACGGATGAATCAGGATGAACGCCAGCAGGACGTGGGCCATGAACTGGTGGAAGCGCATGATGCTGTCCATTCCGATGCGCCCCGACAGGCCCTTGTGCCGACCGGACAGCACGAACTCGGCAAGCAGCATGGCGAAAGCGACCAGCGCCATGCCCGAAGCCAACTCGTCCCGCACCGGCCGCGGCGCCCTGTCCTGCATGCCGGCGAGCAGCAGCGGCATCAGCATCAGCGCCACGTAGGCGAGCAGCAGCCCGGCACCCAGCCCCACCCCACTCCTGATGATCCGTTGCGACACGCAGCACCCCCCATTCGTTTTCTGTTGTTACCGGCAGCATGCTGCAGAGGTGCGGGGGCGGGCTTGACCTGTATCAACGAAAACGGCCCCGAAGCAGGCTTCGGGGCCGATCTCAATGCCGAGAGAACAGGCAAACGCCTCAGGAGGCCGCGTCGAGTCCCGGCTCGTATCCGGCGGCACGGACACCGGCGACAACGCAGGCTTCATCCGCGTCCGAGGTATCGCCGCTGGCACCGATGGCGCCAATCACGTGGCGCTGTTCATCCAGCACCAGGACACCGCCGCCTACCGGGATGAAGCGACCGTCAGAGGCGGCGGCCACGCCACTGAGAAACGCGTCGCGACCCTTGTTGCGGGCACCAATGGTGCCGCTGCTGATGCCAATGCCCAGAGACGCGACGGCCTTGCCGCGGGCCACATCGGCGCGCAGGATGCCGGAACCGTCCTCGCGATCCATCGAGATCACGTGACCGCCGGTATCCACCACCACGACAGTCAACGGCTGCAGTTTCTGTCGACGGCCTTCGGCCAGCGCTTCGGCGATCATCACGCGGGCTTTTTCCAACGGCAATGTGGTCTTGATGGGAAATACGTCAGCAGGCATGGCTACAACCTCCGAAATGACTTTTGGAAACAGTTTCCATTATACATGAGTCGAGGGCACTCCGTCAGGGCCCGACTTGCACGCGCCCGGCGGGCAACCCTCAACTGTGCTGGCTGGGAAAAGCCAGCACGTCTTCGATCCGCTTGATCCCCAGTGCAACCATGAACAGGCGATCAAGCCCCAGCGCGACGCCGGCGCAGTCTGGCAGGCCCGACGCCAACGCCCCCAGGAAACGCTCATCCATCGGCGGTTGATGCAGCCCCTCGGACCCCCGGCGCAGCAGGTCCTCGGCAAACCGCTGCCGCTGTTCTCCCGCGTCGGTGAGTTCCTGGAAGCCATTGGCGATCTCCATGCCTTCCAGGAAACACTCGAAGCGCTGCGCCGTGGGCGGTGAGCCCGGCTCGATCCTGGCCAGAGCAGCCATGGACACGGGAAAGGCGTGGATCACGTCAACGCATCCATCCTTTCCCAGCGTGGAGGCAATCCGGTGAGAGTGAACCAGATCAAGCAGGCCGTCCCGGCTCAACCCCGCAGGCACATCAATACCCAGCGCCCGGCCGGTGCTTGCAATCTGGTCCCCGGGATCGTTGTGGGGATCGATCCCGAACGGCGCGAAGACCTCGGCATAGGTATGCATGCGCAACTGCCTGGCGCCGGCGACGACCGTAATCAGTTCAACCACTTCATCGATCAGGCTTCGATAGCCCCAGCCCGGCCGATACCATTCCAGCATGGTGAATTCGGGGTTGTGGCGCGGACCCTGCTCGCCGCCGCGAACCACCCGGCAGATCTGCCAGATCGGGCCGCTTCCGGCCGCCAACAGGCGCTTCATGGGAAACTCGGGGGATGTATGCAGGTAATGCGACGGTTGCCGGGGGTCGCCGTGGAGACAGACCTTCGCACTAAGCAGTGCAGGGTCCGTGGCCGCCGCCGTGGAAAGCAACGGCGTCTCCACCTCAAGCAGACCTCGCTGCTCGAAGAACTGGCGCACGCAGCGGAGCAACTCGGCGCGGCGGCGGAGCGTGTCGAGCGTGGCAGTCGGTCGCCAGTCCACCGCGCCCGGCACCATTGGCTGCCGCCTATTTCACCCGGCTGACGTAGTCACCGGTGCGGGTGTCGATACGCAGCACCTCACCTTCTTCGATGAACAACGGCACGCGAACCACTGCACCAGTCTCGAGTGTGGCGGGCTTGTTGCCGCCGCTGGAGGTGTCGCCACGCAAGCCGGGATCGGTTTGGGTAACGGTCAGTTCGACGAAATTCGGCGGCTCCACCTGAAGCGGCACGCCGTTCCACAGGGTTAGCTTGCAGAAGTCCTGTTCCTTGAGCCATTTCGCAGCATCACCCACTGCTGCCTCGGCAGCGGCGATCTGCTCGAAACTCTGGGGATCCATGAAATGCCAGAATTCCCCGTCGGCGTAGAGATACTGCAGATCCGTCTCCATGACGTCGGCTGCTTCCACGCTGTCGCCGGACTTGAACGTCCTATCGATCACCTTGCCGGTTTTCAGGTTACGCACCTTGACCCGGTTGAACGCCTGACCCTTGCCGGGCTTGACGAACTCGTTCTCGACGATGGTGTAGGGATCATTGTCGAGCATGATCTTCAGGCCGGACTTGAATTCGCTGGTGCTGTAACTGGCCATTGCGGTACCTGTTCCGTCTAGCGGTGGAAGCGCCCGCATCCTAGCGGAAAACCACCATGTCGATCCACTCTTGGTTAGAATGGCGCTGCCAACGAAGCCACCCTTCCCACCGCCCGGAGCCCGCATGTCCAAAACGCTCGCCGTGCGCGATCACCACCCGAACTGGCAAAAGCTTTACGCCGACGCGGTTAGCGACCCGGCCGAACTGCTCCGGCTACTCGACCTCGAACCGGAACTCGCCAATGGCATGGACGACGCGCAGCGGCAATTCTCGCTGCGTGTTCCACGTGGCTTCATCGCACGCATGGAACCGGGCAACCGCCATGATCCGTTGCTGCTGCAGGTGCTTCCCCTGCCGCAGGAAACCGCGCTCCAGCCCACGCAATTCATCGACGACCCGGTGGACGATCATGCAGCCATGCTCGCACCGGGCCTGCTGCAGAAATACTCGGGGCGGGCGCTGCTGGTGGCCACTGGTGCCTGCGCCATCAATTGCCGCTACTGCTTCCGCCGCCACTTCCCGTATGCCGATGCCAACGCCGCAAGCGCAAACTGGGGGCCGGCACTGGAACAACTTGCCGGCGACCGGGACATCACCGAGGTCATTCTCTCTGGCGGTGATCCACTGGTGCTCTCGGATCGGCGCCTGCGGGCGCTCACCGACCATCTCCGGGAATTGCCCCACATCAGAACGCTGCGCATCCACACCAGAATGCCCATCGTGCTCCCGGAACGGATTGACGAGGGGCTGCTGGAATGGCTGACCGGATTGCATCAGCAGATCGTGGTGGTCCTGCATGGCAACCACCCGGCGGAATTCGATGCCAACGTGGATCGCGCCTGCGGGGCGCTGCGGGGCGTGGGCGCTACGCTGCTCAATCAATCAGTCCTGCTGCGGCGGATCAACGATCGCGCCGACACGCTGATTGCGCTGTCCAGACGGTTGTTCGAAGCGCAGGTCCTGCCCTACTACCTGCACGCACTCGACCCGGTGCGAGGGGCCGCACATTTCGACGTGCCTGATGGCAAGGCCCGGAGTCTTGTCGAGCAGATGCGCCGGGCACTGCCGGGATACCTGGTCCCCACCCTGGTACGGGAAACACCCGGGGAGCCGAACAAGACCCCCTTGTAGCCTGGCTTTCCAGCGCCGCATATACTGGCCGCCGGGTACAAACATAAAAAACCATGACGAAAAGTAGCGCAGCAACGGCAACCACCACGGGCTTCGCCAGCGTAAATCCGGCAAGGCTACCCGCCAGAGGCGCCAATCGGCAGTTGTTCGATGAACGCGCGTCGGCGGTAGCAAGCTGGCAAGCCGGCCTGCCCCTGGCAGACATTCCGGAAACGGCAAGACTGCTGATGGACGGGCTTGATCGCTTGCAGGGCGCGGGACTGTCGCCGGGGCGACGCATTGCCATCCTGCAGCAGCTGGAGACCACCGCCGACTACGTGGTCGATGGTCTGCGCCGACACTACCTGCATCAGAGCTTTCCGCTGCCCGGTCGATCGCAACGTGCCGCCAACCTGTCCCGACATCTGCGGGAAACCATGGCCCGGGGCTACCGATCGGCATTGCTCTATGCGGAGACCCGTGGCGGCCTGAGCAGTCGAAGCCGGACACTTGCCCTGACGGCCCTGGCCCGATGCATTGAACAGTGCCTGCTGGAAAGCTGGCTGGTTTACGAAAGCCCGCCCATCGGTGCCTGGCGGCTGCTACACAGCATTCGACTGGAAGCCAGACGCCTGGGCCTGAACGCGCGACGCTGCCGCATGCGCACGGCAACGGTGACACTTGATCAACTCTATCAGCGAGCGCTGCTGACCTCCGCGGCCGGCCCTTATCGCATGGCCCGCAGCAGGGTGCTTCGGGCCCACGAACTGCTGCTTCGCGTGGCCCCGGATGCAGTACTCACCGCCCAGGCCGGCAACAGCGCGGAGAGTCCGCTGTATTTCGTGGACACCGACGGCGATCACGGCCCGCAGCCGGTAATATCCAACAACACTGGCGACGAAGCACGATACCTGTATCTCGGCACCGCCGCTGTGGTGGACAGCCTGCTGGAGCAGGCGAGTCCACGAGGGGTGCTTTGGTGGCAACGGCGGCCAGCGGCCGACGATGCGCACCTGCTGCGTTCACTGGCCGCCGCCTATGGATCGCCGAGACGGCGCCACTACCAGCGCTCAGGCTCACGCACCCGGGCTGTGGTGATTGTGGGTCTGACTCACATCCATCGCGCCTTGTCACAACAGCAGGCAGACCAGGACATCCCCCATGCCGCATCACAATTCGCCGGGCGCAATCTGCAAGGTCACGATGACCACGACGTCTGGAACCTGATCTACCCCGCGGAAGACGGTAACGGCCTGGCTCTGCAGGATGACGACCAGATTGATCTTCCGGCACCTGCACCCACCGACCAGTCGGAACACTTCTGGCAACTGGTTAATCTGAGTGCAGGCGGTTATTGCCTGCTCAGCGAGCCCGATACCGCATCGCGGGCGCAGGTCGGGGAACCGGTACTGATAACAGAACTCACCGGGTCGGGCGAGGCTCCCCGGCAACTCGGCATCATTCGCTGGCTGCGTCGCGACCCGGACGCCGGCGGCCAGATAGGCGTGCAGATCATCGCGCCGGAACCTCACCCGGTCTACACTCGTGCCGAGCAGGCAGATGGCAGGCTGTCAGATCCGTCCCGCAGCCTGCTTGTGCCGGCAGTGAAGGTAACCCGGCAACCGGTCACATTAATGACGCCGCCACTGCACTACCATTCAAGCCGTCGTGTCAGCATGCTGGGGCAGGGTAAGTCGGCCTACATGCGGCTGACGCGGGAACTCGAGCGAACGGACGGTCTTGCCCAGTTCGTTTTCGAACGAACCGAGGGCGCCAGCCGGGAGGCGGCCGATTCCGACGCCAAGGACAATCTCTGGGCCGACATCTGAGCGCGGACGGCCCACTAAACCAGACGTCGAGGCTCATGAACCAGGACGATATCCTGCGGCTATTGCTCGCTGACGACTCGCTGAATGATGCGGAAATGTACATCAGCGTTTTGCGCAACGCGGGGCATGCGGTGCGGGCGACTCGCATCGAGGACGACGAAGATCTGCGCGAGGCCCTGCAAGAAAAGCAGTTCGATCTGTTCCTCTGCAAACGCGGCCTCGAATTACTACCGATGGCCGAAGCGCTGCAGCAGATCCAGCAACTGGGCCGCGACATCCCGGTGGTTATCGTCGATGCCGACCCCACTCCCGACACCCGGCGGGAGAGCCTCGCCGCCGGTACCGCGGATCTGGTTGGCAGTGAAGACCTGAAGCATCTGCAACTGGTGGTGGACCGGGAACTCCAGCATGTACGTACCCGCCGTCGGCTCCGTCAGCTTGAGAAAGCACTCAAGGAGACGGAGCGCCGCTGCAGCACCCTGCTGGATAGTTCACGCGATGCCATCGCCTACGTCCATGAAGGCATGCACATCTACGCCAACCCCGCTTACCTGGAGAAATTCGGCGTAGAACAGTTCGAAGACATCGAGGGCATGCCCCTGCTGGACATGATCGCCTCAACGCACCAGTCCGGCTTCAAGGACTTCCTGCGCAACTACAGCAAGGGAGATCACAGCCAGCGGGACATGGAACTCGACATGGTTGCGGAAGACGCGGAACTGTCGGTCTCCGTGAACCTCTCGCCGGCCAGCATTGATGGCGAGCCCTGCACCCAGATACTGATTCGCGACCGCTCCGATACCCGCGACCTGGAGAGGCAGCTCGACAGCCTCAGCAAGCAGGATCTTGCCACCGGTCTGTACAACCGTACCTATTTCCAGGAAATACTGGCCGAAACCCTGGGCGGACTCGCCCCCGAAGAGGGCGAACCCGGTCACGGCCTGCTGCTTATCCAGATGGATAACAGTGACATGCTGCGCCAGCAACTCGGCATTAACGCCTTCGACAAGGTCATTGCAGACGCCGCGGCGATCCTCGGTAACGAAATGGATGCAGGCGCTACCGCGGCACGCTTCACCGATGACAGCATCATCCTGCTACTGCCCCGTGTCGGCGTGCATGAATCCGTTGCCCTGGCCGAGGCGGTGCGCCAACGGCTCGAAAATCACATCACGGAAATCCGCGACAAGACCGTCACGGCAACCTGCAGCATCGGGGTTGTGGTGCTGGGAGCAAACGCCGCCAGCGCCGATGCCGAGATCAACAACGTCAACCTGGCCTGCGAAACCGCCCGCAAGGCCGGTGGCAACCAGGTGCACCTGCACGCCGGCGGTGGGCGCGATGCCGACGAACAGGCCACCTGGCGGGATACCATTGAAGACGCGCTCGCGCAGAACCGCTTTTATTGCGTGTACATGCCGCTGGCAAGCCTGAAGGGCGAGGAAGGTGAACGCTACGAGGTTCGCGTACGCCTGCGCGGCGACGATGAGGAAGAACGGCTGCCCAAGGAGTTCATCACGCCCGCCGAGGAGCTCGGACTGATGACGGCCGTTGATCGCTGGGTGGTCAAACATGCAATCGAACAGCTCGCGGCACGCATCAGGCTCGGCCTCGATACCACACTGTTTCTGAAGATTTCCGGTGCAACGCTGGCGGACAAGGCGTTCTTGCCGTTTCTCGGCGAACAGCTCAAATCCGCTGGCGTCCCGGGAAAACACCTGAGCTTCCAGGTCAACGAGCCCGTGGCCGTCACCCAGTTGAACGACGCCCGGGACGTATTCCGGGGTCTCAAGGAGCTTGGCTGCGGCTTCACGCTGGATCACTTCGGCAGCGGCCTGAACCCGTTCCAGCTCGTCAAGCACCTGCCTGCGGACTACCTGAAACTGGACCGGTCACTGCTCGAACAGATGGATGAGTCGGAAGAGGCCGAGGAGCGCATCAAGGGGATCATCGAGAACGCCCACTCCATGCGCAAGCAGGTGGTCAGCGGCTACGTGGAGGATGCCGGTACCCTGGCGCGGCTCTGGCAACACCAGATCGATTTCGTGCAGGGCAATTTCCTGCAGCCGCCGACCCAGGAGATGAACTTCGATTTCTCCGGCATGGTGATCTGACGCGGCTTTCGGTTGCAGCAGGCCATCGGCGGGAGCGCCGACGGCCTGCTTCCTGCTCAGCCCTGGCGAACGCTACCCCGCAGCGCGGCGATGCGCTCTTCCAGCGGCGGATGGGACATGAACAGGCGGGCGAGCCCCGACTTGCCACCGTTGATGCCAAAAGCCCGCATTTCATCAGGCAGATTCGATTCACCGGCATTGCGGCGCAACCGTTCCAGGGCCGCGATCATTTTCTCGCGCCCGGCCAGCTTTGCCCCGCCGGCATCGGCACGGAACTCCCGCTGCCGCGAGAACCACATCACGACCACGGACGCGGCAATACCAAGCACCATCTGGGCGGCGAAATAGGCGATGAAAAATCCGGGGCCATGGCCACTTTCGCTCTTGAATACCGCCTTGTCGACAAAACGACCGATGATATGGGCAAGGAACACCACAAAGGTGTTCATCACGCCCTGCACCAGGGTCAAGGTGACCATGTCGCCGTTCGAGATGTGCGCGATCTCGTGACCGATGACCGCTTCGGCCTCTTCTCGGCTCATGCTTCGGAGCAAGCCGGTGCTGACCGCCACCAGGGAGCTATTCCGGCGTGCACCCGTGGCGAAGGCGTTGATCTCCGGCGCATCGTAGATGGCCACCTCGGGCACGCCCATGTTCTCCTGGCGTGCAAAGCGGCGCACCGTATCCACCAGCCATTGCTCGGTCTCGTTTCGCGGTTGTTCGATGACCTTCGCGCCGGTCATCCGCTTGGCGATCATCTTTGACATCGCCAGGTTGATAAAGGCGCCGCCGAAGCCAACCACACCGGCCACCAGCAACAGCCCCACGTAATCGATGCCGCCGGCGCCGTCCACTGTGGACACCCCGAACACGGCATAGAGAATCATCAGCGCCACACCCAGCACGGCCATAACGGCCAGGTTGGTCAGTACCAGCAGTCCGACTCGCTTCATGCTATCGACTCCGTCATGAACAAAAAGACACGTGACTCAACTGCCCCTTAGATAGGGTCAACGCGCCGGAGGTTCAAGCCGGCTCGATGGCACTTACCCGCTGGAAGCCCCGGGGAAGCACGGCACCCCGGCGTCCCCTGGCTGCCTTGAAGGCTTCCAGGTCACCAGACTTGAGAGTCAGCGTCCGTTTCCCGGAAGTCAGCAGTACGGCACCGTCAACGGCGATACTGGTAATGCCCACCAGCAACTCTTCGCGGGATCGTACACGATCCGACGGAATACCGATGATCTTGTTGCCCTTTCCCTTGCCAAGCCGCGGCAATTCGGCCACGGGGAAAACCAGCAGGCGACCTGCGGTGGTCACGGCCACCAACAGATCCTGCTCAGGATCATGCACCCTGACCGGCGCCACCATGGAGGCATTCGCGGGCAGGGTCAGCACGGCCTTGCCGGCCCTGTTCTTGGCCTGCAGATCACCAAGACTGGTCACGAATCCGTATCCCGCATCACTGGCCAGAATGAAGCTGTCCCGATCGTCACCGGCGACGACATGGCAGAAACCGGCCCCCGCTGGCGGAGTCAATCGCCCCGTCAATGGTTCCCCCTGGCTGCGCGCCGAAGGCAGGCTATGCGCCGGGAGGCAGTAGGAACGGCCGGTGGTATCAAAGAACACGGCCTGACGGTTGCTACGGCCGCGAACATGCACGAGATAGCCATCACCGGCCTTGTAGCTGAGTGCGGTGGGATCCACGTCGTGGCCCTTGGCAGCCCGAACCCAGCCCTTTTCGGACAGCACGATGGTGACGGGCTCACTTGGCACCAGGGCCGTCTCGTCCAACGGCCGCGCCGCACCGCGCTCGACAATGGGCGAACGGCGGTCATCACCAAACGCCTCTGCATCGCGAGAGAGTTCCTCACGGATCAGCCCACGTAGCCTGGCATCGGAGCCCAGCAGGGCCTGCAGGGATTTCCGCTCCTCGGCCAGTTCGTCCTGCTCGCCGCGAATCTTCATTTCCTCGAGCTTCGCCAGGTGACGCAGCTTCAACTCCAGGATGGCCTCGGCCTGGGTGTCGGAGAGCCCGAACCGCTCCATCAGCGCCGGCTTGGGCCGATCCTCTTCGCGAATGATGGCGATCACCTCGTCGATGTTGAGATAGGCGATCAGCAAACCATCGAGGATATGCAGCCGGGCCTCGACCTTGTTCAGCCGCCACTGCAGGCGACGCCGTACCGTGATGGTGCGGAACTCAAGCCACTGCAGCAGCAGGTCCCGCAAGGGCAGTACCTGGGGGCGGCCATCCAGGCCGATGACGTTGAAGTTCACCCGGTAGGTCTTCTCCAGGTCCGTGGTGGCGAACAGATGATGCATGACCTCGTCGGCATCCACCCGATTGGACCGTGGCACGATCACCAGGCGTGTCGGGTTCTCGTGGTCGGATTCATCCCGCAGGTCTTCGACCAATGGCAGCTTCTTGGCCTGCATCTGGGCGGCGATCTGCTCCAGCACCTTGCTGCCGGAGACCTGATAAGGAAGCGCGGTGACTATGATGTCACCTTCCTCCCTCTGGTAGCAGGCACGCATACGCACCCCGCCGTTACCCTTCTCATAGA
This sequence comes from Natronocella acetinitrilica, assembly GCF_024170285.1. Lineage (NCBI taxonomy): Bacteria > Pseudomonadati > Pseudomonadota > Gammaproteobacteria > Chromatiales > Ectothiorhodospiraceae > Natronocella > Natronocella acetinitrilica. Next base: position 180,647 of record NZ_JALJXV010000002.1, read on the forward strand.
GGGCCCGGAGGTCCTCCCGGGGGGTGATGATCTCCGCCTCGGTGGGGTAATCCGGCCCCTGGACATGTTCCAGCAGGTCATCCAGCGTCGAGTCCGGCTCGTCCAGCAGCCGGATGCAGGCGGCCACCAGCTCCCGGATATTGTGAGGCGGGATGTCCGTGGCCATGCCGACGGCGATCCCGGTGCCACCATTCAGCAGGACATTGGGCAGGCGAGCCGGCAGCAGCGAAGGCTCGTCCATGGTGCCGTCGAAGTTCGGCACCCAGTCCACCGTGCCCTGCCCCAGTTCGGAAAGCAGTGTTTCGGCGTACCGTGCCAGTCGTGACTCGGTATAACGCATCGCAGCGAATGACTTGGGATCGTCCGGTGACCCCCAGTTGCCCTGGCCGTCCACCAGCGGATACCGGTAGGAAAACGGCTGCGCCATCAGCACCATGGCCTCGTAGCAGGCCGAGTCGCCGTGGGGATGATACTTGCCCAGCACGTCGCCCACGGTCCGCGCCGACTTCTTGTACTTGGCCAGGGCGGAGAGACCAAGCTCGGACATGGCGTAGACGATTCTGCGCTGCACCGGCTTGAGGCCGTCCCCGACATTGGGCAGCGCCCGGTCGAGGATCACGTACATGGAGTAGTCCAGGTAGGCCTTTTCGGTGAATTCCCGCAGCGGGCGTGACTCGAAATCGGCGTAAACCACGTTGGAATCAGTCATGGTTACAACAACACCTCCGCAAGGTTGCCCTTGCTCTCAAGCCAGGCGCGGCGGTCCGCCGCCGCCCGTTTGCCCAACAGCATGTTCATGAGTCGATCCGTTTCTTCCGGCGAATCGATGGTCAACTGCAGCAGACGGCGGGTATCCGGGTTCATGGTGGTCTCGCGAAGCTGAATCGGGTTCATCTCCCCCAGGCCCTTGAACCGGGTCACCGAGACCTTGCCCTTGAGCTTCTCCGCCTCGATCCGATCGAGCACACCCTGGCGCTCATGGTCATCCAGGGCATAGAAGGTCTGTTTGCCCACATCGACGCGATAAAGCGGGGGCATGGCGACGAACACATGACCAGCCTCCACGAGCGCCTGGAAATGCTTCAGGAACAGGGCACAGAGGAGCGTGGCGATATGAGCGCCGTCTGGGTCGGCATCGGCAAGTATGCAGACCTTGCCGTAACGCAGCCCGGACAAATCGCTGGAGCCCGGTTCTATCCCCAGTGCCACGGCAATATCGTGGACTTCCTGGGAGGCCATCACCTCGGCCGGGTCTACCTCCCAGGTATTGAGAATCTTGCCGCGCAGAGGCATCACCGCCTGGAACTCCCGGGCCCTGGCCTGCTTGGCCGAGCCGCCGGCGGAGTCGCCTTCCACCAGAAAGAGTTCGGTGCGAGTCAGATCCTGTGCGCTGCAGTCGGCAAGCTTGCCCGGCAGCGCAGGACCCGAGGTCACCCGCTTGCGGGCCACCTTGCGAGAGGAGCGCATGCGACGATGCGCCGCCGACAGGACAAGCTGCACGATGCCCTCGGCGGCTTCCACATGCTGGTTCAGCCAGAGGCTGAAGGCGTCCTTGACCACCCCGGAGACGAAAGGCGCACACTCCCGGGATGACAGCCGCTCCTTGGTCTGACCGGAGAACTGCGGATCCTGCAATTTCACCGACAGCACGAAGGCCACCTGCTCCCAGACGTCTTCCGGGGCGATACGCACCCCACGGGGCAATAGATTGCGAAACTCGCAGAATTCCCGGATTGCCTCGGTCAAGCCTGTACGCAGCCCGTTGACGTGAGTACCACCCTGGGCCGTGGGAATCAGGTTGACGTAGCTCTCCTGCACACTCTCGCCGCCTTCCGGCAACCAGAGCAGCGCCCATTCAGCCTGTTCCGTGCTGCCTTTCATGCTGCCAACGAAAGGCTCTTCCGGCAGTCGGGGCAGGTCAACCAGCGCGCTGATCAGGTAATCGCGCAACCCATCCTCATAGCACCAGACGGTCTCTTCGCCGCTTGCCTCTTCCTTGAAGATGACTTCCAGGCCCGGACAGAGCACCGCCTTGGCGCGCAGCACATGCCGCAGCCGGGGTATGGAGAAACGCGCGGCGTCGAAATAGCTCGCATCCGGCCAGAATCGCAGCGTGGTGCCGGTATTGCGCTTGCCCACCTCGCCGATCACGGCCAGCGGCTGGGTGCGTTCGCCACCCTCGAACACGATGAGATGCTCATTGCCGTCCCGCCGCACCCGCACCTCAAGCCGCCGGGAAAGCGCATTGACCACGGAAACGCCAACCCCATGAAGGCCGCCACTGAACTGGTAGTTCTTGTGGGAAAACTTGCCCCCGGCATGCAGGCGGCTAAGGATGACCTCCACCCCCGGCGCCCCCTCTTCCGGGTGCATGTCCACCGGCATGCCGCGACCATCGTCACGGACTTCCAGTGAGCCGTCGCTGTACAGGGTGACGACGATCTGTTTCGCATGACCCGCGATCGCCTCGTCGACACTGTTGTCGATGACTTCCTGGGCAAGATGATTGGGCCGCGTGGTGTCGGTATACATGCCCGGGCGCTTGCGGACTGGGTCCAGCCCGGTGAGCACCTCGATGGATGCGGAATCGTAATTGCTCGCCATACCCGTCCGTCTTCGCTATGGGAATGTTCGAGGATCGGGCCGCCGGGAAACGAAAACGGCCGATCGACATCATGTGGCACGGCAGCATAGCGTATCTGGCCCATGGGCTGTACCGACCAGATTGCAGGATGGCGGATTGACCGGCCACAATCCCGTGGGGTACCGTTCCCTGCCATCTCCGGGGAGGCAGGTCATGGCGGAAACAGCAAAGGAACCCCTGGCCTTTGAACAGGCGCTGAAAGAGTTGGAAAGCCTGGTCGAGCGCATGGAACAGGGTGAATTGACGCTGGAAGAATCACTGCGTTCTTTCGAGCGCGGCGTGGAGCTCACCCGCCTGTGTCAGCGCGCCCTGAAGGACGCGGAGCAAAAGGTCGAAATACTTACCACAGAGGGCGGTGGAGAGCCCGGGGTCGAAGACTTTGAGCCCGAAAAACCGGACGCTTGATCGACTGCACCAGCAGCTCCCCCTCTACCGCGCCCAGGCAGAAGCGGCGCTTGACGGCGTACTGCCTCCGGAGAAAACGCCGCCGGCGCGGCTCCACGAGGCCATGCGTTACAGCGTGCTTGGTGGCGGTAAACGGCTCCGACCGTGCCTGGTCTATGCCGCTGGTGAAGCACTGGGTCTTGTCCGAGAACAACTCGACGGCCCGGCCTGCGCTGTAGAGTTGATCCATGCCTACTCCCTGGTCCATGACGACCTCCCGGCCATGGACGACGATGATCTGCGCCGCGGCAAACCCACCTGTCACAAGGCCTACGATGACGCCACGGCCATACTGGTGGGCGATGCCCTGCAGGCACTTGCGTTTCGATGCCTCGTCACCGGCCCGGCCGGCGATGCCGATGCCGCTCGCCGGCTCAGCATGATTGAGCATTTGTCCGTGGCGGCGGGCTCCCGGGGCATGGTAGGCGGCCAGGCCATGGACCTGGAAGCCGAAGGCCGCCGACTGGACCTGGCCGAGCTGGAGAATCTTCACATCCACAAGACGGGCGCGCTGATCCGGGTGAGCGTCCTGCTGGGCGCGCTGTGCAGCTGCGATGAAAGTGACCAGCGGGTCCAGGCCCTGGATCACTATGCCAAGTGCATCGGCCTGGCCTTCCAGATCCAGGACGATGTTCTTGATGTGGAAGGCAACACCGACGAACTGGGCAAGACATCCGGCGCCGACGAGAAGCGCGACAAGGCGACCTACCCGGCCCTGCTTGGGCTGAGGGAGGCCAAGCAGCATGCCGGGGTACTCATTGATGATGCTCTGGATACGCTTTCGGGTCTCGGCCCGGGGGCGGACACGCTGAGGGGCATCGCGCGCTATATCGTGGAACGCCGCAACTGAAGAGCGACGCCTTCAGGCAACCTCGCCAGTGGACAGCCTGCTCCGCACCGTTGCCACCAACTCCACCAGGCGCGGACCGATCTCCTCGTGAATTCGATCGGTGGGGAGTCGGAACGACGGTCCACCGCAGTTGAACGCAACAATGTCCGAGCCATCGTCGAGGGCCAGCGGCACACCCACGGCATTGACCTCTTCCTCCCACTCACCGGTTGACGTGCAGTACCCCAGTTCCTGATATTGCGCGACCGCTCGCTCGACACCAGCCCGGACTGTCGACCATTCCTTGCCGGCGCGACGCCTGAGATGGTCCATCAGGTAGTCGCGTTCATCCTGCGGCAGCGCCGCCAGAAGGGCCCGGCCGATACCGGTTGTGGCAACGGGGACGCGCGAACCCACCTGAAGGCGCAGGGTAAGCGCATGCCCGCCCTGGCAATGTTCCAGATAGACCACACTCAGTCGGTCACGACTACCCAGGGAAACCGAAGCGCCGGAGAAATCGGCCAACTCCTGCATCAACGGCCTCGCCGTCTGTCGCAAGCCCATGCTGGCCAGGCTGGAGTAACCCAGCGCCAGCACACCGGTACCGAGCTGATAGCGCTCCATCCTGTCCGAGTACTGGAGATAACCCAGCTTTGTCAGGGTGTAGGTGAGTCGAGACACCGTGGGCTTGGGGATGCCGGTCCTGGAGGAAATCTCCTGGTTGCTCAGCATGCCGTCCTGGGGCTTGAATGCCCGGAGAATTTCAAGGCCCCGGGCCAAGGCCATCACGAAGCTACGATCCTCTTTCGCATCCTGCAGGCTGGTGGAGAAATCCACCATCGTTACGGGCTTTTGTCGCATCGCCAATAGTGCGGTCCACACAGTAACCCGGTGGCAAGCCACCGCGGTGCCAGTTACCAGACCGATCAGGCCATGACCGGTCGCCCAGACGCTACGTCCTCTTGACCGCGTCCCTACGATCATTTTTTATCCACTACCTGATCCGGAGTCTACACCGCAAGCGGGCCAGCAGCGCAATCAGCCTTCGTCGGACAGGCCATCGCGCCCGGGCATGGCGACGAGCAGTGAACAATCAAGCTCATCCAGCAGGGAGACTCCCAGGCTTGTGTTCCACCAGCGCGCCAGGCGGCCACGGCGCCGGTGCCCGACCACCACGAGGTCGGCCTTGAGTTCCGTTGCCAGACGGCTGATCTCGATCACAGGCTCACCGCTGCGGCGGTGCCCTGCCACAGCAAGCCCGCGTTCCTTTAGACGACTCACACCCTCGTCGAGGATACCGTCAACGCGCTGCAGTTCCTCTTCGACCAGTTCGTCGGGATAGCCGGCCTCGATGAAACCGAATGCAGACGGCAGATGCACCACCGCAAGCAGATCGATCGTTGCGGCGTTCTGCTGCGCAATGGCAGCACCCTGTTCCAGAGCCTCGCGACCGCTCTGTGAACCATCGTATGCCATCAGAATACGCCGATAGACGTGAGACATGAGCACTCCTAGTGTCCCGAAACAGAAGTTCGTTGCATTGCTGAGCGTCACAGACGCCCCGGAACAAGGCGCAGCCCGCCGGCAAGGGTGACTCCCTTGCCAAGGGATGCAACACCGTACCGGGGCGTCTGTGACGTTCCCTGCGGGCGCCCCGGAGGCGCGCCCTGGCGGTGTTGGCGCTCTTGCAAAGGGAACGGCCATTCACTGCGAGCGCCGCCTTGCCAGGCCGCGCCTTCGGGGCGCAGAAATGCAGCGAACTTCTGTTTCGGGACACTAGTTTGGTACCTCTAGCACCAGTATCTGCCCGGTACTGCGCATCCGCAGCTGCCCCAGAAACGACATCCCCAGCAGCGGCTCGCGGGGAAACGCGCCGTCCAGCACCACGGCAACCACGTCGCGCCGCTCGATGCCGCCCAGACTCACCCGCGGCAGGGTCACCCGATAGCCGGTGGACTCGCCGGATGCCGTGGTCACACGGATCCGCAAGCCCTGACGGTAATCCACCCCGAGACTGCGAGCCAGATCGCCGCTGATGGCCACGGCAGATGCGCCGGTGTCCACCACGAAGCGCACCGGGACATCATTGATTCGACCATCGGCGCGATACATGCCGGAGCGATCCGGGCTGATGCGCACGTCCGTTGCGCCGGCGGAGCCCTGAAACGCCCCACCCACGCGATTGGTCAGGCCGAGTTCCAGCCGCTGTCCGTCATGATCGAATACGGCGCCGTCGCTGCTGGCGGACAGTAGACGCATGCCATTCGGCAACACGTCTCCCTCCCGCAACAGGTGGCGATCGCCGTCAAGCTCCACCATGGCCTGACCGCTGAACAAGGCGACCACATGCGGGTACGAGGCAGCACAGGTGGCCCAGGGCAGCACCAGAAACAGAAAGAGGGAAATCCTTGTCACGCTCCATACCCCACTCGTCACGCTGTCTCGTCCATTTACGCATGGCCGCCCGACAATGCAAGCGGTTCCCGCCGACCGACACAATGGTATGATGTTGCAAAATCTTGGGAGACCGCATTCATATGGCCAATCACGTGGTGACGCCGTTCCGGGACCCGGACCATGACCATGGGCTCTGCGTCGACGAAGCGCTGAAGCTCGCCGAGCATAACTGCGCCGTGAAAGGCGTGCGCCTCACCAGAATTCGCGCCCGTGTGCTCGAGTTGATCTGGCGTCGGCATGAGCCGGTGAAGGCCTACGACCTTCTGGACGAATTGCGCAGCGAGCGGCGTAGCGCAGCGCCTCCAACCATCTATCGGGCCCTGGATTTTCTCCTCGGAGAAGGGCTGATACACCGAATCGAATCGCTTAACGCCTATGTAGGCTGTGGCGATCCGGGTCATCCGCACCTCGGCCAGTTCCTGATCTGTCAGCAATGTAATGCAGTGGCGGAGATGAGCGACCCCGACGTGACTTCGCTTTTGCAGAAAAAGGCCGAGCACCTGGGCTTCAGCGTCAACTGGCAGACCATCGAAATCAATGGCCTTTGTCCGGAATGCCGCGAATCACCACAGGTCAGCGGCTGACCGATTTAGATGGTTGCGACCGACCGCCAAGCAGCCTATGGTCTAATCCACCTGTGCAGCGCGCCCCCTCGCGACTGCAGTGCGTAACAACGACACAAGGGCCCAGAAGATGCCGCTTCGCTCCGCCGGAACACTGCGCTCCGTGCTGTTGGCCACCTCGATCGCCTTGCTCGCCTCGCCACTCGCCGCACAGACAACGCGCGACCTGTCGGACATGTACAACCTTGCACTGGAGCGGGATCCGGTGCTACAGGCGGCCCGCAACCGCCTGCGCGCCAGCCAGGAGCTCACCCCACAGGCCCGCGCGCTGTTCCTGCCAGAGGTCAATCTGGATGCCGAGGCCAATCGGAACTGGGAAACCATCGATGGCACACCGGCGTTCGGTGACCTGGCCGCACCGGGTACATCGGACAGCCAGAGTCTGACCTACAATGCCTGGTCGGCCGGCATCTCGCTGACACAACCGCTGTTCCGGATGGAGAGCTTCGCGCTCCGCGACCAGGCGGCCATCGTGCTTGATCAGTCCAGCCTGCAGTTTGCCGAAGTCCAGCAGGATCTGCTGCTGCGTGTCAGCGAAGCCTATTTCGACGTGCTGCTGGCCCAGGACCAGGTTGGAACACTTGAGGCGGAACAACGCGCCATCGATACCGAGCTTCGCCGCGCACGGCGGGCTCTGGATGTAGGCACTGGTACCGTGACCGATGTCAACGAGGCCCAGGCCCGGTTCGACCTGGTGGAGGCCCGCATCCTGCGGGCACGCAACACGCTGACCATCGCGAGGGAAAACCTGCGCCGCCTCATTGGCGAGCAACCCGGCACGCTGGCAGGCTTGCGCGACGACTTCAGCGCCGAACCGCCGGCACCGACGGACCCCGCCGCCTGGGCGGATCGCGCCGAGCGCTACAACATCAGCGTTCGCCTGGCACAGCGGGATTTCGATAGAGCCCGTGAGGAAATCCGCGTGCAGCGCGCCGGCCATTATCCCCGGGTCGACTTCGTGGCCCGCCATGGGCGGAACTACCAGAGCGATTCACAGCAGTTCGACGGCAGCTTCGACACCGAAGTCTCCAGCATCGGCATCCGCCTGCAGATGCCTCTGTTCGCCGGTGGTGCAACGAGTTCCCAGGTGCGTCAGGCCGAAGCCGAGCGCGACGCTTTTTTTGACGATACGGTGGATGCCCGGCGCCAGGCGGCGCTGCAGGCAGAGTCCACCTATCTCAATCTTGCCTCGAACCAGCGGGAAATCAGCGCCCTGGAGCAGGCCCTGCGCTCCATCCGCAGCACCGAGGAGTCCACTCGTCGCGGCGTCGAGGTGGGCCTGCGCACCACCCTGGACCTGCTCAACGTACAGCGAGACCGCTTCGAGACGGAGCGTGAACTGGCGCAGGCACGCTACGAATACCTGCTGAACTACCTGCGCCTGCAGGTCGCCGTGGGCAGCGGGATCGACGGATCCAGCATTGATGACGTCAACTTCTTCCTTACCCGAGACGCCGATTAGCAAACCGCATCGCAGTGCCGCCGCCGCGCTGCTTCTGCTGTTCGGGCTGAGCGGCTGCGCTGTCATGGGCGGCGGCGGCACCGACCCCGGTTTCGGCGACGAAGCGGTGAGCGTGGAACTGACCGACGTGCCTTTCCACCCTGACGAAGCGCTGTATTGCGGGCCGGCGACGCTGGCCGAGGTGCTGGGTTACACCGGCGTTGCGGTGGAGCCGGAGGACCTGGTCGGCGGTCTTTTCATTCCAGAGCGGGAGGGCACGCTGCAGCTGGAAATGATGGCCCAGGCACGACGCCATGATCGGGTGCCCTATCGGCTGGACGGCAACGCCGCGACGCTGCTCGAGGAACTGCACGCCGGCAACCCCGTCATTGTCTTTCAGAATCTTGGCCTCGCTATCCGTCCGGTGTGGCATTATGCGGTCCTGGTCGGCTACGATGCCGACGCCGAAACGGTCGTACTACGCTCCGGTCCGGACGAAAGGCGTTTGCGAACCACGGCCTTTTTCCTCCGCTCCTGGGCACGAGGCGACCGCTGGGCAATCACGGTGACCAAGCCGGATCAGCCTCCGGCAACAGCGCAGCCCGTTCGCTGGCTGCAGGCTGCGGTCGATCTCGAGCAGACCGGCCGCCTTGCGGCCGCCGCAGCGGCCTACGAGTCAGGACGCGAGCGGTGGCCCGACGCAGTGGGCTTTCATCTCGGCCTGACCAACCTGCATTACCAGGCTGGCCGTCTCGAGCAGGCGGAAGACGCAGCCCGCCAGGGACTTGCGCAGTCAAATGACGACCAGGGCGTGCTCTGGAATAATCTCGCCGTCATACTGGCGGATCAGTTCCGCTGGGATGAAGCACGGGCTGCGGCCGGCGAGGCAATGACCGCAGGCGGCGAGTACAGCGATGCGTTTCGCCGCACTCTGGCCCGGATCAACTGCCGCGGTGACGAGAACTGCCTGCGGCAGCGACAGACAGCCGACTGAACGGAGAACCCTCATGGACAAGGCAACACGCACCGAACTTGAAGCGGCCGCATTCCGTCATCTCGTGTCACACCTGCGTGAACACACCGATGTACAGAATATCGACCTGATGAACCTGGCCGGCTTCTGCCGCAACTGTCTCTCGAAATGGTACAAGGCGGCCGCCGAAGAGCGCGGTATCGAGATGGACTACGAAGCGGCCCGCGAGGAAATCTATGGCATGACCTACGCCGAGTGGAAAGAGAAGTACCAGAAGTAGGCATGGAGATTCTGGATCCCACGGCATTGGCAGCGTTCATCCACGACTATCCGGCGTGGGTGGCGGCGATCCTGTTCCTGATCGTATTCATGGAGGCGATCATCGGGGTGGGCTACCTGGTACCCGCTGCCACCGTGCTGTTTTCCGTGGGAGCCCTGATCAGCGCCGGGGCCGTGTCGCCAATTGCGGCGGTGCTGGGCGCCAGTGTCGGCGCCACCATTGGTGGCTCCGCCAGTTACTGGCTCGGCCGGCAGGGCGCAGACCGCATACACGGCATGTGGCCATTCCGCACTCGCCCTGCGCTGTTGGAACGGAATCAACGATTCGTGGAACGCCACGGCGGCAAGAGCATTCTGCTCAGCCGCTTCACCAAGGCGCTACGCCCCACGGTACCCGCCGTTGCCGGGATGCTGGGCATGGAGCCCCTGCGTTTTGCAATCTACAACGTGGTAGGTGCATTCGCCTGGGCCTGCATCTATCTCGGCGTCGGTGTGGCACTGGGGGCGACGCTGGACTTCAGCCCCGCCCAGGCAATCCAGATCTCGGCATTGCTCCTGACACTGACCCTGTTTTTCGGCATCGCCGTGGCCCTCCAGAGACGGCGCAGGCAGGCGGTGGCCGGGGAAGATTCCTCGACCTGAGGAGTGCCCGGCTCTTACAGTGCCGGCTCTTCCTCCAGGGGCTTTACCAGACCGACGAACGGGTCCTGCTCGCCGGTGACAGGATCGGGCATATCAGAAGCCACCTTTCCACGCAGACTCTCGAAGTCGAACTGATCGGTGTCCGCCAGGTGTGACAGGCGGACATTCTGCATGCTTCTGAGAATCATGTTGAGGCGCTTCGGGTCCTCGGCATCCCAGGCCTGGATCATGCGCTTGATCTCGGCGCGCTTGAGGTTTGCCTGGGAACCGCAGAGATTACAGGGAATGATCGGGAACTCCCGCAGATCGGCATAACGCTGCAGGTATTTCTCCGGCACGTAGGCCAGGGGTCTTATCACCACGTGACGCCCGTCCTTGCTGCGCAGCTTCGGCGGCATGGTACCCAGCTTGGCGCTGTAGAACATGTTGAGAAACAGCGTCTCGATGAGGTCGTCACGATGATGCCCCAGGGCAATCTTGGTAACGCCCATTTCAGCGGCTGCACTGTACAGTGCGCCCCTACGCAGCCGTGAGCACAGCGAGCACATGGTCTTGCCCTCGGGCAGCACCCGCTTCACCACGCTGTAGGTGTCCTGCTCCAGGATGCGAAAGGACACGCCCAGGTTGTCCAGATACTCCGGTAGCACGTGTTCCGGCCAACCCGGCTGCTTCTGGTCCAGGTTCACCGCAATCAGTTCGAAGCGCACCGGCGCCCGCGCCTGCAACAGGCGCAATACTTCCAGCAAGCCGTAGGAATCCTTGCCACCGGACAGGCACACCATGATCCGGTCGCCATCCTCGATCATGCGATAGTCGCGGATCGCGTTGGCGGCCAGATAGGTGAGGCGTTTTTCCAGGTTCTTCAGGTTCATGGGCGGATCACGCAGTTATCCGGCATCGGGGCCGTGTTTATAACACCGGCCGGGGCCTGTTCCCAAATCGGGCCCAGGCTCAGAAGTCGAGGGTGGTTATCTCGCCATCCACAAGGGACACCGGTCCGATGGCATTATTGCGAAGCTCGTTGCGAACCGCCGTATCCACGGCATCCGGATCATCGTCCAGGGCCTGGCAGGTCCAGGAGAACTTCCAGTCCCCTGGTGGCAGCCGGGGCGACAGGAACCCAAGGGATTCGTTGGCAACGAAAGACACCACCGGCTCATTCACACTTCCACTGCCCTGTATGTCCAGCAGGTTGTTGCTTGAGGCATCGGGGGGGTAGACGTAGACCGCAACATCATCCACCTCGGTGTTGCTGCCACAGGTATTGGGCAGCGTGCCCTGAACGCGCCCGCCACGACCGCCATCGGTGCGCACCGCATAGCCCGCCGGGCGCATGCTGAAGCGGAGCTGGTCGGCGTCCTCGAAAATCAGCGACGACTGGGTGTGCACCACCAGGGTGATGGTCCGGCTGGTATTGCGACTGGTGGAAAACTCGACGTTGAAATCGGCGCGATCCTGGAAAAGGGCAAGCGGCAGAAGTCCGGAAATTGCATCATCAACGAAAGACTCGGTGGTACTGAAGCCATCTCCCAGGGCAAAGATTCGCACCCGCGAGTAATTGCCGCTGGGAACGGTGACGTTGTTCACCAGCAATTCGCCGTCTGCGGTCGAGAACAGGGACACGTCCCGTGGGTCCAGGTCGAAGCCGCTGACTCCACCGGACGCGCGGGACAGCTCAACCCGGAACACCGCCAGGACCACGTCGTTCAGCAGCGCCCCCTGGGAGCCGACGATGCGCAGCGTCAGCGTGCTATCACCGCTGCCACCACCACCATTGTCATCGTCGTCATCCCTGTCGCGGTCGAGAAGATAAAGCTGGCAACCGGCCAGCAGAAGGGCCAGGGACATCATGGAAAGCAGGAAACACAGACGCCATCTTGGGCTGGACATGCTTTAGGACATTCCCTGGCTGTAACATGCGCTGCCAGCCAGTCTAACGCCGCCCGCCCATGCAGGGCGAGCGGCACTTTCTCGACCCGACTCAGACGCGGAACTGGCGCACCTGCCCACGCAACTGCTCGGCAAGGCGGGCCAGTGAGTCCACTGCCTCGGTGGACTGCACGATACTGCGGGCCGATTGCTCCGCACCGTCATTGATCTCGTGAATGGTGCTGTTGATCTCCTGGGCCACCGCCGTCTGCTCCTCGGTGGCGCTGGCGATCTGCTGGATCATGTCGTTGATGCGATTAACCGCTGCGGTGATGCCGTCCAGGGCCTCCGCCGCCTCACCTGCCTGATCGACACTGCGCCGCGCCTGCTCGCCGCTGGCCTGCATCACCTGCACGGCCTCGTCGGCACGGTTCTGGAGCTGATCGATCACCGCCTGAATCTCGGCAGTTGACTGCTGGGTCCGGCTGGCAAGGGTGCGCACCTCTTCAGCCACCACGGTAAAGCCACGCCCGTTCTCGCCAGCCCGCGCCGCCTCGATGGACGCATTCAAGGCCAGCAGATTGGTCTGCTCGGCAACGCTGCGGATGACCTGCAGGACCGATCCGATCGTGTCGGTGTCTTTTTTCAGGGCGGTGATGACCTCGGTGGCGCCAGCCACCCCTTCGGCAAGCTGCTGAATCGCATTGGCGGTTTCGGTGACCACCCGACGACCGGCACCGGCCCGCTCAGTGGCATGCTCGGCACCATCAGCAGCAGCCTGGGTATTGCGCGCCACCTCTTCGACGGTGGAGGCCATTTCGTTCATGGCCGTCGCCGCATTGTTGATCTGACCGTGCTGCTGCTGCACACGGTGATCCGTTTCCTGGCTGATCTGGCTGAGTTCCGTGGCAGCGGACGCCAGCTCATCGGAGTAATCACTGATCTGCCCCAGCATCTTGCGCAGGTTACCCTGCATGCCGCCGATGGATGCCAGCAGGCTGTCATTGTCACCTTCGCGCACACCCAGGGGCGTGGTCAGATCACCCTGGGCAACCAGTTCCACCTTCCTCGCCGCGTCACCCGGGTCACCGCCCAGCGTGCGGGTCACGGAGCGCACGACACCGAGCGCCGCCAGCACGGATACCACCAGGATCGCACCGGCAATACCCAGGAGCAGCCAGAGAATATTAAGCACTGCAGCCATGGCTTCATGCTGGTTCACTTCCAGCACCAGGCCCCAGCCCAGCAGCGGAATGTCGTTGTAACTCCCCACTACCGGCGTGCCGGCGGCATTGCGGTACAATCCGGTCCCCGTGTCACCAGCGGCCACAGCCACTGCAGCCGCGGTTTCCAGCACCACATCCGCACCACCGGCGGACTCCACCGGCGTTACTGCCCGGCCGTCACGGTCCAGAAGGTAGATCTCCGACTGACCTTCCAGGCTGAGACCACTGACGCGCTGCATGATCTGGTCGAGATCCACGGCGCCGCGCATCACGGCAACCACCCGGTTGCCATCACGAATGGGAATGGCGACTGTGCTGACCCGGTTGCCGGTGGCACGGGACACCACCGGTTGGGAAAAGGTGTCCTGACCGGAAATGGCCTGCTGGAACCAGGCGCGATCGGGCACATTGAAGTTGGCCGCCTCCTGGGCGGAGAGCACCCGGGCCGCGCCGTCGTAGGAGACACCGGCGATACCCCGGCCATCAGGGCCCACCACGAAGATGGTGTCGTAATGCCCCTGGCTCGCGGCGATGCGCTCCAACAGGTGATTCAACTGTTCACGATCAAGCTGACGGGCGGCATCGAGGCTCGCCAGGAATCGCATTTCGTCCTGCCGCGACGTCAGCCAGTCCATGAAGGACTGCGCATTGCCCTCTCCCATGCCCGCCAGCCGGTTTACCACCGCCTGGGTATGGGAGTCACGGTACTGGACATAAACAATAGCGGTAATCGCCACGATGGAACCAAGCACCAGGGCCACGATCATCAGCGTCAACCGCGTGCCGAACCCCATGCCTGTCGTTTTCCCCGGTCCGTCTGCCTTGCTCATTCTTGTCGTCCCCTTGTTGACCTGTCTGTCAGAACATTCCCGGAACGCAGGCCTGCCTCCGGTGGCAGCGGAGCCAGCACCGGAAGACGCCAGCCGGCGATTGTCGTCGGCTGGACACTGGAGGCATGGGTCGAGAGGCGATCCGCAGGGCCTGTTGCCGGCCTTCTGAAGTGCGGATTGTGTTCTTGCCCGGATTGTGGTCTCCGGGCTCCACGAAGCTCAATAGAGGCAGTCCGGAATTGCGACGGGATTCACCAAAGCATCCGTCGAACCCGGAACTGCCTCACAATCAGGGACGTGGAGGAATCTTCAATCCTCAGGGAAAAGCTGCCAACGGCGGCAGGCCGAGGCGGTCAACGCCGCGCCCCAGGGCCTGCTCGACAGCAAGGCCAGCGGCGATGAGGGCGGGGTCGGCACCAGTGCCGGCCATCAAGGACATACCAACCGGCATGCGTGCTGCATCCAGCCCCACGGGCAGGGTGATGGCGCACAGCCCCAGAACGTTGGCGATACAGGTATTGCGCAAGGCCTTGAGGTTCTGTTGCGGATAGGCGCCTTCCGGCTCGAGCATCGCCAGGGTCGGAGGTGTCGAGGGCACCGTGGGGAACGCCATCACATCCACCTTGGCGAGCTGGGTGATTGCCGCCTTGCCGATGGCCGCAAACCGGTCGCGGCGCTGAATGTATTCCCAGGCAGGGAATGCCTTGCCCGCTTCCAGTCGTTGCCTGACGTTGGCATCCAGCGTGTCCAGCCACTCCGGAAGATCCCGTGTGAGAAACGCGTAGAGCTCGGGTGGAGTCAGCCCTCCCTGCCGGAAATAGCCATACGCTTCATCCAGGTCCGCCAGGTCCAGGGGCACCAGACGGGCACCAGCTGCCTCCAGCTCGGCAAGCGCCTGGCGCACGGTCTCGGCGACACCCGGATCCGTCTCCTCCCAGAAGAACGCTTCGGGGACACCGATGCGCAGACCAGCGACCTGGTCGCGGCGGGGCATGGCGCATTCCTCGATGGCCTCCATGGCCCAGACCGCATCCTCCACGCTTCTTGCCAGCAGGCCCGGCGTATCGAAGGACGCGCACAAGGGCACGATGCCCTCCAGCGACCAGCGCCCATGACTCAGCTTGATGCCAACGGTACCGGTCATGCTTGCCGGGATACGCACAGAGCCCGCGGTATCCGTGCCCAGGGCCAGCAGCGCCGAGCCCTCCATGAGGCTGACACCGGCGCCGGCGCTGGATCCACCCGGCACCCGGTGGACATCGGGAGACCAGGGGTTGCGCGGCGCACCCCAGTGGGGGTTGGTACCCAGCCCGCCGTAGGCAAACTCGACGGTGTGGGTCTTGCCGGATACCGGAGCAAGCTGGCGCAGCAGGCGATTCACCACCGGCCCCGCCTGCTCCCATTGGTCCGGTAACGGCATCGGCGAACCGGCATAGGTGGGCAGGCCGGGAACACCGTAGAGATCCTTCGCTGAGAAAGGGATGCCCTGCATGGGACCGAGGTCGCGCCCGGCCTCGAAAGCAGCCGCCGCGAGCCCGGCCTGCCTGCGCAGGCCGTCACCATCCCAGGTCTTGTAGGCGTTCAGCGACGATCCGAACCGGCCATGCCGCTCAGCACACCATTCCGCAACCGTCACCGGGTTGAGCCGTCCATCCCGATACCGTTGAGCCAGCGCTTCCAGACCCAGCCGTTCCAAGGGTTCCATGACCACGCCCTCCTTCAGGCGAACTTCTCGTCCATCAGCACCGAGGCCGCACCAGCACCCAGTACCTGTGCGAGATGATCCTGACTGATACCCGCGATGCGTTCCACCGTGCCGCGGGGGTCAGGATCGCCCATATCGAACGGCGCATCCGACCCCAGCACCACACGATCGGCCCCGGCGACATCCACCAGGTAACGCAACGGATCGGGATCGAACAGAATGCTGTCGAAGTAGAGTCGACGCAGCAGGTCTTTCGGCGGCGTCGTAGTGTTGACCCTGGCCTCTTCACGCACCCCATGACCGTGGGTCAGGCGTCCGATCAGGTAAGGCAGCAGCCCACCACCGTGGGCAAGAACCACCCGCAGATCGGGTAGTTCTTCCAGTACGCCGCCGAATATCAGGTGCGTACCACACATCAGCGTATCCACGGGATTGCCCACAAGATTGGTCAGGTAATACTGCTGCAGGCCATCCTTGTTACCGACATAGTACGGGTGAGCCAGAATCCACACGCCCAGTTCGGCGCAGCGCTTCAGCACCGGACGGAACCTCGGGTCAGCCAGGTTGACGCCTTCCACACTGGTGCCGAGGATCACCCCCTTCACCCCGTGTTCACGGACCACACGCTCGAGTTCGGCGACGGCGTCCTCGGGATAAGGCATGGGCAGGCTCGCCATGGGCCGGTAGCGGGCTGGATTGCTGGCGGCGTATTCGGCCACCGCATCATTGACCATGCGTGCCACGCGGACCGCGAGATCCCGTTCCGCCCAGTAGTAGAACAAGGGCGGTGCCGGAGAGAGCACGGCCACGTCGACGCGGTAGCCATCAAGCACGGCGGCCTTGGCCACCGGATCGTGGAACTCCTGCTCCAGGGGATAGACGTAGCCCTGGTCATGCTGGATCCAGGGGCGACCGTTCTTGTCCACCACTTTCGCCATCATGCCACGCCCATCCCGGTTAATGGCATCCACCGCCGCCTGCGGGAAAACATGGTTGTGCAGATCAACTGCCTTCATCAGCTGTACCTCTTGTCTGTGGCGTCATCGACAAACCAATCGAAGGGTTCATCGGAGGTATTGACGATGACACTCTGTGTCTTGGTGTAGGCCTCGTAGGTCACGATGCCGTTTTCCTTGCCCACACCGCTGTCCTTGAACCCGCCCCAGGGCGAGCTGGGATCAATGCGATGGTGGTCGTTGATCCAGACGATGCCCATGTCCAGCCGCCGCGCCACGCGGTGTGCGCGCGCCACGTCCCGGGTCCAGACACTGCCAGCCAGGCCGAAATCGGTGGCATTGGCCAGCTCCACGGCATGGGCCTCATCACGGAACGGCATCACGCAAACCACCGGGCCGAAGATTTCCTCCTGCTCGATGCGCATGCCCGGGCGAATGTCGGTGAACACCGTGGGCTGATGGTAATAGCCGCGATCCCAGTCGCCGCCGGTGAGCTGCTCGCCGCCGGCGGCAACGGTTGCGCCCTCCTCGCGACCAATGGCGACGTAGCGCTTGACGGTATCGAGCTGCCGGTTGGAGACCATGGGCCCCATTTGCGTGGCGGGATCCATGGGGTCGCCGATCACGATGGCATTGACCCGCTTGACCAGCTCGTCCACCACCTGGTCATGGATGGTGTCCTGCACCAGCAGGCGGGCGCCCTGTACACAGGTTTGTCCGCTGGCGATGAACGAGGCGAACAATGACCCGCTGACTGCGCGTCCGGCCCCCACGTCGTCGAATACCAGTACCGACGCCTTGCCGCCCAGCTCCGCCGCGAAGTTCACAAGGTTACGGCCCGCCGCCGCACCGATATGGCGGCCGGTTTCCGTACCCCCGGTGACATCGATCTTGGCGATGCCCCGATGCTCGGTGAGCGCCTTGCCTGCCGTCGGCCCGTAGCCCGTGACCACGTTGTAGACACCGGCGGGCAGGCCTGCCTCCTCCAGCAGATCACCCATCATCAGCGGCGTGATGGGCGCAACCTCGCTGGGCTTCACCACCACGCAATTGCCAGCGGCCAGCGCCGGAGCCAGCTTCTTGGTCAGAATGAGCATGGGGTGATTCCATGGCGTCACCAGTCCGACGACACCCAGCGGCCGACGCTGCGTGTAGTTGATGTACGGGCCACCGAAGGGGTGCAGCGCTCCCTCGTGGGTGCGGGCCACTGCCGCGTAGTACTCGTACCACTCGGGGAGCCGGGCAAGCTGTGCACGCATCTCACGGATGGCGCGACCGATCTGCTCCACCTCGCGGACGACGAAGTCATCCAGACGCTCCCGCATCAGCGCGGCAAAACGCTCAAGCACCACCGCCCGCTGCTGGGGCGGCGTGTTGCCCCAGATCGCCTGGGCCTCATGGGCCGCCGCAATGGCCGCGTCGATATCAGCGCTGTCACCCTCCGGCACCCGGGCAATGATCTCGCGGGTTGCCGGATTCTCCACGTCCAGCCACTGGCCGGAGTCCGCGGTAACCCGTTCACCGCCGACCAGCATCTTGAATTCCGGCACAGCCATCAGCGCATGCCCCCCCGGCCCGTGACGGCCGCGATCGCCTCATCACCGGACATGACCCAGCCAAAGGCGGCGCGCACGCAGGTCAGCGCCGCGGCGTGGGCCTCGGGCCCGTCCATGGTGTCGACGCACTCCTCCACGACAACGGCAGCGAAGTCGCGACAGCACGCCGCCGTGGTGGTGGCCAGCACACAGGAATTGGTATTCACGCCGGTAATCAGCAGGGTGTTGATTCCGTTGTTCTTCAGGGTGAACTCCAGGTCACTGCCGATGAAGCAATCGTAGCGACGCTTGGTGTTGACCACCCAGTCCCGCTCATCCAGCAGTTCGGGAATCACCTGGGTGCCCGGCAGCCCCCAGAGGTTGTGCTTGAGCACGTTCTTGCGGGTGGCGGATGGGTCCTCCGCCCGGGTGCGCCAGAACGGATTGGTACGGATTTCCTCCACCGAGCGATACAGCGTGAGCAGGTGCACCACGGGAATATCCGCCGCACGGCAATTGTCGAGAAAGCGCCGATTGGCGGCAATCACCGCCTCGGACTGCTCGGCGGGCAAGGGCATGGTGGCCACAGTCGGATCGAGGTGACCCCGATGCAGGTCGATTGCCACCACAGCGGGGCGTACTTCATCCACTCCGAAGTTCATGGACGTCTCTCCTCAGGTCGGATCCGGCGCCTCAGCCGTGAACGGCGCGGGGCAGCCAGGTGGTCAGGATGGGAATGTAGGTAATCAGCAACAGGGCTACGATTCCCAGGCCGATGAACGGCATCACGCTTTTCACCACCGTCAGGTAAGGCAGCCGGAAAGTGGTGATGCCGATAAAGATGTTCAGGCCGAAAGGCGGCGTGATCATGCCGATGGCAAGGTTGAATACCAGCACCGCACCGAGATGCACGGGATCAAGGCCTACCGCCATCGCCGCCGGCTGAATCAGCGGCGCGAGCACGATGACGGCAGAGTTGGGATCAATGAACATGCCGGCCATCAGGAACACCACATTGATCATGGCCAGCACGCCTTCGGTCGGTATCGCGGACATGACGGCGGCGATCTGCGCGGGAACCCGCTCCAGGGTGAGATACCAGGTCATCAGGCTACCAGCGGCGATGAGTATCAGCAGCGTGGCAATCATGATGGCCGAGGGCTGACTGATCTTGATCAGTTGCCACGGCTTGATCTGGCGATAGATCACCGTCTCGACGAAGGCGGCATAGACACAGGCCGCAGCCGCGGCCTCGGTCGGCGTGAATACGCCTCCGTAGATGCCGCCGAAGATGATTACGGGCAGGCCCAGCGCCCAGACGGAGCCCAGCAGGCGCCGGCCGACTTCCTTCAGCCCGGCACGCTCGCCGGAGCGAATATCGTTGCGCACCGCATAGATGTATGCCCAGGCGGAGATCAGAATCACGAACAGCACGCCGGAAGACAGCCCGGCAAGGAAAACCCGGGCCACTGACGTCGACGTCTGCACCGAGTAGAGAATCATGGCCACACCTGGCGGAATCATCATCGCCAGGGTCGAGGCGGACAGGATCAGCCCGACGGCAAAACCACGGTCGTAACCCGCCCGCAGCAGGGCGGGATAGACGATGGGTCCGATACTGACCACCGCCGCTGCGCCAATGCCGGAAATGGCGCCAAACATGGCGCAGGCCAACACCGTGGCAATGGCCAGCCCACCACGCAGGTGCCCGACCAGGGCTTCCATCAGCGCGACCAGGCGTCGGCCGATCTGGCCCCGGCCTATGATGTCCGCGGCAAAGATGAACAACGGTACTGCCAGCAGGGCGAACACGTTGACGCCTTCAACCATGCGCTGCGCCAGCACCCGGCTGGGCATGGGCGGACCGACGGTCTCGAAGGTCATGATGGTGGCGGCAAGCAGCGCCAGGAATATGGGAAACGAGAGAATGATCAGCGCAATGGCTGCGCTAAGCAGTATGGCGGCCGGCATCAGCGGGACTCCTGCGATTCGGACGCAACAACGGCCGCTTGTTCATCGGGACCACCCGCCAGCCCGAAACGCTCTGGCCTTGGTAGTTCGCCACCGGCAAGCCGGATGACAACCTGGATCGTATAGGCGAAAGCCATCAGCCCACAGCCCACGGGAACGGACATGTAAATCCAGCCCCGGCGGATGGGAAGACTGCTCATCATCTGGCCGGTGTTCATGATGAAACTGGCCAGATCCCAGCCGATCCATGCCATGAAACCCAGCACGACTGCGCCGACACAGCCAACGATGATGTCCAGCACGCGCACCGCAACACTCGGCAACAGACGGGCCAGCACATCCACGCTGACGTGGCGCTGCACTCGCACCAGGAGATAGCTGCCGAGGAAGGTCATCCAGACCATCAGGTACCGGGCCAACTCCTCGCCGCCGATGATGGCGATGCCCGCGAAGTAGCGGGACATGCTGTTGGTGAACAGCACCACCGTGATGATCAGCAGGGCAAGCCCCGCCAGCCAGGCGATGGTGTGATCCAGCAGCGTGAGCAGTCGACCCAGTACCCTGGTCATCACAGCCTCAGCGACCGATTTCTGATTCGATGGCCTCAAGGATGGTCTGGCCCTCGTCACCGGTGCGCTGCAGGAACAGCTCGCGGACCGGCGGCAACGTGGCCTCACGCAGATCGGAGATCTCGCCACTGCTGAGTTCGATGACCTCGATACCCGCCTCGACCATGGCCTCCAGGCCACGCTCCTCGAGACTCAGGGTTTCGGTCACCACAAGCTCACGGCCCTCTTCCACCGCAGCCTCGAGTTCCGCCTGACAGTCGGCACCCAGACCATCAAACCAGGCACGGGACACCATGAAGATCTGATCAAGGTTGCCGTGGTTGGTCATGATCAGATAGTCCTGAACCTCGTGAAAACCCATGACATAACTGGTGGTGATGGGGTTTTCCTGGGCAGAGATGGCGCCGGACTGCAGGGCGTTGTAGGTCTCGGGGAACGGCATGTCCACCGGCGTCATGCCCAGGGATTCCTGCTGTTTCACCAGCACCGCCGAGGGCATCACACGGGCACGCTTGCCCTGATAGTCGGAGGGCGCCCGCAGGGGGTCGTTGGCTGTCCACTGCTTGTAACCGGTGTGCCAGACAGCCATGGAATAGACACCCTGGCTTTCGGTGGTATCGAGCATCTGACGCATGGCGTCGCTCTGGTGGAGTTCAAGCAGCGTGTCGAGATCCGTCGGCCAGAAGAAGGGGAAATCCATCAGCCCCATGATGGGCTGGAAGCCCACCAGGAAGGACGCCGGCAACACCACTGCCTCGATGGATCCGAGCTGCATGCCTTCGATCAGGTCGGTGGTGCCGCCAAGCTGGGCCGAAGGGTAGACATTTGCATCCATCGGGCAGGCGTCGGAGTTGCGCATCAGGTCCGCCACATGGTTTGCCGCGGTGTCCCGGGGATCCCCCGGTGGCACCACGTGAGCG
The DNA here is from genome assembly GCF_024170285.1 of Natronocella acetinitrilica. Classification (NCBI taxonomy): domain Bacteria; kingdom Pseudomonadati; phylum Pseudomonadota; class Gammaproteobacteria; order Chromatiales; family Ectothiorhodospiraceae; genus Natronocella; species Natronocella acetinitrilica. Next base: position 202,560 of record NZ_JALJXV010000002.1, read on the forward strand.
ATCTTCAGCACCGGGGTATTGGCTTGCGCCGTGATCGGCGTCATGGCAGCACCAAAGGCGCTCAGGGCCAGCCCGGCTATCACGCCGGCTTGTAGCAGTGTGTTGCTCGTCTTCATCGCGTCGGTCCTCCAGGGTCACAGGGTGCGGGTCAGCCTTTCAGCAAGGCCCGCTGATCAATACCAAACACATCCGCAAGCCAGTCGTTGACCCGCTCCTGTCCCAGGGTCGGGTTGTCATGCTGGCAATGCTCGGCGCCGGTTTCTTCCTCTCCGATGAGGTCCAGCGTCACGTTGACGCCGTTCGCCTTGGCGTACTCGTAGACCTTGGTGGCCTGATCGACGCCAAGCACGTCGTAACCACCGTGGACGATCAGGTAGGGGCAACGAATCTTGTCGATCACGCCTTCCAGCTTGAAATCCTTGCCCTTCTCGAAGGCCTCCCGCATGTTGCTGACGCCGAAGACCCAGCGGATATGGCCAGCAAGGCCATGGCTGTCGTCCGCCTCGCCCCAGAGATCATTCACGCTCCAGATGGCGCCATGGGAAACAGCCGCTGCAAGGCGATGTTCGAAGGATGCGGCCCGGGCCGCGTAATAGCCGCCGAGGCTGGAGCCGCTCATGGCGATGCGCTTCGGATCGACGTCATCCCGCGTTTCCAGGTAGTCGATGCACTTACCCACCGGCACTTCGTAGTCGTAGCGATTGACGATGCCGTGCCGGCGAATGGTGCCGCCCTGCCCCGGTCCATCCACCATCAGCACCGAGATGCCGCGCTGAATGGCACCGTGGGCGACCATGAACCACATTTCATCCTTGAAGGAATCCAGGCCGCCGAAGCACATCAGCACCGGCTGCCGCTTTTCGGAGTTGACCGGCGAGCGCAGGAAGTAGGCGTACAGATTCTTGCCGTCCAGATAGGGAATCTCCACCGGCTCCAGGGCCGGATTGAGGTATTGGCCCCACTTGGCGGTGCACTCCTCCAGCTTGTCGAACACCGCCAGGCGGCGCGGATCATCGCCGGCCAACCAGAATTCCGCCTCGCGGTAGTAATCCACCGCCCGCAGCCAGGAGTTCTGCGCCGTCACGATATGTCCATTCGCCTCGGCGGCATCGCCGCGCTCGCGATTGCGGTCACCAACCCGCAGCCACTCGCGATGCCAGGACTCGCTATCGGAGGGGTCGATGCGACTGGCCACCTGAAAACATTCGCTGATGGCGCCACCACCTTCCTGGGTCTCGCCCAGCGCCCGACGGAACTGGTAGGACATCCAGGGGTAATCAGGCCAGTGGTGCCAGCCATAGGGCTTGTAGTGGGCCTCGCTGCGATCAGCAGCCTGGTTGATCAGTTTCTCTTCCATCGTCTTGGCTACTCCTGTTGTGGCAGTGTCTGGCTCGCTGCTCAGAATCCCGGCTCCTGCTGGCCGCGGAACCAGTCGGCGATACTCTCGCCGGTCATGAAGGCAACATCGTCAAACTGGCGAATGTGCTGATAGAGGCGCTCCATGGCGCCGATACGGTGGGGTACGCCGGTCAGGTACGGGTGCACACTGATCGCCATGACCCGGGCGGAATCCGCACTCTCCCGATACAACTGCTCGAACTGTGCAACACCTCGGCGGAACAGCTCCTCCGAGTCATGCAGCTGCACGGCGCTGATGACCACATCGTTGATCTCCACCGTGTAAGGCACGGAAATCATCGGCCCATGAGCGGTGCGCAGGTAGGTGGGCTGATCGTCCAGTACCCAGTCGGCAACGTACTCGATGCCCGCAGCCCGCAGGCGATCCAGGGTGGATTCGGTTTCGGTGAGGCCAGGACTTTCCCAACCCCGCGGGGCGCGGCCCGTCACCGACTTGATCGCGGCGATGGTGTCGGCGATGGCGGCATCCTGATCCTCCACACGGTGCATCGGCCCCTGGATGAAGCCATGGCCCATGAACTCCCAGTCCCGATCCCGGGCCGCCTCGGCGATGCGCGGATACTCACGACAGACGGAGCCGTTGATGGCGAGGGTGGGTGTGACGCCGTGGCGATCAAGCAGCTCGACGAAACGCCAGAATCCCACCCGCATTCCGTACTCATGCCAGGACCAGTTGGGGACGTCCGGCAGCAGCGGCTGCCCCATGGGCGGAGGAAGCACGGCCCTCGGCATGGCCCGGCCGTGGTGCCAGTGCTCGACGTTGACGATGGTCCAGATCGCCATGCGTGCCCCACCAGGCAGTTTCAAAGGCGGTCGGTCAACGATGGCGCTGTATGGGGCACGCTGTGGCGATGTCAGTGGCTCTCTCGGCATGGCTCCCCTCTCCGGGCCGGCGAAGTCGCGGCTGCGTCTTCACAGTGCATTCAAGCTGTTATTCAATTAGTAAAACACATAATCTCTAAATTCAAGTCGCTTGAATTTGATTGCCTTGAACGGAAATGCGTGCAAAATAAGCGGGACTCATGCTGACAGTGAGGCGCGGGAACCATGGCAGGGCAGCATGTCCAACCAATTCCGGTCACAGGAGACGAGGATCATCGACGGTGAGTAGCTCGACATCATCTGCACGATTGACCGGCATGGACGACTCACCCAGTCCGCGTGAGGAACCGCGGATCGGCACGCGACTCAAGCACACCCGCCTGACCCGAGGACTCACTCTGAAAGATCTCGCCGACACAGTGGGCTGTTCGGTCAGCGCGCTATCGAAGATCGAGAACCGCAGGGCAAACCCGTCAATCACGATGCTGCACAAGATATGCGGCGCATTGGGTACCAACATGGCGACCCTTTTCGCCGATGGTGTGGATGACGCATCGGTCGTCACCCGTGGCAAGGACCGCCCGGTGATAACCACCGATCAGTTGCGGCGGGGCCATGGGATCCAGCTACAGCGGCTGGTGCCCTACGCGCCAGGCTATCTCCTGCAGGGTAATGTTCACATGATCGAGCCAGGCGGCTACAGCAATGAGGGGTTGCAGCACGAGGGAGAGGAACTCGGCTATGTGGTCGAGGGCACGCTCGAACTCAATGTCGACGGCAAGACCTACATCGCCGAGGCGGGGGATTCATTTTTCTTCCGATCGGACAGCCCCCACAGCTACCGCAATCCGGGAGACACGGTCACTCGGGTCATCTGGGTGAATACGCCACCGACCTTCTGACTCCCCGGTTCAAGGAGCTGCCTGGCTTGCGGTGAGCGCCTGATCGATATCCCAGAGGATGTCGTCCGCCGTCTCCAGCCCGATGGACAACCGAATCATGTCCGGCCCCACCCCGGCGGCCACCAGTTGCTCGTCATTCAGCTGCCGGTGGGTGGTGGATGCGGGGTGGATGACCAGGGTGCGGGCGTCACCCACGTTGGCCAGGTGACTGAGGAACTGGCAGGCCTCGATGAAGCGCACCCCCGCCTCATGGCCGCCGCGAATGCCGAAGGTGAGAATTGCGCCGGCACCCCGGGGCAGGTAGCGCTGCGCAAGTTGGTGATAAGGGCTGCCGGGCAAGCCGGCATAACGCACCCAACTCACCAGCGGGTGATCCTCCAGGAACCGGGCCACTGCCATGGTGTTGGCGCAATGCCGGTCCATCCGTACCGGTAGCGTCTCGACGCCCTGCAACAGCAGAAACGCGTTCAACGGCGACAGCGTTGCACCCAGGGTGCGCAACGTCTCCACCCGCGCCTTGGTGACAAAGGCGAAATCGCCGAATGTCTCGTAGAAACGCACGCCATGGTACCCGGCGGAGGGCTCCAGCATTTGCGGAAACCTGCCGTTGTCCCAGGGGAATCGCCCCGACTCGACAATCACGCCGCCCATGGTGGTACCGTGGCCGCCAAGAAACTTGGTGGCCGAGTGCACCACGATGTCGGCTCCGTGATCCATGGGCCGGCACAGATACGGGCTCGCCAGGGTGTTGTCCACCACCAGGGGCAGGCCCGCCTCGTGGGCGATATCGGCGACCGCGCGAATATCCAGCACATTCCCCGCCGGGTTGCCGATGGTCTCCGCATAAAGGCACCGGGTGCGTTCGGTGATGGCACCACGAAAGTTGTCCGGATCGTCGGCGTCGACGAACACGGTATTGATACCCATCTTGCGGAAGGTCACATCGAACTGGCTGACGGTGCCGCCGTAGAGCGTTCTCGCTGCGACAATCTCGTCGCCCTGCTGACAGAGCGTCAGCAGGGCGGTCATCTGTGCCGCCATGCCGGAGGAGACGGCCAGGGCCGCCCGGCCACCCTCCAGCGCTGCCACGCGTTCCTCCAGAACAGCCACCGTAGGGTTGGTCATGCGACTGTAGATGTTGCCGAAGGTCTGCAGGTTGAACAGGCTGGCGGCATGGTCGGTGCTGTCAAACACGTAGGACGTGGTCTGGTAGATCGGCACCGCACGGCTGCCGGTCTCGGCGTCGGGAATCTGTCCGGCATGGAGACACAGGGTTTCGAAGCCGAATTGTCGGTCGGCCATCAGACACACACCTCGCTGTTCATTGGTTCACGACTTCAGACAGGCCGGCGGGCGGAGATCACCCCCGTGTTCACCCCCATCCAGCGTAGGCCGCCGAACAACCGCCCGTGCTCGATCTTCACGCAACGGTCCATGACGACGTCGAGCCCTGCTGCCCGGGCACGCTCGGCAGCTTCCTGGTTGATCACGCCGAGCTGCATCCAGACGGTTCGGGCGCCGATGGCGATGGCGCTGTCCACGATGGCGGGCAGTTCCTCGGCGCGGCGGAAGACGTCCACCATGTCCACCGGCTCGGGAATAGCTTCCAGACTCGGGTAGCAGGTCTCGCCCAGCACCTCGGTGTAGGCCGGATTCACGGGGATGATGCGATAACCGTGGTCCTGCATGTACTTGGCGGCGAAAAAGCTGGGGCGATACCAGTTGGCGGACAACCCCACCACGGCGATGGTTCTGGTGTCCCGCAAAAGGCGGCGAAGGGTGGCGATGTCAGCCATGGTCAGCAGCCATCGAACCGGGGTGGCCGCTTCTCGAAAAACGCTGTCACCGCCTCACGGTGCTCGGCCGATGCCAGCCCCTCGATAAAGGCCAGCTTCTCCGCGTGGATCACCTTACGCAGCTCTGCTTGCTCAGCCTCCGACCGCAATAATCGACGTGTTGCCTTGAGCGCCAGAGGCGGCATGGCGGCGAGCTTCGCCGCTCGCTCGGTAGCGCGCTGATCCAGTTCGCCATCGCCGCAGGGCTCCGACACGATACCCAGTTGAACGGCCCGGTCGAGATCAAAGGGCTCTGCCGTCAGCAGCGCATGGGAGGCCAGCACCCGCCCGGCAATCCGGGGCAAGAGCCAGGAGGCGCCGAACTCCGGCACCACGCCAAGCCCGGCGAAGGGCATGCAGAACTTCGCCGTACCACTGGCAAGCACCACATCGCAATGCAACAGCAGGGTCGTGCCGATGCCAACAGCAGCACCCCGCACGGCGGCAATCATGGGCTTGTCGAAGTCCGCCACCAGGTCGATGAGTTCCAGAACGGGTGGCTGGGCGCCGCGCTGCAGGAAGTCGCCCCAGGTGGCGAAGTCCTGCAGGTCGTTACCGGCGGTAAAGGCATCGCCCTCGCCGCCGAAGGCAAGCACCCTGACGCCGCTGTCGTCCCGCGCCTCACGCACGCCATCACAGATCGCCTCATACATGGGGCTGGTGAGGGCATTGCGTTTTTCCGGACGGTTGAAGCGAATCCAGAGAACCGCTCCCTCGCGCCGGATCAGGACGGCATCACTCATTCGAAAGTCTGCTTGTCCAGCCAGGGCATGATCCGCTCGAAGGCTTCCTCGATCTTGTCCATGGAGGTGCTGTAGCTGATGCGGAAGGAGTTCAGACAGCTCTCGCCAAAGGCATCCCCGGGAACCGTGCAGACCCCGGTCTCACGCAGCATCCGCATGCAGACCTTGGAGGCGTCGGTGCGTGCCGGCAGACTCGGGAACATGTAGAAGGCGCCCTGGGGCCAGTAGCCGGTAAGGTTGGGCGTGTCTCCCACAAGCTGTACCAGTCGATCCCGGCGGGCCGCATATTCCTTGACCATGTCATCGACGCAATCCATGGGGCCACGCAGGGCCGCCACGCCGGCCCATTGGGCAGGCGTGTTTGCCACGGTGGTGGTGAACATGTGATAGCGGCGCAGCTTGCGAATCGCGCCCTGACTGGAAATGAGCCAGCCGATGCGCAGCCCGGCCATGCTGAAGGTCTTGGAGAAGCTGGACACCATCATGACGTTGTCGAGGTCCGGCGCATAGCGCAGCACGCTGGGGAATTCGATATCATCCAACAGCAGGTGATCGTAGACCTCGTCGCTGTAGACGTAGATGCCGCGGTAGGCGGCCTCCTCCAGGATGGTCTCGATGGTCTCTCGCGGATAGACGGTACCCGTGGGGTTGCTGGGCGAGTTCAGCACGATACCGTAGGTGCGCATCCCCATGGCGTCGATGACTTCCTGGGGATCGAGCTGATGGCCGTTCTCGGCGCGGGTCGGAATGTATTTCACTTCACCGCCGTTCATGCGGATCAGCGGTGCATAGAGCAGGAAGGTGGGGTCGGTCACCAGAAACTGCCGACCGGGTGCCGAGGTGGCGGTCAGTGCCAGATACATGGCCTCGGTGGCGCCGGTGGTCACCAGGATGTTCTCCGGGGTCAGTGTGCGGTTGTAGCGCTTGCCGTAGTACTCGGCCAGGGCATCCAGCAGCTCCGGCAGTCCGGCATCCATGGTGTAGCCGGTCTGACCCTGTTCCAGGGCGTCGATGTGAGCATCGATGATATGCCGCGGCGTCGGGAAATTCGGCTGACCGATGGACAGGTGAATCACGTCATCCATCTTCGACGCCACGTCCACCATGCGCCGAATACCCGACACCGGGATTGCCCGCAGGTAAGGGCTCCAGGTGGAATCCCGCGTGTCATCGAGTTCAGTGAGATCGGTATCAACCGGATTGACTGCCATGCCTTGCTCCAAACGACCGAGTGTTTGCGTTACGGCCCTTCAGCGGGGCCTTTCCGGAGGACTATGGGCCGCGCCGCCAGCCCCGGTCAAGACTTATGCGCTCTACGCCTCATGCCCGGCAACACCGCGCCGTCCGTGTGATTTGCGGCAAGTCCGGTTGACGGGGTCGAGCGCCGTGTTTAACGTCCGGGAACTTACATTCTCCGGAGCCGGTGATCCATGACATCAACCGGCTTCATTCACGGGGGTCAGCATGATCGATTCACCTCTACTCCAGCACGTTCAGGGTTATATCAACGGCCAGTGGGTCGACGCCGACAGCGGCAAGCGCGTGGCAGTCACCAATCCGGCAACCGGCGAACTGCTGCACGAGATCCCCAACATGGGTGCAGCGGAAACGGAACGCGCCATTGCCGCTGCCCGCGGAGCGCTGGCAAAACCCGCAAGCCTGGATCAGCGCCGACAGTGGCTGGAGGCCATTGCCGCCGCCCTCACCGAACACCGGGACGAAATCGGCCGCATTCTGACGCTGGAACATGGCAAGCCGTTGGCCGAGGGCAAGGGCGAAGTCGACTACGCGGCAGGCTTTTTCGCCTATTGCGCCAAGCACGTGCACGAACTTGCGCCGCGCAAGCTCGACGAACAGCCACGGGGTTGCTCGTGGACAGTGCACTACCGCCCCGCCGGCGTGGTCGGGCTGATCACGCCCTGGAACTTCCCTGCCGGCATGATCGCGAAGAAGCTGTCCGCCGCTATTGCCGCTGACTGCCCATCGGTGATCAAGCCGTCTTCCAAGACGCCGCTGACCATGATCGCTCTGTTCACACTGCTGCACGATGTGGTCAAGCTGCCCGCGGGCAAGGTCAACCTGGTAATGGGCAGCGCCGGCCCCATCGGTGACACGCTCTGCGCCCACCCGGATGTGCGCGTGGTGAGCTTCACGGGTTCCACCGAGGTGGGCCGCGAACTCATCAAGAAGTGCGCACCCGAGGTGAAAAAACTCACCCTGGAGCTGGGTGGCAACGCACCCTATATCATCTTCGATGACGCCGACCTGGACGCAGCAGCAGATAACCTCATCGCCAACAAATTCCGTGGCGGCGGCCAGACCTGTGTTTGCGCCAACCGCATTCTGGTGCAGTCCGGAGCGGCGGACGCATTCGCCAGTCGGCTGCAGGAACGTGTGTCGAAGATGACTGTGGGAGACGGCATGGCCGAAGGGACTGACATCGGCCCACTGATCGATCGCAACGGTTTCGACAAGGTGCGCCGTCATGTGCAGGACGCCGTCGACAAGGGCGCGGAAATCGTCGCCGGAGAGTTGCCGAAAGCCATTGATCAGGACTGGGGCGGCTTCTTCCCGCCCACCATCCTGAAAGGGGCCACGCCGGAGATGGCCTGCTGGCGGGAAGAGACCTTCGGGCCGCTGGTACCGCTGGTGGAGTTCGCCGACGAGGCGCAAGCCATCGAACTGGCCAACGCCACGGAGTTCGGGCTGGCCAGTTACCTGTTCACCCGTGACGATGCCCGGGCAGATCGCGTGATTGCGCAATTGGAGTTCGCCCATGTCGGGCATAACACCGGCACCGGCCCCACGCCGGAGGCGCCCTTCGGCGGCATGAAACAGTCCGGCTATGGCCGTGAAGGCGGTCTGGAAGGACTGTTCGAGTTCATCGAGCCCCAGACCGTGCCAAGGGGCGCCTGATCGCCGCCGGAGTGACCAACATGCGCATACGCTTCTACAGCGCCCAGAAGTATGACGAGCAGTTCTTCACTGCCGCGAATGCGGCGTTCGGCTTTGAGCTCCACTTCAGTGAAGCCAAGCTCGACGCCGACACGGCCAGGCTCGCCAGTGGCGTCGATGCGGTCTGCGCCTTCGTCAACGACAACCTGGACCACGACTGCCTGGCGGCACTGAAAGAGGCCGGGGTGCAGGTCATCGCCATGCGCTGTGCCGGCTTCAACAACGTAGACCTGAACGCGGCCCGGGAACTGGGGCTCGCCGTTGTCCGTGTGCCGGCCTACTCGCCGGAGGCTGTCGCCGAGCACACCATGGCGCTGGCACTGACGCTCAACCGCAATACCCATCGTGCCTTCAACCGGGTTCGGGAAGGCAACTTCAATCTCAACGGGCTGCTGGGCTTCAACCTGCATGGACGCACGGCGGGGCTGGTGGGCACCGGGCGGATCGGCGTTGCCACCGCCAGGGTGATGTCGGGCTTCGGGCTGCGCCTGATCGGCTATGACGTCTTCGAGAACCCGGATTTCGTGGCGCTGGGTGGCGAATATGTGAGCCTGGATGAACTTTATGGTCAGGCGGACCTGATCAGCCTGCACTGCCCGCTCACCGAGGACAATCACCACATGATCAGCCACGACGCCCTGTCGAAGATGCGTGACGGCGTCATGCTGGTGAACACGAGCCGCGGCGGGCTGGTGGATACCCAGGCCGTCATCGAGGCGCTGAAATCGGGGCGTGTGGGGTATCTGGCGCTGGACGTCTACGAACAGGAAGGGCCGGTCTTCTTTCGCGACCTATCGGACGAAATCCTCACCGACGACATGCTCTCGCGCCTGCTGACCTTCCCCAATGTCCTGATCACGGGCCATCAGGGCTTCTTCACGGAAGAGGCCATGGCGCAGATTTCAGAGGTCACGCTGACCAACCTCGAGCAACTCCGCACCGGCAAGGAATGCCCCAACGAACTGACAGCCCAATTGGATTGAGCCGATCAGTGACCGTGGCCATGACCGTCGCGGTCATGGTCATGATGGTGCTCACCGGCCTCACCGTCAGGTCCATGACGGGAGACTTCGGCCATCACCGTCATTCGCTCGCCGTCGGCAAATACCAGTTCAAGTTGAATATCGTCCCCCGCCCGAGGGGCTTCGCCGGTGCGTCGCATCAACATGAGATGGTAGCCACCCGGCTGCAGTATGGCCTCCCCACCCGGAGGGATGACGATGGCGTCGCGGTGCTCCATGCGGGCAACGCCGTCCCTCTCAATGGATTCGTGAATCTCCACACGGCTGAAACCCGAAGTCTCGGCGGCAACGAGGCGCCGCTCCTGTTCGCCAGTGTTGACCAACCGCATGTAGGCCGCGGAATGCTCGGAAACGGGGGGTACTTCCCGCACCCAGGCAGATTCCACCAGCACCTCTGCCTGGACCCCGGCCACCGAGAGACCCAACAGACCAATCAGCAACATCCTGCGCAGCACTGCGCTCATCATCTGAACTCCTCGACCTTGCGGACAACCACCGGCGCGGAATCATAGCAAAAAACGAGGCAGGCGCTGCCCCCAGGGGTTTGCGCCCTCTAACTGGGCCGCCAGGCGGAACAGTTGATCCTCGCGCCCGAACGGCGCGGTGAAATGACTACCCACCGGCAACCCTTCACCACTCAGGAATAGCGGCACCGACATGGCAGGCAGACCGGTGAGGTTTGCGAGCTGTGTAAACGGTGTGCGTTCAAGGCTGCGCAAGGCCAGCTTCTCCACCATGCCGCTGTGCAACAGCAAGCGACCGGCGCGCAGCCAGAGCAATGGCCGAAGCGCCAGGCGCTCTAACCACGGCGTCTGCAGCGCACCGATCTGCGCAGGCGGTGTAGCCGTCGTCGGCGTCAGGTAGAGATCGTATCGGGAGAGGAACGCGCCCATGGCCCTGGAGAACGTATTCCAACGTGCATGGGCCCGAACGTACGCACCGCTGTCCAGGGCGCGGCCCAGCATGGCCAGTGCGCGGGTATCCAGCTCGAAACCGCGAACCGACCGCCCCCGCACCATGGCCGCCACCTGCCCGAAATAAAGCATGAGGTAGCAGCGTGCCAGCTCCATGCCGTCGATTGCCGGGGCTGCCTCTTCCACCTCGTGACCAAGCCCCTGTAGCAGCACGGCAGTCCGCTCCACGGCGCCGGCATGATCCGGATGTACCGGCCGGTCGATGGGAGAACGGACGCTGTAGGCGATGCGCAGGCGGCCGGGCTCACGGCTGCATTCGTCAAGATAGGGTCGCTCTGGAGGGGGGATGTCAAACGGCGCCCCGGCATCCGCACCGTGCAGGGCATCCAGCATCGCTGCACTATCCCGCACCGTACGCGTGATCACGTGATCACTGCACGCCCCCTCCCACACCTCGGCCACCGACGGCCCGGGCGGCACCCGGCCGCGGGAAGGCTTGAGACCAAACAGACCGCAGTGGGCCGCGGGGATCCGAATCGATCCACCACCATCGTTGGCGGCGGCCATGGGCACCACACCGGCAGCAACCGCCGCCGCAGCACCACCGCTGGAACCGCCCGGAGTGAGTGCCGTATTCCACGGATTACGCGTCGCTCCATGGAGGTCGTTCTCCGACACGGCTTTCAGCCCGAGTTCAGGAAGATTGGTCTTGCCGAACACCACCAGACCCGCCGCGCGGCACCGCTGGACGAACGTGGAGTCATGGTCAGCAGGTATGGCGGCGAAAGCGCGGCTGCCACAGGACGTGGGCAGGCCGCGCACATGGTGGAAGATGTCCTTAAGCAGGAACGGCACGCCGTGAAAGCGACCATTGCCTCCGGGTGTCGGCGGAACATCGGCGATCACGGCGTTAAGGGTCGGATTCACCGAATCCAGCCGTTGCCTGGCAAGATTCAGTAATTCTTCCGGGGTGACGTCTCCGCTACCAACGAGCCCGGCCATCCCGAGGGCATCGAGACGACCGTACTCGTCGAAATTCACGGAGCAGCTCTCAACTGATTACTGCAGCAGGCTCCTCAGCATCCAGGCCGTCTTCTCATGGACCTGCATGCGCTGGGTAAGCAAATCCGCGCTGGGTTCATCGTTTGCATTTTCCACTGCCGGGAAGACCTCCCGTGCCGTGCGCACGACCGCCTCCTGATCGCGCACCAGCTGTCGGATCATCTCATCCGCCGTTGGCGTCCCCGTCTCCTCCGGAATGGAGGTCAGTTGCGCGAACTGCGAATAGCTACCCGGCGCCGGGTAGCCAAGCGCCCGAATGCGTTCGGCAATTTCATCAACCGCCGTGGCCAGTTCGAGATACTGCTCCTCGAACATCTGATGCAGCGTCTGGAACATGGGTCCGGACACGTTCCAGTGAAAATTGTGAGTCTTGAGGTACAACGAGTAGCTGTCGGCAAGCAACCTCGACAGGCCGTGAGCAATCTGCTCCCGATTGGCTTCGCTGATGCCGATATTGATTTCCATTGGCTGCGTCATGGCGTGGTCACTCCCTTAGGAAAAACAACAAAACTATGATGTTAGTGTGGAACACAATCGTAATAGATGCCAATGAATAATAAGCGTCTATTTAATTGTTAAAAACTATCAAGCAAGCGCTGAAGTATTCACACTTCCTTAACCACCGGGAGACTTCACGATGAAAACTCTGGTCATTGGCGCCAACGGAAAGATAGGGCGCCAATTCTGTGTCCTGGCGGCGCAGTCGGGCCTGCCGATTCGAGCCATGATTCGTGACGGCGGCCAGGCTGATTTCTTCAATCAGCTGGGCGTGGAAACCGTCATCGCGGATCTGGAAGGCGATTTCGCCTCTGCTTATGAAAACTGCGAGCAAGTCATTTTCACAGCGGGGTCCGGCCCGACAACCGGCGCCGACAAGACGCTGATGGTGGACCTCTACGGCGCCATTCGCGCTGTCGATCTGGCTGATGAACGCGGCCTGGGGCGTTTCGTGATGGTCAGCGCCATGCGCGCCGCCAACCCGCTTGCCGCACCGGAAAAGCTCCGGCCCTACTGTGCCGCCAAGTTCGCGGCGGATCAGTATCTGCGCCATGCCGCTACAGAACATGTCATTCTTAAACCGGGTCGGCTGACGGATGAGCCGCCAAGTGGCTGCATCACGACGGATCCGGAAGCCGTGGAGCATATCGATATCTCCCGGGGCAATGTCGCCCATGCACTGCTGGCCGTAGCCCGCAACCGGGCGCTGCGCAATCGCGAGTACGATTTGCTGGACGGCGAGCAACCCATCGACACGGTATTTTCCTGACTGTCACCCCTTGCCGACATTGCGGCCAACGCACTTTTGCTCTGTCGCGGGACCGGGTAGATTGAGGGCGACGGTGGAGCGAGCTCCGCTTGGTCATCGCCAACTACTAAACAATACGGCCGGGCTACAAGCTCGCCGCCACTGGAGGTCACTCATGCAGTCATTGCTCCGACGAACCCGATTTCTGGCCTACCCGCTGATGTTCGTCTTCCTTGCCATGGGCCTCATGGCGCAGAGCGCATCAGCCGGTATCGTCGGAACCGATACTGTCCTCGCCGAACAGGCACAACTGGAGCGTGCCGCCGTGCTGGGCCTTCTGGACCGGGATGATGTGCGCGACAAGCTGATTGAATACGGCGTCTCACCGGAAGAAGCCAAGGAACGCGTTGCAAGCCTGACCGACCAGGAGGCGCTTGAGCTTGCCCAGCGGATCGACGACATGCCGGCCGGTGCGAGCGGTGCGGTCGTGCTATTGCTGGTGCTGATTCTGCTCATACTGCTGTTGCGATAGGTATCTCCGGCAATGCGGACGTGCCCATACCATAGCCGGCTCGCCGCCCCGCAGAGCCGCCCCGCCGGAGTTGCATTCTCCGGCGTGGGCATGCTCGTCACACTGGGCCTGATGCTGCTGTTGCTGGCCGGTTGTGCGACGCGCCCTGCCCAGCACACTGCGCTTTCACCCAGCACCACGGAACTGCCGTCAGCAATTGAACTCACCGACGTGCCATTTTTCCCCCAGGAAGCCTACCAGTGCGGGCCCGCCGCCCTGGCAACGGTCATGGCGTATCTCGGCGAGGACGTGGTGCCGGAGGATCTCACCCCCCGCATCTATCTGCCGGAGCGCGCAGGCAGCCTGCAACCGGAGCTGCTCGGTGCGACTCGCCGAGCAGGCCTGGTTGGCTATGTGCATGAGCCCAGCCTGGAAGATGTATTTGCCGAAGTGGCGGCTGGCCATCCGGTGCTGGTGATGCAGAACCTTGGCCTGCAGCGCTGGCCGGTCTGGCACTACGCGGTGGTGGTGGGCTTTGATCTGGGTGCCCGGGAAGTGGTATTGCGTTCCGGCACCACGGAACGGGAGGTCATGTCGCTGCGGGCTTTCGAGCGCAGCTGGCAACTTGCCGACCACTGGGCCATGACCGTTCACCAGCCCGGCGATTTTCCGAGCCGCGCGGAACCAGGTAACTACCTGCGCAGTGCGGCTGCTCTTGAGGCGGTCTCCCGGTTCACTGCTGCGGAGCAGGCCTACGCGGCGGCAACAGCTCGGTGGCCGGACAATGCCACGGGCTGGATCGGCCTCGGTAACGCCCATTACCAGCAGGACCGCTTTGACGACGCGGAAACAGCCTACCGCGAGGCGTTACGCCTGGATGAAGGCAGCGCCGCGGCCAACCACAACCTGGCCTGGGCCCTCATTCGTCAGCACCGCCTCGTCGAGGCATTCCCCGTCGCACGACGCGCGGCAGCCATGGCGGACGACGGACGGGATCACTACCGGGCGGCACTGAGCCACCTGGAATCCATCGACAACCATCACAATCTGCAAGAGTGAACTGACATGCGTGGCCACTGGATCTGCCAACTCTCCGACCTCGGTGCCGAGCGCATCAGGCAGGAGACCGGCTTTCACGGACAAATGCCGAGCACCAGGGTAATGATGCGACAGGAGGCACCGCTGGAGCAGGTGCGGGAAACAGCGCTGGATATCTTCGTGCTGCACCAGATACCACCGGTCACCCTGGAGCGCCGACAGGAATTACTGGCCCTGCTGGCCAATGATGACTGCGTGAGCTGTCACTTTGTCGGCTGGGATCAGGCCTCGCCAGACGACGTCAAGGGCTTCATCGAGCGTTAGACCCGAACGGCATCTCCAGTTCGACCTCAAGCCCACCCTCGAGCCGGATGTGGGCGATGACGGCACGACGTGCAATGGCAAGCCCAAGCCCGTGGCTCGCTACCCCACCTGGGCGCCAATCACGGCGCACAGGTTTTCCGCGCATCCCCGTCGCCCGGTTTTCACTACCGATGATCGGCCACACCTCCCCGCAAGCACACGCCTGTGACATCATTCGCACACTGCCATCCCGCCACCGGAAGACGAAATGCGATCGGTACTGCTTGCCCTGTGTCTGTTTCTCGCGCTGCCCCTGCCGGCGTCCGAGGCTCTCGCACCCCATACCGGCGAGATCATCGTGGCCTATCACGACGAGGGGTTACAGCTTGCGGATACCGGGCGACACCAGGTGCATGGGGCAGAGCGGCTTCGAGACCTGCCGATGCCGGCCACAGAAATCGTACGCCCCGCACCTGAAGAGCACTTCGAAGCGGTACTCGCGCGTTATCGCAACGACCCGGACGTCCGCTACGCCGAACCAAACTACATCGTCGAAACCCAGGCACCTCTGCCGTCCGGGGAACTGGTGGACGCGCAATGGTGGGTCTGCATCGAGCAGAACAGCGGCCAGTGCCTGGATGACACCGGCACCGGCGCCACCCTGCTACCCGCCGCCTGGCAGGCCTGGCGCGACGCCACCGGCGCAGGGAACCCCATTGGCAGCAGCGACGTCCTGGTGGCGATCATCGACACCGGTATCCGGGCCACACACCGTGATCTGCAAGGCAATGTGCTTGTCGAGCTAGGCTGCGAAATCCGGGGCACGAACACCAACTTCGACCCCAGCGCAAACTGCCCGTCGAGCCGTCGTGACTTCGAAGATCGCAACGGCCATGGCACCCATATCGCCGGCATCATTGGTGCCGTCACCGACGCTAGCGATTCCGTCGTTGCCGGTTTCAACTGGCGGGTCGGCCTGCTACCGCTCAAGGCCCTTGAAGATGTGGGTCGTGGCAATGTGGTGGACACCAGCAATGCGATCCTCTACGCAATGGCGCGTGCCGAGGGTCGGCCCCTGGTCATCAATGCCAGTTATGGTTACCGGCCTCCCAACGGGCAACCCAGCACCTATGAACTGGAGATACTGCAACGCGCCCGGGAACAAAACGTCCTGGTGGTTGCCGCCGCAGGCAATGACGGCGGCGATAATGACGACGGCACGCCGCGCTTCTTTCCGGCCAGCCACCGGCTGACCAATGTCATCGGCGTGGCCGCCTCGCTGCGCGACGGGTCCAGAGCCGCCTACAGCCGGTTTGGCGGCAACACCGTCTTGCTGGCGGCACCGGGAGGATCAACCCAGAGCAACGGCGGTGCGATTATCAGCACCTATATTGATCAGGACGATGACAACGCGCTGATCGACGGCTGGGCGGGCCTGTCCGGCACGTCCATGGCGGCGCCCATGGTGGTGGGAGCCGCGGCACTGCGTCTGTCCCTGACTCCGGATCTGGATGTCAAGTCTCTGCGGGAGATCCTGGTGAGCAGTGCGACCCGCGATGCCCGCTGGGACGGGGTCGTTCTGGCTGGGGGACGCCTCGACACGGCGGCGGCGATAACCGCCGACCAGACCAGTCTGGACCCGATGCCGGCCTCCCATGTCGTCGCTTTGCCACGGAATAATGGCAGTCGCGTCGAAGTCGCCTGGCTCGACAACTCCAACCGCAATGATGGCTACGTGGTGCAGCGCCGCGAAACGGCTGGAGACTGGGAAACCGTCTCACCGGTCCTGCCCGCCGATGCCGGCTCTTTCATGGACACGGCAATCGATGACCTGAGAGAGGCACGCTACGACTATCGGATCGCGGCCCTGGGCGGAAGCAGCGACGAGTGCTGTCTGTCAGCGGTGGTGAGTCTCGGCACAGCGCCACCCGTCAGAATGGACCGTATCGCGAGCAGTAGCAGCAGCAGCCCCTGCTTTATTGCCACCGCCGCCTACGGCACGCCCATGGCGGAAGAGATTCAGGCACTGCGCGCCTTTCGCGATGACGTGCTGCAGCAGCACAGACTGGGTCGCTGGTTCATCCATGGCTACGAATCGTTGAGCCCACCAGTCGCTGCGGTTATTGCCGAGCGGCCCCGGCTACGGGCACTCACCCGACTCCTGTTGCGCCCGGTCGTGGGTGCGGCGCGGCTCTGGCAGCGTTAGGAGCGCGTACCGGATCTCAAGGCACGAACAGCGAAACCACAATGGATACCGTGACAACGGCCACCACCGTGGACATGAAGATGACCGTGGATGCCTGGGTGACGGCCACCTGATAGCGTTGGGCCAACACGTAAACATTGGCGGCCACGGGCAGCGAGGCCTGTATGACCAGCACAGCCACCCACAGCGGCGGCAGATCCAGCAGTATTGCCACCGCCCAGACCAGCAACGGATGAACCAGCAGCTTTAAGGCGATCAGCACGCTGGTCTGACCCAGTTCCTGCCCGAGTCGACGCCCCGCCAGCGACGCACCCAGGGCAAACAGCGCAGCGGGGGCAGCAGCGGCCCCCAGCAAACCGAGATAGGCATCGACGGGGCCGGGCAAGCGCCAGCCGGTGGCACCCAGCAACACCCCGAAAGCGCTGGCCAGGATGATCGGGTTCCTCACCACGCCTGAGGCCACGGTGCGAGCAACCTGCAGCAGACCGCCCGTGCGCCCCTGATCCGACTCGATCAACGCGGTGGCGATCCCGATCATGATGATGGTATCGATCAGCACCACCACCACCGCCGGCAGAATCGCCTCGCTGCCCAGCGCAACGATGACCAGCGGCAAGCCGACAAACCCCACGTTGGAGAAGACCGAGCTGAGGGCCTGTAGCGCCCGCTCAGAACGACTGGAGTGAAACAGTCGGCCGGCAAGCAGATAGGTGGCAACAAAAAGGAGCAGGCTCGGACCGAGCCAGGCCAGAAGGAGTCGCGGGTCAGCAATGCGGTCTACCGGGGAATCGGCGATGCTGACCAGCAACAGCGCCGGCAGCGCAAAGTAGAAGACGAAGGTGCTGAGGCCGCTGATGGCGCTGGCGGGCAACAGACGACTCTGCCCCGCCGCGTAGCCAGTGAAAATCAGCGCGAAAAATGGCAGCGCGATGGTGATGACCGCCTGCAACTCAACCTCCGACGCCAGGAACGCTCAGCGCCGTGGAGGCGCAAGGCCCATGGAGCAGCCCTTATTTGCCGGCAGCGACCCGGGCCTGGTCCGGCACAGGGGCATCGACTTCGCCGTTGCGGTAATGCACCAGCTTCCAGTAGCCGAAAATATTGGCGTTACGCACGCCAATACGCTGGAAATCCTCCTGCTCCGGCAGGGAGGCAAGATCCATGTCGGGTCGAAAACCCAACAGCTTCGACAGGGGACGCAGACCTTTTTCGAGCCCACGCAACACCGGATTGGTGGATGCAAAGTGGTTGATGATGAGGATGTCCCCACCCGGTACGCAGACCCGCCGCATTTCGCTGATCAGCCGGTCCGGGTGAGGGACCACGGAAGCCACGTACATGGCAACCACGGCATCGAAACTGTTGTCGGGGAACTCCAGTGCCTCGGCATCCATGACCAGCAGATCCTCGACCTGGTCGAGCCCCTGCTCCCTGGCCCTGGCCTGCGCCTTGGCGAGCATCTCGGGTGAGATATCGATCCCGACAACCCGGCTCTCCTCCGGATAATAGGGCAGGGATAATCCCGTACCCACGCCGACTTCCAGCACCCGGTCCCCGGACTGGATATCCAGCGCCTGCATGGCGAGCTTGCGACCCGGATTGAATACTGGCCCAAAGATCCGATCGTAGTGATTCGCATATCGTCGATAGGCGCTGCGTATTGAATCCAGATCCATCCTCTTCACTCCCCCAGGCGGTGCCGGCAGGACCGCGGTGTCATGGTTGTCAGGCCCACACTCTAACGTGACGCAGCGGCGCGTGCACCCGCTAAGCGAATCAATGCTCGGCCGAGGCCTTCAGCGCCTCTACGAAAATGTCCACTGCTGCATCAACCTGCTGACGATTCACGGTGAGCGGCGGCAACCAGCGGACGATCTGGCCGCCATAGGCGCCGCAGCGAATCAGCAGCAAACCGCGCTTCTCGGCCTCCTGCAGAATACGCATGGAGCGGGGGCCGTCCGGCCGACCTTCGTCATCGACCATTTCCGTGCCCAGCATGAGCCCCTTGCCCCGCAGGTCCCCGATGGACGGGTCACTGGCCTTCAGCTCTGCCAGACGCTGCCAGAGGTGCTCACCCTGCTTCGCGGCATTCTCCACCAGTCCCTCTTCTTCAATCACGTCCAGCGTGGCCACCGCGGCGGCGCAGGCAACAGCGTTGCCGCCGTAAGTGCCCCCCTGGGACCCCGGCCAGCCTTTCTCCATGATGTCCAGCCGAGAGGCCAGCGCAGAAAGCGGGTAGCCGCTGGCAAGCCCCTTGGCGGTGATCAGCACGTCGGGCTTGACGCCGAAGTGCTCATGGCCCCAGTACTTGCCACTGCGGCCGTTGCCTGCCTGGACTTCGTCCATCATCAGCAGGATGCCGTGGCGATCACAGCGCTCCCGCAGGCCCTGCATGAAGGCATTGGTCGCCGGCACATATCCCGACTCACCCTGAATGGGCTCGATCAGCATCGCGGCAGTTTCCGCTGGCGACGTCTGGGTCGCGAACAGGTGATCGAGTTCACGCAGACAGAACTCGGTTGCCGTCTGCTCGTCCCAGCCGTAGCGATAGGTATTGGGGAACGGCGTCACCATGATGCCGCCCATCATCGGCTGCACGCCGGCACGCAAGCCGACGCTGGAGGTAGTCGCCGACAGGGCACCCATGGTCCGGCCATGGAAACCGCCCTGGAAGACAATGATGTTGGGCCGACCGGTGGCCTGCCTTGCCAAACGAATGGAGGCCTCGATGACCTCGGCACCGGAGTTGGAATAGAAGATCCGGTCGAGGCCCGCCGGCAACAGCTTGCCAAGCCGCTCGTTCAATTCCAGCATGGGCTGATGTTTCATGATGGCGGCCTGACCATGCACCAGGGTCGCAACCTGGCGCTGCGCCGCGGCCACTACCTTTGGGTGACAGTGGCCGGTGGAGGTCACCCCGATACCGGAGGTAAAGTCCAGGTACCGTCTGCCCTGTTCGTCAAACAGGTAAACGCCCTCTCCCCGCGTGGCAACAATGCCGCTTGACTGCTTCATCAGCGGAGAAATCTGACCCATCTGTTGAGCCATGGGGCACCTCCTTGGATATGGCATGCAAAAGTTTGCGCAGAGTCTATACCCCGCATACGGGGGCTTCAAACCCATGATCCAGTCCGTCGTACTCCAGGAAGGTTAGCCGAGACCGGCAATCACTGCGTCGGCGACGTCCGTGGTACTGCGGCGGCTACCGCCGTGGGCACGGAGGTCGGCCTCCACTGCTTCCCGCAGGCGAGCCGCCGCTTTCCTCGCGCGGGCGTCCTCTTCTCCCATCCAGTCCAGCATCATTGCCGCGGTCAGCAGCATGGCCGTGGGTCCGGCGATGTTCTTGCCGGCAATATCCGGCGCACTGCCGTGGGTAGGTTCGAACATGGGCGGCTGATGGCGATCCGACGGATTGAGATTGCAGGACGGCGCGACTCCCATCCCGCCGCAGAGCACCGCGGCAAGATCGGTCAGGATATCCCCTTGCAGATTGCTCGCCACCACCACGTCGAAAGCCCAGGGGCTGGTGACGAATTTCATGCAGGCCGCGTCCACCAGTTCGTGGTGGGTGGCAATCGCCGGGTAGTCCGCCGCCACCGCGGCGAAAGTCTCGGTGTACATATCGCCCCAGTACTGCAGGGCATTGCGCTTGGTGATCAGGCAAACCTGGGCCCGCGCAGTGCCGCCATCAGGCGACGGAAACTCGCGCTGACGCCGCCGCCCGGCCTCGCGCTCCGCAGCCCTGATAACGGCCCGCTCAAAGGCATGCCGGAAAATGCGCTCCGCGCCGCGGCGCGTGAACACCTCCATCTGTGTCGCCACCTCGTCCGGGGTTCCCGGCCGCAGGCGGCCACCCTGGCCGACATACTCGCCCTCGCTGTTCTCGCGAATCACCAGCATGTCCACATCCCGGGCACGATCGTCACGGATATATTGTGGCGCCCCGTCAAGCAGCACCGCCGGACGCTCGCAGGCCCACTGATCGAAACCCTTGCGCAGGGCGAGCAGCGGCTGCAACGAAACACCATCGGAGAGCAGGTAGCGGTTCGGGTCATGCAGCGGACCGGGATCGCCCAATGCGCCGAGCAGGATGGCGTCGTGGCCAGCGAGTTGTTCGCGCCAGTCTTCCGGCATCATGCGGCCATGCTCGCGGTGCCAGGCATGGCTGGGCCAGCCGTACTCCACCAGCTCCAGCTCCGGACCACCATCGTCGACCAGTGCCCGCAGGGCCCGCACCGTCACCTCCATGACCTCCGGCCCGATTCCATCCCCGGGCATGACCGCCACTTTCCAGTGACTGCGCTTACGTTCACGGCTCCACATGGCCTGCTACTCCTCCGACTTCGTGACCGAATGCCAAGGTGCCCGGCAGGGCGCCGGGTCCCGCCTACGGTCACCGACCCGCGCGGCTTTTGCAAGGGGCTCAATTGCCGCAACCACGCGTGACGCACCGCGGCAGGACTGGTAGAATTCGGACCAGTTTGGTCCACATGCCGATAGTCCTTTGGAGGCAGTTTCGATGTACCAGGTACGGGGTGACCCCGTCATATTCAGCCGTGACTGTGATGCCATCGTGATCCCGGCAGGAGATTCGGGCACGATTCCCCAGGGCGCAGAAGGCGTGCTGACCCAGGCACTGGGCGGCAGCTACACCGTCTATATCCAGGGCAATCTGTTTCGCATCGCCGGGCGTGATGGCGACGCCATCGGCCGGGATGTGGTTCCGCCACCGGAACTCGCCGAAGACGCCTCGGATTCGGACGTGGAGCAGCTGGTCTGGGATCAGCTCCACACCACTTTTGATCCCGAGATCCCCATCGACATCGTTGAGCTGGGGCTGGTCTATCGCTGCGATCTCATCCGGCTCGAGAATGGCCAGCGGGATGTTGAAATCGACATGACGCTGACCGCTCCCGGCTGCGGGATGGGCGAGGTCATCGCTGCGGATGTACGGGACAAGATCGAGATCATCCCCACGGTCAACCAATGCCGGGTGGAGCTGGTATTCGATCCGCCATGGAGTTCCCAGATGATGTCCGACGCGGCGAAGCTGCAGACGGGCATGCTCTAGTTGTCCCGAAACACGGTTCAGGCTCGTGCAAATCTGGCAGATTCAGTCGACTGACGGCGCGGGGCAATTGCGGCAGGCTTCCGCCTCATCCCCTGCCTGCGGCCCGGAAGACATCCGGGTCGCCGTGCGTTCGGTGGGCATCAACCGCGCCGACCTCCTGCAAATGCGTGGTCTCTATCCCGCGCCTCCGGGCGCTCCAGCGGATATCCCCGGCCTGGAGTACGCGGGAGAGATCGTCGAGACCGGCGCTCGTGTGCGGGCCCGGCAAGTGGGCGACCGGGTCATGGGCCTGGTAGCCGGTGGTGCATACGCAACCGAACTGGTCGTCCACGAGCTCGACACCCTGCCAGTGCCGGCTAATCTGGGCTGGGCCGAGGCCGCAGCCTTTCCGGAAGCCTACCTCACCGCATACCGCGCACTATTCCTGGAAGGCGGCATCCAGCCCGGTCAATGGGCGCTCATTCGCGCCGCCACCTCCGTCGTCGGCATTGCCGGGCTGCAGTTGCTCAGGACCTTCGGCAGCTTCAGCGTCGGCAGCAGCCGGCATCAGGAACGCCTGGACCAACTCGGGGCGGATATGCCAGATGTGCCCCTGGTCGATGCCGGCGACAACCTGCCCGAGGCAGTGAGGACAGCAACCGATGGCGGCGCCGACGTGGCCCTGGACATGCTCGGTGGCGAGGCACTGGCACAGGGGCTGGAGGCGCTGCGGGATGAGGGCTGCCTGGTTTTGATCGGCCTGCTTCAGGGCCGGAAGGTTCAGCTGGATACCGCGCGACTTCTGTTTCGAAGGCTGACGATCAGAGCCATGACCATGCGCACCCTGCCCCTGGGACGTCGCCTGCAACTGATGAGCGTGGCGCGGGAACGCTTGCTGCCGCACCTGGCGCGGGGAACCCTCAACCCCCGCGTCGCCGCCAGCCATGATTTCTCCCGGGCGCCAGAGGCCATCGCAGCCATGCAACAGGGTGAGCACGTAGGCAAGATTGTCCTGACCGTCGGCTAATCCCGTCCGCCGGGGAAACACTGGCATTCAGCGTTGATTCAGCCCCGGGCGTTCATTGTTCGGCATCAGGGCTGAAACGTCGCTTATCGGGTACAGTATCGAGAAGAGATGTGACGCCCATTCAACAGGGACGCCGGGTAACCAAAGCCCGGCCTCCAATCAGGCAGGATGAACGATCCGTGCGTTGCTCACTCCGGAACCTTCGAATGACTTTCGCGGCGGTTGTGCTTGCGGCCACCCTGCTAGGCCCCGTGCCGTCGGCGTTTGCGGACGACCCCCTGCTGACCCAGGACGAAGCGGTGGAACTGGTGCGGGCTCGCACCGACGGCCGCATCCTCGGTGTCGATACCGTCAACGAACGGCAATTCCGGGTGCGGGTTCTGGTCCGCCAGGGCGAGGTGCGCGTGTTCCGGGTCGACCGGGTCACCGGGCGGGTGCGATAGAGAGACACCGATATCCCTCATTAGGTGCCCGCCTGCCCCCCTTCCAGCAAGGCTGAGCGATGCCTTAGCTGCGCCGCCATGCTGGAAGCCTTCATGGCCTCTCCAAAGGTGGTGATTCCCTGGGCCTCCAGCCGATCGATAATGCGCACCAGGACCTCGGCGGTAGCCATGGTGTCCCCCATGGCCGTGTGGCGACCGGAAATACTGACGCCGTAGCGCTCACAGACCCCATCGAGGGAATGGTCCTCTTCATCGCCGTCCAGCATGGACGACAGAAGCAGCGTATCCAGCAGCGGATTGGGGAAGGTGACCCCGCACTCAGACTCCTTCACGCTGATGAACTTCATGTCGAAGGCGGCATTGTGGGCCACCAGGATGGCGTCCCCCGCGAAGGCATGAAATTGCGGCAGCACCACCTGGATGTTGGGTTTGTCGGCGACATCGGCGTCGGTGATGCCATGGAAACGAATCGAGTCCTCGGGAATCCGCCGCCCCGGATTGACCAGCCGCTCGAAGGTTTCACCAGTCAGAATGCGCCCCTTCACGACCCGCACGCCGGCGATGGAGATGATCTCATCGCCGCCGAGGGGGTTCAGCCCGGTCATCTCGCAATCGAACACCACGAAGCTGAGGTCGGCCAGTCGCCGCGAAGCGATTTCGTCGCTGCCCTCATGCTCGCGCATCAGGCCGAAGTCGTAGAATTCCGGCCGCGGCGGCAGTTTTTCCGGTTCACTCAGGAACTGTGGCCGCGCTGGCGCCGGCAGTGGCAGACGCAGCAGCGCCTGGCCCTTGCGGCGTCCCTGCTGACTCCACATTTCGCAACCGTGCCGCTCGAGAATATCCCGCAAACGCTGCTCGCCGCTGTCCTCGCTGCACCGGGTTTCCAGCCACTCGTCAAGCAAGCCATCGGGCACCGGTGAACCATTCCAGATGATATCCAGGTACACATTGCGATCGCCAAGCATGGACTCCACGTCGAACGCCTCCTCCCCACTATGGGCGTGGAGATGACGCACCAGGCAATCCAGCCCCTGAAGCAGGGACAGGCTGTCGCCGTTCAACCAGAGCGGCATGCCGGTGGCGGTGACATGCACCCTGGGGAGATCCTGCAACCGCTGCTCCAGGCAGCTCACCAGATCCGTGACCAGCACGTCGGCCATGGGCCAACGGCCAAGCAGGTGGCCGCGAATGCGTCCTGCGAGATCATCGAGTCGCTCGCTGAGCGCCTCACTCTCACTCAGTAGCACACGGTCGAATTCCCTGCGCTCGTCCGCAGCCATGTCGGGGAAACGCGCCATGGTCTCGGCCGCCGCCCGCAGATTGGCGGCGATGGAGCGCAAGTCCCGGGTCAGGGCGTGGCGCACAGCATCGCCGGCCGCGAGTAGCGCCACATCCTCGGATATATCCACCAGGGTGACCAGATAGCCGGTGATCTCACCCTGGCTGTCGAGTATGAGCGCCATCCTGCCGTGCAACATGACCCGGGCATCGGCACTGGTACAGACGAATGGCGCACTGAGAGCGCTGCGCTTGTCATTCTCGTCCCGATGACGCCGCTCCAGCCTGTCCAGGGTATGTTGTACCGGCGGGCGCGACAGGACATTGAACAGGGGACGACCGAGGCCGAGTTCATCCGGCAGACCAACGATGGACACAGCGGCCTGGTTGTAGAGCATGATTCTGTGCTGCCGGTTAGAGACCAGCACACCCTCGGAGAGCCCCTGCAGGATGACCTCTAGCCAGGTCTTCTGCTCGTCCATCCGGGCGGCGGCAGTCTCCATGGCCTTGCGAATCTCCCGTCGCGAGCCACGCAGCGCATCGGCAAGCGCGCGTATCGTCTCGGGGAGGGAACCTAGTGCATGGCGCCTTGGCAGAATCAGTTCCTGATCCGACCCGCGGGATTCCAGCAGCGCACGGATGCTGCGGTTGAGCTTGCGCGATGGCCTTAGCAGCAGGCGATCCAGACAGAACCAGCCAATCGCCACAAGGCCCAGCAGCCCGCCCCCGCCCAGCATGGCTAGAACCAATGGATCATTACCCGCCTCCCCAGCCCGCGAGGCGGCGTAGGTAACACCGATCAGGAGCACCAGGGCCAGGGTGATCAGGCCACCCAGGATGACGTTCAATAGCGTCCGGGACTGCGGCACTAGACTCCACTCCCCACGAGGTCGGCATGAAGACGCCGCAACAGGGCCTGCGAAGCCTTCATGCTGCGGACCAGGGTGTCGTTTTCCCGCCGGGTCAGGCTGTCCGGCGGCACATGCCGCCCCGGCGGACGCCCGGCACGCATGTCGGCGGCCTGCTGGCGCAGCAGCAGGAAGCACATGTAGCCATAGGCATGACTGAGGGCATCGAGATCATGCCGATCGAGTAGCCCCGCTTCGCCGAGCCGACCCAGGCGTTCCAGGGTTCCCGTCTCGGTTAGGCCACGAGACAGCGCGTACAGGCGAATCGCCTCGACGATGGGCATGATGCCGTTTCGCTTGATGTTGAGTTCGCCGGCGTGGGGCCCCTCGCCGCCTTCCGGAATGAGGCGATCGAACCAGCCGAGGCCAACCTCCTTGGTGGACTCGTTCAGGGTCAGGGCGCGGAGAAAACCCGGCGATCGGGCAACCGCATCCACCATGGCCTCGCGAACGGCGTCGGCCAGACTCAACTCGCCCGCCACCGCCCGCATGTCCAGCAATATGCAGGCATTGAGCAGCCCCTGATTCGAGCGGTGCCGCATCCAGCCGCGAATCTGCGCAAGCCATTGGGAGCGTGCCTTGCGCCACAGGGGATTGCTGGCCATGACGTGGCCGGTGCAAAGCGGGATACCGACCCGGTCAAGGCGAACCGCAAGACGATGGCCGAGTTCGGCGAAGTAGCTATCCACCGCTGCATGCTGCTCGTCAGGATAGTCGTCGATGACCAGGCCGTTGTCCTGGTCTGGTGCCAGCAGGCTCTCGCGCCGCCCGCCGGAGCCCATGACGATCACCGCGAAGGCAACCGGCGGACGCCCCCAGCCATCGGCATCCAGACCGGCAATCACACGGGAGAGCACACGACGGTAGAGGTCGTCATTGAGGGCGGAGAGCAATCGCTGGATGTCCGTTGCCGGCACCTTTTCCGCCAGCAGGTCCGCGGCGATGGCCACCTGGCTGCGCTTCAACGCGTCGAGAGCCTCGGTGGTATCCGCCTGGGGGAAGTTCGGCCCGCTGCCCAGAGACGACGGCAGAGCGGCGTCCATGAACTGCTCTGCCGACAGTAGGCCGACCAGCCCGCCATCGTCATCCACCACGGCCAGGGGGCGACCCTGCCGCAAGGTGCCAAAGAGTCGATAGAGTGGCTCACCTGCAGGGACGGCGCGGACGCCCTGATCCATGATCTCGCCCGCGGTCAGCGCAGGCGCATCCGGTCCGCGGAGCCTGGACAGCAGCTCCACCGGGCCGATCAGCCCACGGATCTGCCGCTCCCGGTCAAGTACCACTGCGTGACAGACAACCGCCTCTGCCAGCCGCGGCAGCAGCTCATGCAAGGGCGTGGTGACACCGCAGGTCACCGGCGCGCGCCGGGCGAGCCGGCCGGCGGTTAGCGTGAGCAGTGTCGTCAGGCGCGTCATGTCATCCTCCCAGCGCAAGCCGGAGTGCCCGGCGCGCGCGGCGGGTCACCGATACCGCCTGCTGCAGGTAGCGCCGCTGCAGGGGCCCGAGGCGTGCAAGAGCGATGCTGTTACTCAGAGCCTCGCCCTGGCGCAGGCAGTACGCGAGATGCTCGAGGCGCAATTGCGTGGCCAGGGCGTAGGCGGTGCTGAGATCTGCCGCCTCTGCCCGCCCCAGTGTCCCGGCCTGCTCGGCGGCCTCGAGTCTGTCCTGGGTATTACGGGCCAGCAGACCTCCCCGCAGAGCATAGTGCAAGGCCAGTTGCGACACTGGCAGAAGCAGCTTTTTCTTTAGCTCGGTGTATTCCTCGCTGTTGGCAATCAAGCGGCCTCGCAGTCGCTTGAGCAGCCCATCTCCCCCCGCAGCACCGCGCAGGACGTTCTCCCCCAGTAGACCCAAAAAGCGGGAATTGCCTGCGGCGGCAGCAAGAGCTTCATTGCGAATGGGGTCAAACAGGGCGGCATCGCCGTGTACCACCCGCAGGTCAAAGTAATGGGAGGCAAGCATGACGTCCCTGCCCTGGGGACGGGTGACCGTGTCGAGCAACCTTTCGCGCCAGGCGCGACAGTCGCGCCGCCAGTCAGCTTCCACCGGGCTGACACCCCCCGGGCAATGGGGGATTCCACAGCCGGCAAGCCCATCGGTGACAAAAACGGCCAGCTTCCGGAACCAGTCCAGCGTGTCGGCATCAAGACCGTCTGCGTGGATCAGGGCGTTATCCTGATCGGTATGTATGGTCTGCTCGCCCCGCCCCTGGGACCCACAGGCAAGCCAGGCATAGGCCGCAGGCGCTGGACCCATCTCCTGTTCTGCCAGGGTAATCAGCCGGCAGGTGCATGCGTCCACCAGTGCCGCGATTCGCCGCCCCTGGGCGACCGCATGCAGGCCGATGCCCAGCATGGCCAACTGCACTTCGGGCAAGGCAGCGGCAATGCGTTTCAGTTCGTCAACAGAACGGGCAGCGGCAATCCGCTTGCACAGTTCAGCATCAGGTAGCCGGGAAACCGGCGGCCATGACTCCACGGGCGATAGGGTCGGCGTTGTCTCGTTCATGGCGAACCAGGCCCTGCAGCCGAAAAAAAGGCCTGCCAAACGGCAGGCCCCTGTTGCTGTGTTGCCAGCGGAGCCGGCGCTGCCGGAATGGCCGATGCCAGCATCGTACCATTCCGGCGGCCGGAGCTCCGGAGGCCTAGTCGGCCCGCGGCACGCGAACGCTTTCCACCAGCTCCTGGATGTGATCCGGCGGCGGAGCGGTCACCTTCGACACGCCATAGGCGACACCGAAGTTGATCAGCGCACCGATCACCCCAAAGCCGGTTGGGTTGATACCGAAGAACCAGCCAGTGGGGTTGTCCGGCAGCAACGCCGTCTGCGGGAAGAAGAAGAAGCCCTTGAAGATGAAGATGTAGAGCAGTGTGCTCAACAGACCGGCCAGCATGCCGGCAATGGCCCCTTCCTTGTTCATCTTCTTGAAGAAGATACCCATCATCAGCGTCGGGAACAGGGAGGCTGCAGCAAGACCGAAGGCCAGTGCCACCACCTCCGCCGCGAAGCCTGGCGGATTGAGCCCCAGATACCCTGCAAGAACGATGGCACCCCCCATACTGATTCGCGCCGCCAATAGTTCGGACTTCTGCGAGATGTTGGGCGTGAATGTCCCCTTCAGGAGGTCATGGGAGATGGATGACGATATAGCGAGCAACAGACCTGCCGCAGTGGACAGCGCTGCCGCGATACCCCCTGCCGCCACAAGGGCGATCACCCAGTTTGGCAGCCCGGCGATTTCCGGGTTGGCCAGCACCATGATGTCGCGGTCAAGCCGCACGATCTCGCTACCTTCCCAGCCGTATTCCTCACGGGCCATCGCGGCAAACTCGGGATTGTTGGCGTTGTAGTACTGCAGACGCCCGTCCTCGTTCTTGTCCTCGAAGGCCAGCAGGCCGGTCTGCTCCCAACGCAGCATCCAGTCAGGCTTGTCATCGAAGCGCAAGTTGCCGTCCTCGGCACCTACTTCGCCCGGCTGGACTGTGTTGATCAGGTTCCAGATGGCCATGGCACCCACCGCCGGTGCAGTGGTGTAGAGGATGGCGATGAAGACCAGGGCCCAACCGGCGGACTTACGCGCGTCGCGGATACGCGGCACGGTGAAGAAACGCACGATAACGTGGGGCAGGCCAGCGGTACCGATCATGAGCGAGATGGTGAGCAGGAACATGTTGAACTGCGTCATCGTCGCCCCGGATGCCGTATAGGCGGCAAAACCGAGATCCACCAGCGTCTGGTCAAGTGCCTCGAGCAGGTAACGGCCGTCGTCCACGGTGGAGCCCAGACCGAACTGCGGGAACGCGTGGCCCGTGAGCTGAAGCGAGATGAAAATCGCAGGCACGGTATAGGCGAAGATCATGATGCAGTACTGGGCGATCTGGGTGTAGGTGATGCCCTTCATGCCGCCAAACACGGCGTAGATGAACACAATCACCATGCCCGAGACCAGACCAACGGTCAGGTCCACCTGCAGGATGTTGGAGAAGGCGATACCCACACCACGCATCTGCCCGATAACGTAGGTGATGGACATGGCCAGCAGCGAAATCACCGCCACCACGCGCGCCGTCTTCGAGTAGAAGCGGTCGCCGATAAATTCCGGCACGGTGAACTTGCCGAACTTGCGCAGATAGGGTGCGAGCAGCAGAGCCATCAGCACGTAGCCGCCGGTCCAGCCCATCAGGTAGGCGCCGCCGCTGTAGCCCAGGAAGGCTATCAGGCCGGCCATGGAAATAAAGCTTGCTGCGGACATCCAGTCCGCCGCAGTGGCCATGCCGTTGGCAACGGGATTGATACCCTTGCCGGCCACGTAGAACTCACTGGTGGTACCGGCCTTCGCCCAGATGGCGATACCGATATAGATAGCAAAGGTTATGCCCACCACGATAAAACTTAACGTTTGCAGATCCATGTTGTCGGGCCCCTTATTCTTCGTAAACGTCGTACTGGCGATCCAGCTTGTTCATGCGCCAGGCGTAGAAGAAGATCAACGCGATGAACGTGTAGATCGAACCCTGCTGGGCGAACCAGAAGCCCAGCGGATAACCCGCGATCTGGATTGCATTCAGGGGCTCGACCAGGATGATCCCGAACACCAGGGACACCAGGGCCCAGATCCCCATGCACCATGCAATGATGCGCAGATTGGTTTTCCAATACTCCGAACGTGAAGCCGTTCTTGCTGCCTTGTCGTCATCAGTCATGACGCTCCTCCTCCTCAGGGTTGTGGTGCGACGACTTCATAGCTGATAGTCCGTCGCGATTCTTGCCTGTAACTTCCGTGCCTCCCGAAATGCTTCCTTGAGAATTCGTCGGTCCAGCGGATTGAGCCGGTCCGGCGCCACGTGATTGCTCAATGGCTCGCCGGCGGCGGCCTGCTCCTGGTTGGTGCGCAGACGCAATAGCTGGATGTATTCATAGGCCTCGACCCAGGCTTCGGCATCGTGCGCCCGCACCGCGCCGGCGCGGGCGGCACCCCGCAGGCGCTCGGTGGTGTTGGTCGCCGGGACGTGGTTGGCCAGGGCGAGTATGCGGGCGGCATCGACGAACGGTGCCACCCCATTCAACTTGAGATTCAGGGTGTTGGGGTGTTCGCCGCCGGTGCTCAGCTTGAAATCGCGGATCACCCCCAGGGGCGGTCGCAGGTTGAGGGCGTTCATTGCCATCTGCTTGCGAAAGCGACTGTTACCGGCGGTGCGGGTCAGCAACCAGTCCCGCAGCGACTCGGCGGCGGCATGATCGCCATGCAGCACACGGAAGTCGAAATAGATCGAAGCCTTCAGCAGGTGCTCGGGGGTTCCCTGGTCCACCCAGCGGCGGAATCGCTCCTGCCACTCGTCGGCACTGAGGCAACAATCGGGGTTGCTGGCCATGATGTTGCCCGTGCAGAGCGGGTAGCCGCATCGGTCCAGCGATTCGTTGATCCGCCGCGCCCAGGGCGTAAAAGCCGCCCGAATCGCCTCGGCGGATGTCTCACCCTGCGGGGTCGCAAAGATGATCCCGTTGTCCTGGTCCGTCTTGAGCGTCTGCTCGCGACGTCCTTCGCTACCGAACACCAGCCAGGAGAAGGTGACCTCCGGCAGATCCTCGGCTTCTTCCAGATGCAGGTCGATGATTCGGTTGGCAATACGATCGTTGAGCAGGGCGATGATCTGGGTGATCTGCCCCGCGCGCATGCCCTGGGCAATCATCTGTTCCACCAGTTGGCGAATATCGCGGGTGATGCTGCTCAGGGTGTCCACGGAGGTGGCCCGCGCGATGGCGCGACTGAGATTGACCAGCCCGACCCGCTGCAGCGTGAAAAGATCCCGCTCGGAGACCACACCACGCAGGCGACCCCGGTCCACCACGCAGATGTGGCGAATACCATGCTGGGCCATCAGCATGGCCGCCTCGAAAGCAAAAGCCGACCCCGGCAGGGAGATGGGGTTCGGCGTCATCACCGATTCGATGGGCTGGTCCAGGGAAGCCCCCGGCAGGGCGACCCGCGACAACAGATCCGGCAGCGTGAACACACCGAGTGGACGCAGCTCGTCATCGCTGATCACCATGCTGCCCACATGTTGGGCGCGCATGGTCTGCAGAGCCTCACGGATCGGGGTGTCCGGACGGCAGGTAACCGGTTCCTGACGAAGCCGTTCGTCAAGGCGGAAATTCAGTGTGGATCCGCCATCAAGGCCCTCCAGCGCGGTGCTGCGCACCTGACGCTGGACCTGACCGAACAGCGTCGCCAGCCGCCGGGTGCAGAAATCACTGAATACGCGGGAGCGCTGAACAAGGCTGTCGAACACCGCAAGATCAAGTTGCAGGCAGCGCGTCTTCTCAACAGCGCGCCCCACGGTCTGTACCGGGCGGCGGGACAGCAACGCCCCGACCGGGAACATCTCACCGGGATGCAGCTCCCAGACGTGCGCACCGTCGCCACCGGTGGCCTCACCCCGGACTCCCCCATCGATGATGATGAACAGCGTATCGGCAGCCCCGTTGTCCGGGTGGGTCAGCACGGCGCCGGCATCAAACAACCCGACTTTTGCGTGCTCCCCAAGGTAGGTGAGCACCTCGGCTTCCATGTCCGCGAAGGGCTGATGCTGGCGCAGGAATTCGACAGCCGCGGCGGGAGACATCCGCGACTCTGTCAACTCCTCCTGTTTTTTGCGATCTCTGCCCATGGCGCCGCCGCAATTCCTGAACAATCCAACCGTAGTGCAGAATCTGTGCCTGTCACTGGGTTCCATGGAAAACAGTGGCTTAGATCGGCAACAGTTATTTCTACTGTTACCCAACGTAACAAACTGAGGCTTTCGGTAACGAGTAGTTCGGTAACACTCGCAGCATTCGCTGCGCTCGACCGTTGGCCGTAAACCCGGCATTGTTGCGGAAACAGCGATCGAAACACTACTTCTCTGGGGAGCGTGTCATTTGAGACTCCTGATTGTGGAAGACGAGGCGGCACTGCGCGAGCAGATTCATCAGCGGCTGAGCAGCGAGGGTTTTGTGGTGGACCTGGCAGAGGACGGCGACACCGGCCTGCACCTGGCCACTGACTATCCGGTGGACCTGGCCATTGTCGATCTCGGACTGCCAGGGCGTTCCGGGCTGGAGCTGATCCGGGAGTTGCGGGGAAAAGGCAGTCGCCTGCCGGTGCTGATCCTGACGGCCCGTGACGGCTGGCAAGACCGCGTTATCGGGCTTGAGAGTGGAGCAGACGACTATCTCACCAAACCCTTTCACTTCGAGGAACTGCTGGCACGGGTCAATGCGCTATTGCGTCGCTCGGCCGGATGGGCCCATCCGGAACTGCCCTTCGGCCCCTATCGTCTGCATACTGCGAACAAGCAGCTCAGCTTCGATGGTGAAGATATCCCCCTCACAGCCTATGAATACCGGTTGCTTGAGTACCTGGCATTCCGACCCGGGCAGGTGGTCTCCAAGCAGGACCTGACAGAACATCTCTACCCGGATGAGGCCGATCGTGACAGCAACGTGATCGAGGTCTTCATTCGGCGCCTTCGCCAGAAGCTGGACCCGGACAGCACACTGCAACCCATCGTGACCCATCGCGGCCTTGGCTACAGCCTGCGTCAGGCAGATCACGACGAGGGGTCATGAAGCGGACGTCCCTCGGGCGGCGGCTGCTTCTGGCTTCCACCCTGGTGGCCGCCGTATTCCTCGGTTTGACCGGACTGGCCCTGGATCAGGCTTATCGCAGCAGCCTGGCTGAGGCCACCCGGGACCGTCTGCAGAACCACGTCTATACCCTGCTCGCCGCGGCTCGGCTCGATGGTGGGCAACTACAGGTGCCCAGCGACCTGCCGGAAGCCCGCTTCCATCACCCGGAATCCGGGCTCTATGGACGCATTCGCGACGGCAGTGGCAACACCATCTGGCAGTCCGAATCGTTACTGGGGCTGCACTGGCCCATGGGGCCGATTCCGGCGCCCGGAGAACTCACCTACAGCCTGCTGGAGCTGGATCAGGAGGGAAACCGCAGCCTGAGCTACGGCCTGTCATGGGAAGACCCGGACACGGGCACCGGGGTATTCATCGTGGACGTCGCCGAATCCCGCGCCGACGGCCTGCGTCAGCTGGGCGCGTTCCGCCAGACCCTTTGGGGGTGGCTCGGCGCCGCCGCCGCGGCCTTGCTGATCACCCAGGCGCTGATACAACGCTGGGGGCTCGCTCCCCTTCACCGTGCGGTGCGCGAACTGCAGGAGGTCAGGCGCGGCCGGCAGGATGTCCTGCAGAGCGAGTATCCGCAGGAACTGGAACCCCTCACCGACGGAATCAACCGTTTGTTGCGTGCCGAGCGGGAACGCCGCAGACAGGTGCAGCACAGCCTCGCTGACCTTGCCCATAGTCTCAAGACACCGCTCACCGTGCTGCGCGGCGCGCTGGAGAACCCGGGTGACGGGCGCAGTCGCCAGGACGTGCTCGACCAGATCAACCGCATTGACGCCAGCGTGCGCTATCAGCTGGCACGGGCCGGCCGCAGCCGCGAGCGCATGGGCGACCAGACCCCGGTGCGGCCAGTAGCGGAACGGCTGTTGCGGACGGTCGCGGCCTTGCGCCAACCCCTGCCCTTGCTGGATCTGGACTGCGACGCCACGGTGCACTTTCCCGGGCCGGAAGAAGAACTGCTGGAGCTGCTCGGTAACCTGGTTGAGAACGCAACACGGTATTGCGATGGCAATATCCGCCTGGCCGCCATGGACAACGGGCCAGGCACGTTGACCCTGGTGGTGGAAGACGACGGGCCCGGCATATCCGAGGCCTCCCGGCAGCGCGTACTCGATCGCGGCGAACGCGCCGACGAGCAGGCGCCCGGTTCAGGTATCGGGCTTGCCGTTGTGGCGGACCTCTGCCGCGCCTATGGCGGAACCATCACCATCGACACCGGCGACCTGGGCGGCGCACGCATCACGCTGACCATTCCCATGCCGGCCTGAAGTCCAGCCCCGCAACATTTCATTTTGACGGCGGGACGGGCACAATCCGCGTTTCCGATAGTTGGGTGGAGCGAATTCCGGCGCATGTACAAGAGCAGCGAAAAACGTGTGAGCGGCCTCCAGCTCAACGGCGAACGCGGGCTACTGCGCGGCAGTCGCAAGGGTATGGAAAAGGAAAGTCTGCGGGTGACCGCCGACGGCACGATCTCTTCACGCCCGCATCCGACGGCGCTGGGCTCGGCGCTGACCCACCCCTGGATTACCACCGACTATTCCGAGGCCCTGCTGGAGTTCATTACGCCTCCCTTCGAGGATGTGGATGACACCCTGCGCGTCCTCGCGGACATACACCGGTTCACCTACCACAACATCGACGACGAAATGCTCTGGGCAACCAGCATGCCCTGCATTGTCGGTGGTGATGCCAGCATTCCCATCGCAGAGTATGGGTCGTCCAATGTGGGAATGATGAAACATGTCTACCGGCGAGGCCTCGACTGGCGCTACGGTCGGGCCATGCAGGCGATCTCCGGCATTCACTTCAATTACTCGTTCAGCGAAGCGTTCCTGCAGGCCCTGCAGGCCACCGATGGCAGCGCCACCGACCCGGCGGCCTTTCGCTCCGCAGCCTATTTCGGACTGATCAGAAACTTCCAGCGCTACGGCTGGGTCATCCCGTTCCTGTTCGGGGCGTCTCCGGCGGTCTGCAAATCGTTCACTGGCGGACAGAACTACCACTTCCAGATATTCGACGACTACACCTTCTATGAGCCTTGGGGCACGTCCCTGCGGATGAGCGATATCGGCTACAAGAACAAGGCTCAGGCGGGGCTGTCGGTTTCCTACAACGATCTGGACGGATACGTGGACAGCCTCACCGCCGCGATCAGCACGCCAGACACGGAGTACGGGCGCATTGGCACGCTGGTGGATGGCGAATGGCGGCAGCTGAACACCAACATCCTGCAAATAGAGAACGAGTACTACAGCTTCGTACGGCCGAAGGCCGTGGCACGCTCCGGCGAAAAGCCTACCATGGCCCTGCGCCGCGCCGGGGTCGAGTACGTGGAAATCCGGGCGCTGGATCTGAACCCGTTCGTCAATGTGGGCGCGGATGGCCGGGAGCTGCGTTTTCTCGAGACGCTGTTGCTGTTCTGCCTGTTGCAGGAAAGCCCGCCCATTGATGGCCATGAACTCGGCCGCATCAACTGCAATCAGGGCCTGGTGGCGCGGCAGGGCCGCGACCCTGACCTCAAGCTGTATCGCGCCGACGGCGCCACGGTGCCGCTGCGGGTCTGGGCCGAAGAGCTCATGGAGGCTCTTGCGGGCCCCGCCGAGCTGCTGGATGAGTTGCGTGACGGCACACCCTATGGCGATGCCCTGCGGCTCTGCGCACAGCGTGTTCGTGATCCGGGCTGCACGCCGTCGGCCCGAGTGCTGGACACCATGCGGGACCAGGGCGAGAGTTTCATCGAGTTCGCCATGCGTGTTTCCGAGGAGCATCGCCGGCAGTTTCTTGCCGAACCCCTCTCACCGGAGCTTCGAGAACGCTTCGAGACCGCCGCCCGGGAATCCATCGCCGAACAGCAGGCCATCGAGGCAGCGGATGATCTGCCCTTCGAGGACTACCTCCAGCGCTATTTCAATCAATGTTGAGATTGTTTGCTAACACACCCGACCGGCGGGATCGGGGAACGTTGGTCCGGTACGCCGCTCATGGACACGCCGTGAACCCATCCCTGGGGGCTCGACAGCGACATCCCTGTCGCTGACGGTCCATAAGCGGCGCACCGGACCAACGTTCGTGCCTGTGCGCGGCCCGTGGGCATGGCGACCGCCTTCGCGGTGCGTTACGGCCTTCGGCCTAACGCACCCTACGGGGGGCTCTGATCTGGCACGGGCTGATGTAGGGTGCTGTTAGCGCGCAGCGCGTAACGCACCGCAGGCAACCGCTACCGCACATACCCCGTCAGCTCGGCGTAACCAACACCCGTGATGGACTCCCCGTTATCCTCACCCTCGATGGCGATGGCCCCCTCCCAGTAGCGGAATCCGCTACGCAGCTCCTGATCGTCCGTGCGCGCGGCCATCGTGAGATCAATCCCCTCGCCGGGGATCCGCATTTGCCAGGCCACGGGATAACGGGCGTCGCCCAGGGGGCTTTCCCAGTGGCGGGTGGCGGTCAGCTCCACCTCGTCCAGTGTCAGTACCCTGCTGCTGCCGTCCGACTCCACCAGCAGGCCCTTGGACATGGCATCAATGCTGCCGTCGGCCCGACGCAGGTGGTAGAACATGATCTCCCGCTCATTATCGAGCTGAATGGAGAACCAGTCCCAGCCCGTCTGCTCCTCTTCCAGGGGACTGGTACCCCACTCCCGGTCCATCCAGCTCGTACCCGCCACCGCCAATCGCTCGCCTTCCACCGTGATGCTGCCCTCGGTAAGCAGGCGGGTGTATGAGAAATAGCGGGATGCGTTACCCGGCTTGCGGCCTTTCTGGCTGTATCCCTGCTCACCCTGGAGCACCATGGGCTTGGCAGCGTCCAGCCGCAGATCGACCGTGACGCCGTCCATGGCGGCGCGCAGCCGCAAAGGCATGAAATCGTCCCCGTCACCGTCAAGCCGCCAGTCATCCAGCCAGACGGCGAAGGGCTGCGCCGAAGCGCCAGCCAGCCCGCTGGCCCCGCGGGACAGCCGCTCCTCGTGGTGAAAACGGCCGCTGCCGCTGTCCGTCAGCGCCAGATGCGCCATCCAGACCTGATTGGTGGCGAGGGCCGACTCCCGCTGCGGTGCATTCGGGTCGACATTGAAGCGGAAAAAGGTGATCTGGTAGCCGTAGTGGTTGCCATCGGCATCCTCCAGGTTGCCCGTAACATACCACCATTCGTTACGGTACTCGGGGTGGGCGCCGTGATCCCGGGGGAAATCCAGCGCCTCCGGGCCGGTGACTCGGGGGTAGCCCTCGGCCACGTCCTCACCGGAGAGGGCGCCGGTGACGGAAAACGGCTCGCCGCCGGTGTCACTGCCGTCATGGGATGGTAGCCACAGCCAGATGACCACGGCCAGCAGCAGCAATAGTGGAACTGGCAGCCAGCGCTTCATCCCGCATCCTCTCGCAGGGCCAGCGCCGGCGGCGTCGAGGCCATTCGCCAGGCGGGATAAAGCCCCGCCACCACGGCGGCGATCACCGCCAGGCCCATCGCCTGCAACAGAATGCCGGGCTCGACCAGCACCTGCATGGTCCAGCCAAAGGAGCGCTGGTTGATCACCAGGGTCAGCACCACTGCCATGCCCAGGCCCAGTGGAATCGCCAGCAGGCCGGCAATGAAACCCACCAGGGCATTCTGCCCGGTGACCAGGAACCAGAGCTGACGAGGAGTGAGGCCCGTGGCCCGCAGCACGGCATATTCCCGGGAGCGCTCCAGGGCCAGGGCAAACAGCGCACTCAGCACGCCCACCACCGCGACAATCATCGCCAGGAGGCGCAGAACCTGGGTGATGGTGAAGGTCTGGTCGAATACATCCAGAGACAGGCGGCGGATGTCGCGGTTGGACTGATAGCGCAATGGCGGCTCGTCAGCCACCATTTCCCGCAGTCGGTCGATGGTGGCGTCAATCGATTGCCCGTCCTCCAGGTAGAGCGCCACGGATTCGATCACCGGGTCGTCCCACCACCGCTCGTAGAGTTGACGGTGAATGATGACCGCACCTTCCGACGTGCTGTAGTCGTAGACCACGCCGGCCACCGGCAGCTGACGCTCGCCGCTGCCGGTGGCGATGGTGAGTTCATCGCCCACGGCGAGTTGCCGATGCCAGGCATAGGGTTCGGTGATCATGGCACCCTCGCCCTCCCGAAAGGCGCGCCAGGCCTCCCCGGGATTGCCGCTTTGCATGCTGAAGCTGTCTTCCAGGTCCGGCGGCAGATCGAACACCCGCAGACGGGACCGATGATCGTTCACGGCGACGCGGAGGTACCGGGCCGTGCTGCTGCGGGCGACGCCATCCGCCCCGCGTAGCGCCGTGATCTGGTCCGGGTCCAGCGCGGCACCCCCCGGCACAGAGACATACACATCAGCACGCAGGGTGGAGTCCAGCCAGATGGAGAAGGTGTAGCGGAAACTGTCCACCATGGTGCCCACACCGATCACTGCCGAGACCGCCACCATCAACGCGGCAGCGGCAACGCTGGTTCGTGACAGCCCCGATTCCACGCCCCGGGCGGCCATGCTGCCGAGCAGACCGGCGCACTTGCCCAGCAGCGGTGCGAGCAGGCGCATGGCAATGCGCATCAGCAGCGGCGCCAGCAGTGCCCAGCCGATGATCATGAGGAACAGGCCGGCGAAGGCCGGTGCGAGCCCCCGCCCGGCCAGCAGCAAGGCAACCGCGGGAACGAACAACAGGAGGCCCGCCAGCGCCAGCCAGGGCAAGCGACGGCGCACCGCCAGTTCCAGGCTGGCGCGGCTGAGTGCCGCCCGGGCCGGCACAGCGGTAGCCTCCAGGGCCGGCGCCAACGCAGCGGCAACGGTCATGCCCAGTCCCAACAGCACACCTTTGAAGATGGACGCAGGTGCCAGCGCAAGCTCCCGGACGCTGAGCACGAAGTACAGATCGTTGATGGTGCGCGTCACCAGTTCCAGCAGCAGATGGCTGATGGCATAACCCATGACCAACCCGGCAATCGTGCCGAGCACTCCGATAACCAGCGCCTCGCCGAGAACAAGGGTAAAAAGCTCCCGTCGGGTGACGCCCACCGCTCGCAACATCCCCAGTAGCGGCCGCCGCTGCACCACGGAAAAGGTCATGGTGTTGTAGATGAGGAAGGCGCCCACCACGAGGGCCAGCATGCTGAAGGCGGTGAGATTCAGCTGGAAGGCGCGGGTCATCTCCTGCAGCGCCTGGTTCCGGGCCTCGGCCTCCACCAGTTGCGCACCCTGGGGGAGCAGTTGCCGCACCTGTTCCACCGCGTCGGAATCCGACAGAATCAGGTCCACCCGATCCAGATAGCCGACCCGCCCGAGCAATTCCTGGGCAGCAGCAATATCCATGACGGCGACATCCGCAAGCCCGCGGGCATCCAGCGCACTGGCGGGCGTGAGCCCGGCATGGACCTGCAGCGTCCGATCCCGCCCCTGGATCTGTACCGGGAGCGTATCGCCCACACCGATACCGAGCCGCGCGAGATCGTCAGACAGCAAAAGCGCGCGATCCGGGCGCGCCATGAACGTCCCCAGCTCTCCACTGCCGGCAAGCGCCCCGAAACTCGGACGGAAGGCGGCCTCGGCAAACACGTCAATGCCGAGTATGCGCAGGCTGCGGCTACGCTGGCCCTCGATCCGGCCGTAACCCTCGACCACCGGTGCCGCGGTGCGCACACCATGGTCTCGGCGCAATTCCACGTACCACCGTTCGGGGATGCCCTGCGGACCGCCCAGCACCTGGTGGGTAGTGCGGCCGGTGAGCGCTTCACTGGAGAGATCAAATGCCCGGCCGGCGCTCTGGTTGGCCAGGTCCACTGCCACCACAACGGCAACGCCCAGGGCAACACCCAGCAGGGCGAGGCCCAGCTGCCAGGGATGACGCAGCAGATAGCGCAGACTGGAGCGATATAACACCGGCTAGGCCTCGACCGGACGGCCGTCCACAAGCCGAATGATGCGATCCATGCGGGCGGCGACCTCCGGGCTATGGGTGACCATGACAAGGGTCATGGCCTCGGCCCGGGTGAGCTCATCCAGCAGGGTCAGCACCACGCTACTGGTGTCTTCATCCAGGGTGCCGGTGGGTTCATCGGCAAGCAGCACTCGTGGCCGGTGGACCAGTGCCCGGGCGATGGCGATACGCTGCTGCTCACCGCCGGAGAGCTGTTCAGGGAAACTCCCGGCGCGATCCGCAAGCCCTACCCGCGCCAGCAATCGCGCGGCCCGCTCCCTGCCCGCGTCATTCAGCAGACCATTGAGCTGCAGCGGCAACTGCAGGTTTTCGATGACCGTGAGGGTAGGAATGAGGTTGAAGAACTGAAACACGAAACCGATGTGGCGCCGCCGGTACAGGGTGCGATGCGCCTCGTTCATGGCGGTGATCACGGCGTCGTCGATGCGAATCTCACCGCGATCCGGAGCGTCCATGCCGCTAATGAGATTCAGCAGGGTAGACTTGCCGACGCCGCTGCGCCCCACCAGTGCTACGCGCTGCCCGTCCGTGATCTCGGCGCTGAAGCCGCTCAGCACATGCCGCATATCACCGCCCTCGCGGTACTGCTTGTGCAAATCGTGGAGCCGGATCATGTGTAGCGGGTCTGTTCTGCGCCGCAGCGCTTGCAGCGGTAGACGGTGGCAAGCTTGCCTTCGCGGGTGTCAAAGCGGGTGTCGCCCAACGCCTCCCATTTGTGGAAGCCGTTACGGCACAGGGTCTGGCCCTCGGCCAGCTTGCGGCGGCGCTTGGACCGCCCGAACGGTACGACATCACCCATGGCAGCCCTCCGAGCCGAGCACCCGGAAGGAGCGCCCAGTTATAACTGACACCTGGAATGGACCGCAACGGGCCGCAAATGCTCCGTTACTGGATTCGGGCCCCGGCCGCCCGGCCAAGGTCTCGAGGCAGCGAGAACACCACTTTTTCCTCACGGCCCTTGAGTTCCTCTGGCGGCGTAGCGCCCCATGACACAAGCCGGTCGATCACTTCCCGGACCAGTATCTCCGGCGCCGAGGCGCCGGCAGTCACACCAATGGTGTCAGCGCCTTCCAGCCAGTCCTGCTCCAGCATGGAGGCATCATCGATCTGGTGTGCCTGGATACCCATGCGCTGCCCCAGTTCCTTGAGGCGGGTGGAATTGGAACTGTTGCGCGCACCCACCACGATGAGGAGATCCACCCTGGCTGCCAGATCCTTCACGGCATCCTGCCGATTCTGCGTCGCGTAGCAGATGTCGTCCTTGCGTGGCCCGTGGATGCTCGGGAAGCGCCGGCGCAGGGCCTCAATGACATCCGCGGTGTCGTCCACGGACAGGGTTGTCTGGCTCACGAAAGCGAGGAACTCCGAGTTGCGCACCTGCAGCGTGTCCACATCTGCGGGGTTCTCCACCAGGTAGATGGCTCCGCGATCGGCACCATATCCAACATACTGGCCAATGGTGCCCTCCACTTCCGGGTGGCCGTCATGGCCGATCAGGATGACCTCCCGACCTTCCCGAGCGTGTTTTTCCACCTCCAGGTGGACCTTGGTCACCAACGGGCAGGTGGCATCGAACACCCGCAGGCCCCGGCGATCCGCCTCGGCACGTACCGCCTTGGAGACTCCATGGGCGCTGAATACAACGGTGGCGGCATCTGGTACTTCATGGAGTTCCTCGACGAACACGGCGCCCTGCTCCCGCAGGCTATCCACCACATAGCGGTTGTGCACGACTTCATGGCGCACGTAGATCGGCGCCCCGAACAGTTCCAGCGCGCGCTCCACAATGGTAATGGCGCGATCGACACCGGCGCAGAAGCCGCGGGGATTGGCGAGCAGGATTCGAGGCATGGGCGTTTACCGATTGATTCGTGATGAGTGAGACCCTGGCGACTCATGGGACCACCGTCGAGTGTAAAGGTGCGACGGCGTAGCGTCCAAACCATTGCCGATCAACTGCCGACCTGATCCTCGCTGCCACGTTTGTCCAGGAAAAAGGCGTGCACCAGGATCATGGCCACACCGATGGTGATCGCCGAGTCGGCAATGTTGAAGATCGGGTAGTGCCAGCGGTCGTAATAGACGTGGATGAAATCGATGACATGGCCATGGATCAGCCGGTCGATGACATTGCCGATGGCCCCACCGAGCAGCAAGGCAAGCCCCCAGGCAAGCCAGCGCTCGTTTGCCGGTAGCCGACGCAACCAGACCACCAGCACAACGCTAACCACCAGGGCGAAACCGGTGAACAGCCAACGCTGCCAGCCGGAAGCATCTCCCAGGAAGCTGAATGCCGCCCCCGGGTTG
Organism: Natronocella acetinitrilica; assembly: GCF_024170285.1. NCBI lineage: Bacteria > Pseudomonadati > Pseudomonadota > Gammaproteobacteria > Chromatiales > Ectothiorhodospiraceae > Natronocella > Natronocella acetinitrilica. Next base: position 245,165 of record NZ_JALJXV010000002.1, read on the forward strand.
TAGCTCAGGGTAAGATTCAGGAACGGCAGCAGCGGCACCGGTCGCAGGTACTCCAGGTATTGCTCGGCGGCAACCTTGGTGAGCTGGTCAATCACCACCACCGCGATGGCAATGGTCAGCCAAGGCACCTTGCGGAGGTTACCGTCCATCACGCCACAGCGCGCTGTTCGCCGTCGGCCTCGATATTGTCGATGCAGCGACCGCAGAGCTCGGGATGGACTTCGCTGGTGCCAACGTCCTCGCGGTGGTGCCAGCATCGCGAGCACTTGCCATGGATCGAGCGTCGGGCATGAATGCCGATCTCGACACCACCTTCCAACCCCACGAGGGCGACATCAGCGGGGCGCTGATCCAGCGGATACACCCGCGCCGCCGAGGTGATCAGCAGGAAGCGCAGCTCATCGCCCAGGCGCTGCAGCCTGGCCAGCACCTGCGGCGAGCAATACAGGTCGACTTCTGCCTCAAGCGACGCGCCCAGTGCGCCATCGGCTCGCAGGTTTTCAAGCGTCTTGGACACCGCCTCACGCACCTGCACCACCTGCTGCCAGAAGTCGGCATCGAAACCGTCTTTGCCGTCCAGTGCGACCAGGCCCTGGTACCACTCACTCAGGAACACACTGGGCTCGCGCTCGCCTGGCATATGCTCCCAGATTTCATCGGCGGTGAAACTGAGGATAGGCGCGACCCAGCGCACCAATGCCTCGACAATGTGGTACATGGCGGTCTGGCAGGAACGCCGCGCCAGGCTGTCCGCCGGCGTGGTGTACTGGCGATCCTTGATGACATCGAGATAGAGGCTGCCCATGTCCAGGGTGCAAAAGTTGTGCACCCGGTGGTAGATGCGGTGGAACTCGTACCGGTCATAGCAGCCGATCACGTCCTCCTGCACCCGCAGCGCGCGGTCCACGGCCCAGCGATCGAAGGGCAACATGCGCTCGGCGGGCACCAGGTCACGGGCGGGCTCGAAACCGTTGAGGTTGGCGAGCAGGAAGCGCGCCGTGTTGCGGATGCGGCGATAGGCATCGGATGTGCGCTTGAGGATGTCGTCGGACACCGCCAACTCACCACTGTAATCGGTGGAAGCCACCCAGAGCCGCAACACGTCGGCACCGAGCTTGTTCATGACTTCCTGGGGCGCCACCACATTGCCCACCGACTTGGACATCTTCCGGCCCTGGGCATCCACGGTGAAGCCGTGGGTCAGCACACCACGATAAGGAGCGTCCTCGCGCATGGCCGCCGAGGTCAGCAACGAGGACTGGAACCAGCCGCGATGCTGGTCAGAGCCCTCGAGGTAGAGATCCGCCGGCACGCTGAGCCGCGGATCGGCTTCGAGCACCGTCGCGTGAGTAACACCGGAGTCGAACCAGACGTCGAGGATATCCGTTACCTTGTCGTACTCGGCGGCCTCGGCACCGAGCAGCTCCGCCGGATCCAGGTCATCCCAGGCATCGACGCTGTCCTGCTCAATGCGCTGCGCCACCTGCTCGATCAGCTCCAGGGTTCGCGGGTGCGGCTCGCCAGTACGCTTGTGGGCGAAAAAGGCGATGGGCACACCCCATAGACGCTGACGGGAAATGCACCAATCCGGCCGGTTGCGCACCATGCCATCAATGCGGGCGCGCCCCCAGGATGGCGTGAACTGAACCCGCCCGATGGCGGACAGGGCATGCGCCCGCAAGCCCGCCACCTCAAGGCTGATGAACCACTGCGGCGTTGCCCGGAACAGGATGGGCGTCTTGTGCCGCCAGCAATGGGGATAGCTGTGGTGGTAGGTCTCGTGGGCAAGAAGAGCTCCACGCTCGCGCAGCAGGGTCACCAGGGTCTTGTTGGCCTTGAGCACGAACTGGCCGCCGACGTGGGGCGTGCCCTCCAGGAAATGGCCGGCACCGTCCACCGGGTTTTCCACTTCCAGATCATACTGACGGCCGACGATGTAATCGTCCTGACCGTGGCCGGGAGCGGTATGGACCGCACCAGTGCCAGCCTCGGTGGTGACATGCTCGCCAAGAATCACCGGCACCTGCCGCTCTTCCAGATAGGGGTGCTGCAGTCGCAGGCCTTCCAGGGTTGCACCGCGGGCCGTGGTCAGGATCTCGACCTGGCTCATCTCGTAACGCGCCAACGCGCTTTCTACCAGGCCATCCGCCAGCACCAGCACCTCGTTGCCACTCTTGCCAGTGGCGGCAACCAGGTGATACTCCAGTTCGGGATGCAGGGTCACCGCCTGGTTGGCGGGAATCGTCCAGGGCGTGGTGGTCCAGATCGGAACTGAAACCGCGGTGTCGTCCAGTTGCGCAGCAGCCAGCCCCACCCGTTCAGCCAGCGCCGCCTTGTCGATGACGGCGAAGCGCACATCCACCGCCGGCGAGGTGTGATCCTGATACTCCACCTCGGCCTCGGCCAGCGCCGAGCCGCAATCGGTGCACCAGTGCACGGGCTTGAAGCCCCGGGTCACGTGGCCCTTCTCATAGATGCGACCCAGCGCACGAAGGATATTGGCTTCGGTCTCGCGCTTCATGGTGAGGTAGGGGTCACTCCAGTCCCCGAGCACGCCAAGGCGCTTGAAGTCTTCCCGCTGACCGTCGATCTGCCGCTCGGCGAAGGCGCGGCAGGCAGCGCGGAATTGCCGCGGCGACACCGATTCACCCGCTTTGCCAAGCTCCTGCTCGACCTTCAGTTCGATGGGCAACCCATGACAGTCCCAGCCCGGCACGTACGGCGAATCATAGCCGTCCATGGTGCGGGCCTTGACGATGATGTCCTTGATGATCTTGTTGACCGCATGCCCGATGTGGATGTCGCCGTTCGCATACGGAGGGCCATCGTGCAGGATGAACGTCTTGCGCCCGGCACGTGCACGGCGCAACTGCCCGTAGAGATCGTCTGCATACCACTTGGCGAGGCGGTCCGGCTCGCGCTTGGCCAGGTTGCCACGCATGGGGAATTCGGTCTGGGGGAGATTCAATGTGTGCTTGTAGTCAGTCACGGGTTCCATCTACCTGATCGGGTACGCACGAACGGCCACGAGGTGACGCCTCGCCAGCAAACCATACAGCTTATCAGAAGTCGCTGATTACCGAGTGCCCGGCGGTCTGTTGCCGGGCTGCCAACCAGGCGCGTGAGTTTTCCACATCCCGGGCGATCTGCTGTTTCAGGGCGTTGAGGTCCGGATAGTGTTCCTGGCCGCGAAGCCAGTGCCGGAGGGCAACCTGTAGGTGCAGCCCGTAGAGGTTACCGCTCCAGTCCAGCAGATAGACTTCCAGTAACGGCCTGGTGCCATTCACCGTGGGCCGGGTACCCAGGCTTGCAACACCCGGCCGGATCTCACCATCGGGCAGTCGCACATCCACCACCACGATACCCTCCATCGCAGGTCGCCTGGGCAGCGCGATGTTGGCCGTTGGGAAACCCAGATCACGGCCGATGCGATCGCCGTTGATCACGCGACCGGACAGCACATAGGGCCTGCCGAGAAGCCGTTCCGCCACGGCCAGATCACCCCGGGAAAGGGCCTCGCGGATGCGCGTGCTGCTTACGCGACCGCCGGCGTCGTCCACCGTGGGGGTGTCCTCGACGCTGAATCCACTGACAGCCCCGGCCTGGGCCAGTACCTGAAAATCGCCGCAACGGCCACGGCCAAAACGGAAATCATCGCCAACAATCAGATGACGGATACCCAGCCCGTCCACCAACACCCTGCCGATGAAGGCTTCTGCATCCAGTGACGCCAGTTTACGGTTGAAGGGCAGGCACAAAAGCTGATCACAACCCAGTCGGGCCAAGATCGCTACCTTGTCCCGCAGGGGTGTGAGCCGCCCTGGCGCCTCTTCGGGACTGAAAAACTCCCGCGGATGAGGCTCGAAACTGATCACCGTGGACGGCCCACCGAATTCTGCCGCCCGATCCCGCAGCCGCTGAAGCATCGCCTGGTGGCCACGGTGCACGCCATCGAAGTTGCCGATGGTGGCAACCCCGCCCCGCGCACTGGGACGAATGTTATGCAGGCCGCGTATCAATCGCATGTGTGATGTGCGTTCCTTCCTCAACGAGTAGCCGGATTATCGGCATCCCCACCACGCTCCCGCAAGGCCGCGGGCCGCAGGCCGAGCAACCACAGCATGGCGACATAGATCAGACCGGCAAGGCCAAGCCAGAAGCCGAGGGCAAGCAGACGCTCGGCAAGGCCGCGTTGCAGCCAGAGATCCAGATCGCCAGCGAAGAGCCAGAGCACGGCGGCCATGGTGATGGTGGCAAGCAACACTTGCAGCAACAATCGCCGCCAGCCATCCAGTGGCTGATAGACGCCGGAGCGGCGCAGGCCCGTATAGAGCAGGCTGGCGTTCACCGTGGCAGCAAGGCCGGTTGCCAGGGCAAGCCCGGCGTGGCCGATCTCGGTATGCCGCAGGCTCAGGACGACGCTGACGCTGAGAACCATGTTGAAAAGCATGCTGACAGCGGCAAACTTGACCGGGCTGACCATGTCCTGCCGGGAAAAGTATCCAGGCGCCAGCACCTTCACCATCATGAAGCCGAGCAGCCCGATAGAGTAAGCAACCAGGCTGAGTGAAGCCGCCCGTGCATCGCTGTCGCTGAACTCACCGTAATGAAACAGCGTGGCCAGAATGGGGCCCGCCATTACCGCAAGGCCCGCCGCGGCTGGCAGGGCAATCAGCAGCCCCCAGCGCAGAGCCCAGTCCAGGGTACGGGAGAAACGTGCCGGCGCCGCCTGGGCGTGCTCGGCGGAGAGTTTCGGCAGAATCACGGTACCCAGCGCCACGCCGAAAATACCCAGCGGGAACTCCACGAGCCGGTCGGAGTAGTAAAGCCAGCTAATGGAGCCGGTAATCAGGAACGACGCCAGGATGGTGTCCATCAGCAGGTTGATCTGCGCGACCGACGAGCCAAAGATCGCCGGCAGCATCAGCTTGAGAATGCGCCGCACGCCGGAATCCCGCCAACCCCAACGGGGCCAGGTCAGCATCCCTACCTTGTGTAGAAACGGGAGCATCAGCAGCAACTGCAGGATGCCGGCAATGAACACACCCACTGCGAGCGCGCGGATCGGCTGATCGAACAGCGGTGCCCACCACCAGGCACTGGCAATCAGCGTGAGGTTAAGCAGCACCGGCGCAAAGGCCGGTGGGCCGAATCGGCCATAGGTATTGAGCACGCCCTGGGCGCAGGCCACCAGTGAGATGAACAGCAAGTAGGGAAAGGTGATTCGGAGCATGTCCGCAGTGAGGGCAAGTTGTTCGGGATCGCCGCGGAAACCGGGCGCGAACAGGCTCACCAGCCACTCCGCCCCGAGTATGGCAACTATGGTGAGCACGAGCAGGATGACCAGCAACGTGCCGGACGCGCGCGACACCAGGGCGCGAACGCTGCTCTCGTCACGCTGGCTGCGGTATTCCGACAGCACCGGAACGAACGACTGGGAAAATGCCCCCTCAGCGAACAAACGCCGCATGAAATTGGGAATCTTGAAGGCGACAAAAAACGCGTCGGTGGCAGCGCTGGAGCCGAACACACCGGCAATGACAACGTCCCGGGCGAGACCCAGCACACGGGAGACCATGGTCAGCGAGCCGAAAACCGCGGTGGAGCGCAGCAAACTCATGCCGCTGACGCCTTGACAGCCACTCGCGAAATCAGCATATTACCGACCCTTTCCGGTTTCCCAGACATTTTGGCAGGAGTCGAGTCTTGGCTAATTCCCCTTCCGCGAGAAAGCGCGCACGACAGGCTGAAAATCGTCGTCAGCACAACAAGGGGCGCCGCTCTCTGCTGCGCACGCAGATCAAGAAGGTCGTCAATGCGCTGAAGGCCGGCGATAAGCAGGGCGCGCAGGAGGCATACCAGGCGGCTGTTCCGGTGATCGACCGGATGGCAACCAAGGGCCTGATCCACAAGAACAAGGCTGCGCGGCACAAGAGCCGGTTGAACGCCCAGATCAACGCGTTGTAACGCAACAGCGCAAAGCAGAAGGCCGTCCGCTCGATCAGGGCCGACGGCCTTTTGTCGTGGGCGCAATTTCATGTCAGAGCCAGGTTGTCCCGGTGTATGAGTTCGGGCTCGTCAACGTAGCCCAGAATGCTTTCAATCCGGCTACTCGGTGCGCCCACGATGGCTCTCGCCTCCTGCGCATCGTAATTCACCAGCCCACGGCCAATCTCCCGCCCCTCGGGATCGACGCAGGTAACGATTTCACCACGACGGAAACTACCCTCGATCCGCGTCACTCCTACGGGCAACAGGCTGCGTCCCTGGCTGCGCAGAACACGTACCGCCCCGTCGTCCAGCCAGACCCGACCACGAGACTGCATCTGGCTGGCGAGCCACTGCTTGCGGGCGGCGATGGGTTCCTGCACTGGAAGCAACAGGGTTCCCAGTGATTCACCAGCCGCAACACGCTGCAGCACATCCGCTTCACGGCCAGAGGCGATGATCGTCGCCGCACCGGATCGCGCGGCTCTCTGGGCCGCTTGAACCTTGGCGAGCATGCCCCCACGGCCGAGGCTACCACCCGCACCACCGCCACACATGGCCTCGAGAGCAGAATCCCCGGCACGACCCTCGCTAACCAGTCGCGACTCGGGGTTACTGCGGGGATCCGAATCGTACAGACCAGCCTGATCCGTGAGAATGACCAGCAGATCCGCTTCCACCAGGTTCGCCACCAGGGCGGCCAGGGTGTCGTTGTCGCTGAAGCGGAATTCGTCCGTCGCGACGGTATCGTTCTCGTTCACCACCGGGACCACGCCAAGCTCCAGCAGGGTACGCAGCGTGGTTCGGGCATTGAGATAGCGACGCCGGTCCGTCAGGTCCTCATGGGTAAGCAGCACCTGTGCAGTCTGTAACCCGTGGCGCTGGAAAGCCGCTTCGTAGACATGCACCAGGCCCATCTGCCCCACCGCAGCGGCAGCTTGCAGTTTATAGAGCTCGTGGGGGCGCCGACGCCAGCCGAGCCGCTGCATCCCCTGCGCTACCGCACCAGAAGACACCAGGGTGATATCCCGACCTGCCTTGCGCAATGCCGCGAGTTGATTAACCCAGGTGTTGATACGCTCTGCATCCAGGCCACGACCATCGTTGGTGACCAGGGCACTGCCCACCTTCACGACCCATTTGGCGGAGTTCCCAAGCCTGGACCTATTGTCGGTCATGCCCGTCATCCGACTGCACAACCGTTGGCACGACAGCATCTGCGCGCTCCCGCTCGTCACGACGCTGGCTCTCCAGCCAGTTCATCACCGCCTGGCAGAGTGCTGCGGTGCCTTCGCCGGTGATTGCGGAAATCGAAAAGACCGGGCCCGTCCAGCCAAGCCGGCTCACAATATCAGCCACCCAGGCGTCACGATCCTCGGGAGCGAGCAGGTCGAGCTTGTTCACCACAAGCCAACGCTCACGGGCAGCCAGCTCCGGGCTAAAGCGCTCCAGCTCCGCCACCAGCGCCCGCGCATCGGTCACCGGGTCATGATCCGGGTCGGCGGGCAAGGCGTCGACAAGATGCAACAACAGGTTTGTACGGGACAGGTGTTTGAGAAAGCGCACGCCAAGTCCTGCGCCCTCCGCAGCACCCTCGATGAGGCCTGGGATGTCGGCGACCACGAAACTCCGATGGGCCTCGACACGCACCACCCCGAGATTGGGGTACAGCGTGGTGAACGGGTAGTCGGCCACAGTGGGTCGCGCCGCCGATACCGAGCGGATAAACGTGGACTTGCCGGCATTGGGCATCCCCAGCAGGCCCACATCGGCCAGCACCTTCAGCTCGAGGCGCAGCCGCCGCTCCTCTCCCGGTTTGCCGGAGGTAGTCTGCCGCGGTGCACGGTTGGTGGAACTCTTGAAGTGAAGGTTACCGAGTCCACCCCGGCCACCTGCGGCCACGAGCAGCTGCTCACCGTGATGGGTCAGATCACCCAACTGCTCGCCAGTGCCCTCGTCATGGATGGTCGTGCCAATGGGCACCTGAATAACCACATCCTCGCCACTGCGACCGGTCTTCTGGCGGGACATCCCATTCTCGCCCCGCTCCGCCTTGAAACGGCGCGCGTGACGGAAATCGGCAAGCGTGTTCAGCCCCTCGTCCGCCTGCAGGTAAACACTGCCCCCGCGGCCGCCGTCGCCGCCATCCGGGCCGCCGAAGGGCACGAACTTCTCGCGACGAAAGCTCGCGGAGCCGTTGCCGCCGTCGCCGGCATGCACATCTATGGTGACTTCATCTACGAATTTCATGGCGGCGAGTATATCGGATGTTGGCCGGGACGATGTGCGTTGGCCGTGGCTACATAAAAAAACCCCGCCGACCGGCGGGGTTCTCGTGAGACGGGCCGCTGCCGATTAGTTGGCGCGGACGCTCACGAATTTGCGATGCCGTGGGCCCTTGCGCTCGAAGACAACCTTGCCTTCAACCGTCGCAAAAATGGTGTGATCCCGGCCGAGCCCAGTGCCCTCACCAGAATGGAAATGGGTGCCGCGCTGGCGAACCAGAATATTGCCTGGAACCACGTCCTGACCACCGAAACGCTTCACACCGAGCCGTTTTGACTCGGAATCGCGACCATTACGCGTGCTGCCGCCTGCCTTCTTGTGAGCCATGGTTTCTTACTCCCTTGCTCAGCCGGCCTTGATGCCGGTGATCTTGACTTCAGTGTAGGGCTGACGATGCCCCTGGGTGCGCCGGTAGTTCTGACGGCGCTTGAACTTGATGATCTCGACCTTGCGGCCCTTGCCGGTACCGAGCACCTCGGCAGAAACACTGCCGGACGCGACCGTGGGCGCACCGATCTGCACATTGTCGCCATCGGAAACCATCAGCACCTGATCGAATTCGATCGAAGCTCCAGTCTCGGCATTGAGCTTCTCGATCCTGAGTACATCACCTTCGGAGACACGGTACTGCTTGCCCCCGGTTTTGATCACGGCATACATGTTTGGCTTATCTCCGACGAGGATTCTGGCGAACCAGTCATAAAGGCGCGGAATGATAGCTGTTGGCGGCCATCGGGTCAAACATGCAGACGGCCCGAGAGCCCGACGCAGAGCAGGCGATCAGCGTATACTTGCTGCGCCGCCGGGCTGCTTGACAGACCCCGGAACGCCTCATAGTGTGGCGCCGGACCCCTCGCGCAGGCGGGGAGCGTCGCCCACGCCACTGGTACCACCGGTTCAGGTCATGACCATAGACGAGATTCGGGCGCTGGTCGCCGACGACATGCAGGCAGTAGACCAGTTGATCGCCGATCGACTCCGCTCGGACGTGGTGCTGATCAACCAGTTGGGCGCCTATATCGTCAACAGCGGCGGCAAGCGCCTGCGACCCATCCTCGTGCTGCTGGCCGCCCGGGCTTGTGGCTACCAGGGTCGGGAACACCAACAGCTCGCCGCCGTGGTGGAATTCATTCACACCGCGACCCTGCTGCACGACGATGTGGTGGACGGCTCTGAACTGCGCCGCGGCCGGGAAACCGCCAACCAGCTCTGGGGCAACGAGGCCAGCGTGCTGGTGGGCGATTTTCTCTACTCCCGCGCCTTCGAGATGATGGTAGAAGTGGGCTCGATGGACGTGATGGCGGTGATGGCCCGCACCACAAACACCATCGCCGAAGGCGAAGTCATGCAGCTGCTCAACGTGAACGACCCGGACACCACCGAAGAGCGCTACATGCACGTTATCTACTGCAAGACGGCAATGCTGTTCGAGGCAGCATCACGTCTAGGCGCAATCCTCGCCGGGCTGGGCGAGGATGCCCAGCAGGCGCTTGGCACTTATGGTCGTCAGCTCGGCACCGCTTTCCAGCTTGTGGATGACGCGCTGGATTACGCCGGCGACACCTCCGCCATTGGCAAGAACGTGGGCGATGACCTGGCTGAAGGCAAGCCCACCATGCCCCTGATCTATGCCATGCGTGAAGGCACCCCCGCCCAGGCGCAACTCATCCGCACAGCCATCGAGGAAGGCGGCCGCGCCCACATCGACGAGATCATGGACGCTATTGAAAAGACCGGGGCCATAAAATATACTCGCGCCCTCGCTCAGCAGGCCGCTTCCGACGCCGTTTCCAGCCTGGAAACGTTGCCGGAATCGCCTTTCCGCCAAGCCATGGAAAACATGGCGCGGTTCAGTGTCGAGCGGGTGTATTGAAGAGGCACGTCGGGGTGTAGCTCAGCCTGGTAGAGCACTGTCTTCGGGAGGCAGGGGTCGGAGGTTCGAATCCTCTCACCCCGACCATTTGAACAAGCGAGCCAGGCTCCCGACCGGCTCGCATCCGCACCAGCCAATTCAAACCTGCATCAGCGATACGTGCGCGGCGACAATGCGCCAACCCTCCTGCGTCCGCACCCAACTCTGGCTCTGACGTCCCGTTTGGCTAACGCCTTCTCGAGTGAATTCGGTGGATGCGGTGCCGAAATCAGGACCAAAAGTCGTGATTACCGTATGTTGAAGCGTCCGATCCAGGCCTTTCGACGGTCGCGCGGCGCGAAACGCGGCGATGGCATCGAAACCGTACAGGTTTTCACCCTGGCCATAGCGGACGGTGCGTTCACTGTTCCAGAACAGCTCGTCCAACACGGCCACGTCGTTACCCACCAGGGCTTTCTCATAGCGTTCAAAGGCAGCCGTCAACTCGGCCAGGGTTTGGGGGTTGTTGATTTCCAAGATCGTCAGTTCCCTGTTGTCGTGGCGCCGCGGTACAGGCCGGGCGCGTGTCATTGCGCATCGTCGTCGTCTGGGCCAACCCAGAAATGCGGATTGTGTGCGACTTCCCAGAGGTGGCCATCCGGATCGGTGAAGTACCCACTATAGCCACCCCAGAACACCTTTTCGGGCTTTTTGACCAGCGCTGCACCGGCGTCGACAGCCTGCTGCACAACTGCATCAACTTCCGCTTCCGATGCCACGTTATGCGCGAGACTGAAGGCGTTGAAGCCACTCCCTTCAGCCGAAACATGCGCATCGGCGGCCAACGATTCCCGTCCGAACAATCCAAGCCATGTGCCGTTTAGCGTGAAGAACGCAACCTCAGGCGGAGATTCCATTCGAGGAAAGCCCAAGCCATTTTCGTAGAAGTCGATGGATTGCTCGAGATCGCGTACACCAAGTGTGATCATACTGATTCGCGGCTGCATGCCTTGCCTCTCATTTCAACGTTTCCAGCTGCCTGTTCACTTTACTCTTTGTCATGAGTCCATGGACTGGGGTCGTCTAGGCCGCCACCAGCCGTTTGGACACACGCAGGATCCGCGCTGGTATCTCATGCTTCACGCGCCAGACAAAACTGATGGGCCGACTGCCCTCATGACTTTGGTATTCCAACTCACCCAGATACGCATAAGGCTGGGTATAGGCATGCCGCCGCGGCACATCCCGCACGAACAGCAACGGCCGGTAACCTTTCGCGGCATGATGGATATATCGCTGACCCGTTGGAGAGGCCTCGGATGTGGTGCTCTGGGATTGCCAGTGAAAACGCCGGGCGTCGATGGCGTAATCCACGTACATGGTCGTCGGGCTATAGTGCTTTTCCGATTTCTCCAGGGTTGTCAGGAAAAGATCCAGCCGCTTGTCGGGGAGGTGCTTTACACCCTCACGCATCGCCGCCCGCTCACTCCAGGTCCACACACCGGTCAGCGTCAGAATCTCATCCCGGGTGTAGTGGGCGTGCAACACGAGCGGCGTGTCGGCGCCCTCTCCCCCTGACCGGGAACGCCCCGCGCCTGGTTGATTTCGCATCCAGGAAACCAGATCCCGAGCCTCCTGCAAAAGCGTTGGATTGCCTTGCAGTCGCCGCCAGGCAGCTATCGCAGTGTTACCGTCCGCTGGCGGACCAAGAATGGGTAGCAGGAGCGCCAGAACCAGACTGTCGGATCCGTGACCGTTCTGAAGCCAGTCCGACCAGCGCTCGAGGCGCACCGCGTCGTCCGCGTGCGCGATCCTTCGGAGCCAGCCGGTCAAGAGCTTCTCATCCGGCTCATGGAACGGCTCGCGGCAACCTGCCCGCACAAGCAGACGAGACCAGCTTGCCCGACGAAGAACATCGTCTGGCTGCAAGCCGTAATGCTGCAGAAAAACGCCAAAACTGAGCGGCTTACCGGTATCAGCCTCGAAGTCTGCAATGTCCCGCACCAGTGCGGGTTGCCCGGCAAGTGCAGAGCGGCGGATGTTTTCAAGGATGCGCTGTTCCGCTTTTCGCTCCAGCGTGATGGCACAACCGGCGGGCAGGGACGGAAATCGCTGATGGATTTCGCGCTTCAAGTCCTTCTGGGGCTCCATCATCAGGGCGCGCAAGCGCCGGTCGAAGCGAAATTTCTCGTGCATCTGGCCGACGAAATCGAGCACGGTCAGATAGTCCTTGTCTTCCGTCAGTCGCAGCCCTCGCCCGAGTTGCTGGAGGAAGACGGTCAGGGATTCGGTGGGTCGCAGGAAAAGCACGGTATCCACATCGGGAATGTCGACGCCCTCGTTGTAGAGGTCGACGACGAAGATGAAATTGATCTCCCGCCGCCTCAAGCGCTGCTGCATCTGCTCGCGCTCGGCCCTCGCTGTCTGGCCGGTGAGGTAGCCGCTTGGAATACCCGACTTGACGAAGAAGTCGCACATGAAGCGGGCGTGTTCGACGCTGACGCAAAATGCCAGCCCGCGAACGTCGCGCACTGACTGCAATCTCCGACGACACTGGTCGAGGATCAGGCGCGCCCGCACCTCATCACCTGTGACGAGCTTGTTCAGGTCATCGGGGCGATAGCCGCCTCCCTGCCATCGTATACGGCGAAAATCCGCACTATCGGACAAGCCGTAGTAATGGAACGGCACGACCAGTCGACGGTTGATAGCGTCCGGCAGCCTGATCTCACAAACAACGCGATCATCGAAGTAGCGAAGAATATCCTCGCCATCGGCCCGCTCGGGGGTTGCCGTGAGGCCGAGCAGGACGGATGGTCTGAGCCTGTCCAGCAGCCCTTGATAGGAACTGGCGGCCGAGCGGTGGGTTTCATCGATGACGATGTAGTCGAAATGATCCTGGGCGAACCTGCCAGCCCATTCCGACCCGTGGAGGGTCTGTATGGTTGCGAACAGGTAGTCAAGTTGCACCGGCCGCGACGTGGCGTCGAGCAGATCACCGAAATTCTGGTCCCGCAGGACGGCCCGAAAACTGTGCATGCTCTGCAGCAACAGCTCTCGACGGTGGGCAACAAACAGCAGCCGCGGATAGCGCCCACCATGCTCCCGCACGACGCGTCGATAATCAAAGGCAGCGATCATGGTCTTGCCCGTGCCGGTGGCCGCGACCACAAGCTGCCGATGCGGTCCGCTCCCGTCTGTACGATCGGCGGCAAGCGCATCGAGAATCTCCTGCTGAAACTGGAAAGGACGCAACTCGAAAGCAGGGACGATCGGCTGCTGGCCTAGCGGCGCTCGCTGCGCGGCCAGCGCGTCGCGCAATTTAACGGCCTCGAACGGCTCGAATTCCGGATCGCCCCAATAACTCTCGAATGTACCGCGCACCTTGTCCCAGATCGCCGCATCGGCGTATTGCGTTGCTTTCAAGGTCCATTCCAGCCCTTCGGTCAAGGCAGGACGCGACAGGTTGGCCGAGCCGACATAGGCGGTGCTGAAGCCTGACAGGCGTTCGAACAGGTAGGCCTTCGCATGCAAGCGTGTGCGGTGCGTGTCGTAGGACACCCGAACCTCGGTGTTTGGCAAGGTCGCCAGCGCCTCCACCGCGGCCAGATCAGTCGCCCCCATATAGCTCGTTGTAAGTACGCGAAGGCGGGTTCCCGCGCGATTACAAAAGGCTTCAAGGGCGTCCCGAAGCAGACCGATGCCGCTCCACTTGATGAAAGAGCAGAGAAAGTCCACGCGATCAGCTGTGGCAAGCTCAAGCTTCAATTGAGAGAGCAGGCTCGGATCTGCGCGGGTTCCGGTCAGCAGACTCGAGGCCGATACAGGGGTGTCGGGTCGATCAGGGGCCCGCTCGCCGTCGAAGACGACGAGTAGCTGCTCGACATCCGCAGGGAGGGTCTTGATCCCGGCTCCAATCCCCGGATCGAACTCTTCCAGAACCGCAACAATCCTGTTCACCAGTTCGGTCTGGTGCCGCAGACGCTCCGTAGAAGGTTGCCGTCGCAAGACGCCGGAGATCAGTTGCCGGAGATGTTCCGCCAGCAGCGCATGACTGTCTGCGGGATCAAGCGCCTCAGATCTGGCTGTGTCCGAGAGCGCCTTCAGTGCCATGGCTAGCTCTCGATCAATGATCCGCTCGTAGAGACCCTTGTGCATCAACCCCCACACCCTGTACCCATCTTTTCAACCAGGGTCTCATCGACGAGCAGATATCTGAAGTCCAACGCGCCCATTGATGCCCGATTCACCCTCCACCCGCGCTAACGATCAGATCGGTTCAGGCCTTTATGGACAGTCTCAATGCCCCGGTGGAGTCGGCGTGACTATCTGGCGGCAGAGACATGAGTTGACCCGTGCCGGCGAGAAGAGGAGCCTTGGCACTTATACCCGGCGCACCCCTTGCGCCCCGATGTTCTCTGGAGTACCGCCCCCATGCGCGTCTTTTCCAATCCGGTCGGTTCCGGTTCTCTCTGGTTCGACAACCTTGCGACGGCGGACAACATCCCCGTTGCCTATGATCCCCAGGCACGGGCGTTTGTCCCCATGCCACCCTTCTGTGCCAACAGGGATGTCATCAGCTGTAACTGGATTGCTCCCGAGCAGGGCGCGTTCTGCAGGTCCTGTGCCATGACTGCGCTGGCACCGGACCCTTCCATTCCAAACGCCATCCCCAACTGGGCACAGACCGAGGCAGCCAAGCGCTGGGCCATCGACAATCTCGGCCGCTGGCACTGGTTCCGGCCGGAAGATCCCGGGGCACGCCCCGTCTTTCACATGCTCGCCGAGGGCCCGACGCCCGTGCTCATGGGGCATGTGGACGGCGTGGTGACCATCAGTGTGGCGGAGGCAGACCCGGTCCTACGCGCGACACGCCGCCAGGCGCTGGACGAGCCCTACCGCACCATGATCGGCCATATGCGCCATGAGATCGCGCACATGCTCTGGTGGCGACTGAGTCTGCGCGACGATTTCCTCGACGCCTTTCGCGCAGAATTCGGCGACGAACGGACTGATTACACGGCAGCGCTCCAGAATCACTACACGAACGGTCCGCCGCCGGACTGGAGGCAACGCTTCCTTACCACTTACGCCTCCACCCATCCCCACGAGGACTGGGCCGAGACCGCCGCACATCTTATGCACCTGACGGACATCACCGACAGTTTTGTCGCTGCGGGGCTATCCTCACCGCAGTTACCGAACGCAAGCTGGGACCCATACTCGGAACCGGATCCCGAACGGTTGATTCACGTTGCGGCTGCTCTCACTGTCGGGGTCAATCATGTAAATCGCTCCATGGGCTTTTCCGACCTCTACCCCTTCGTGCTGTCGGATGCAGCCCGCCGCAAGCTCGCCTTCGTGCACCAATGGCTGCGCCGGGGCTCACAGGGGCTTTGACAAGTTGCCGGTGAGCGCATTGGGTAGCTGCTAGGGGCCAACTTGGGACTGCGCTTCTCCTGACTCGCTCAACAGGCACAACAGTTCATACATGAGCGTTGCCCCCACCAAAGCGGTGTTGCCGCTTGCGTCAAAGGGCGGAGCCACCTCGACCACGTCTGCCCCGATCAATGGCATGCCTCGGAGCCCACGAAGCAGCGCCAGCGCCTCGATGGTGGTGATGCCCCCAACCTCCGGCGTACCGGTGCCCGGGGCGTAGACCGGATCAAGTCCGTCCACATCGAAACTGACGTAAGCCGGCCGGTCGCCAACAACCCGCCTGATCTCGCCGAGCACCCCGGGCACACCGAGTTCGGTGAACTCTTCCATGAAGATCACCCGCATGCCCTTGTCCCGGGAATAATTCCAGCCCTCTTCCGTGTTCTGCGCACCGCGGATTCCGATCTGGATGGTTCTCTCGGGGTCGATCAAGCCGTCTTCGGTGGCGAGGCGAAACGGACCACCATGGTGAAACTTCGACCCCTTGTGCGCATCCCAGGTATCGGTGTGGGCATCGATATGAATCAGCCCCACGGGCTCGCCGCGACCAAGCCCTTTGAGTATGGGATAGGTGATGGAGTGGTCTCCGCCCGCGCTCAGGGGAATCACGCCAGCCCTGGCGATACAGTCGAAGTACTCCGCGATCTCTGCACCGACCTTCTCCAGGTCGTAGACTGACGAAAAGGTCACATCCCCGACGTCGGCGACACGTCGGATCGCGTAGGGATTGATCTTGGTGACGTGATGGGTAGTGCGCATCAAGCTCGACATATTCCGTATTTCCCTCGGGCCATGTCTGGCGCCGGGGCGATTGGTGACGCCACCGTCGAAGGGAACCCCGATCAGGGCAATGTCACACTCTGACAGGCTTCGAGCCAGGGGCGCCCGAAAAAACGTTGGAATGCCCCGGTATCTCGAATCCGTCATCGGCGAAATCAGCCTTCCGGTCACGGGGCAGTGCTCGCGATAGAATTCGTCTGTGCTCATTCGTTCTCCAGGCGGTGGGATGTGAAGGAGGCGCTGAAACCTTGATCCTGTTCCACTTCGGTCATCAGGCTGGAAACCGCGGTTGGCAGTCCATTGGCGACCCCGTCATGGGCGGGCAATCGGTAGGCGTCATGGACGAGCTTGACGCAAGCACCAGCGTCTTCCACGGCACCGTAAGCCTTGCCAATGGTGGTGGCTTCGCATCGGTGAAGACCGACATACCGGTCACCGACCTGAGTCACTTTAACGCCATTCGCCTGGCTGTGCGTGGCGACGGGAAGGACTACAAGCTCGGCTTGCGTATCAGCCACGACCGAAATGCACCCGTCTACCAGCATGCATTCGCCACCCAGGCCGGGCAGCAGCAAACCATCGAGCTACCATTTACCGGTTTCGTGCCTCGTCTGCGTGGTCGGACGCTCGTCAACGCGCCGGCACTGGATACCTCACGCATTGCCTCCGTCAGCCTGTTCATTTCCGGCGGGCAGCAAGGACCGTTTGCCCTTTATTTGAGCGGTGCGGCCTCTGCAGTGCCGCTCAAGAGCCCGGACTAGATCGGGACTGCTTCACAGGGCACCTGCGGCCGGCGCGTTCAGATTGTAATTTCCGCGTCCATGAAGGTGACGGCGCTACCAGACAGCAAGACCCGATCGCCCTGTAACTCGCAGGTGAGATTACCGCCGCGCCGGGATACCTGTCGCGCGGTCAGCAGGCGTTTGCCGAGCCTGCCAGCCCAGTACGGTGCCAGTGCACAATGGGCCGACCCGGTGACAGGGTCCTCCGGAACACCGAACCGGGGCGCGAAGAAGCGACTGACAAAATCCGTCTCGGTGCCTTGCGCGGTGACTATCACGCCTCGAAGATCGAGCTGGGCTAGAAAGTGGTGGTTAGGCAGGATGGCCCGGACGGTTGCCTCGCTATCGAACACCGCCACGTAGTCGCTGGCCGCCAGAACCTCGATGGGGCGCACACCCAGGCCCTGCTCCAGAGCTTCCGGCGTCTCACAGGGTGTCGGCGTCGAGGCGGGAAAGTCCATTTGCAGCAAATCATCCTGCCTTTCCACATATAGCTCACCGCTGCGCGTGGCAAAGGTGATGCTCGACCCGGTGTAACCGAGGTGCTCGAAAAGCACATGGGCGCTCGCCAGGGTGGCATGCCCACAGAGATCAACCTCCTTTTTCGGCGTGAACCAGCGCAGATCAAACCCGTTCGGATTCGCCACGAAAAAGGCGGTCTCGGAGAGATTGTTTTCTTCAGCGATGGACTGCAGCGTGTCATCGTCCAACCACGCATCCAGGGGACACACCGCCGCTGGATTGCCCTGGAATACACGAGATGCAAAAGCATCCACCTGAAACAGCCTGATCTTCCTGTTCGCCGGCACGTTGACCCCCGAGGCTGAAAACATCCGACTCTTATGCTACCGGAGGACCTCGCGAGTCAGCCATCAAACACCCTATACCCCTTCTTTGAGTCAATCTGCCTGGAGCGTCGAAGCTTGCCATGCCAACGCTACCCATACAGCTGGGCGGGCAGCCACAGCGCCACCGCCGGGAAAGTATAGAGAATGACGATTGCGAGAATCTGGATGCAAAGAAAAGGCAGCATACCCACAAATATCTTGTTCAGTGTGACCTCAGGGGGTGCCACACCGCGCAGATAGAACGCGGCCATCGCAACCGGGGGCGAAAGGAAGGCTGTCTGCAGGTTGAGCGCCACCAACAATCCGAAGAGCAGCGGGTTGACGTCAAAGTGACTGAGTAGCGGCACGAAAATGGGCACGAAAATCACGATGATCTCGGTCCAGTCCAGCGGCCAACCCAACACGAAAATAATGACCTGAGCGAGAATCATGAACTCAAGGGGCGTGAGGTTCATGGCCAGTACCCATGACTCGATGAGTTGCTGGCCTCCGAGGAGTGCGAAGACTGCGGAGAAGACGCTGGCCCCTATGAAAAGCCATCCCACCATAGCCGTGGTCTTGCCGGTCAGGTAGAGCGACTGCTTCAGCATCGTGGCATTAAGGCGCCGATAGGCAAGCGCTAGCAGCAGCCCCCCCATGGACCCGACCGCCGCTGCTTCGGTAGGTGTTGCGAGGCCGAATACGATCGAACCCAGCACGGCGACGATCAACGCCGCGAGCGGGATCACCGAACTGAGCAACATACGCGCGATCTCGAGCCGGACGATGGTGAGGCGAGCGTAAATCAGTGCAAGCAGGCCGCCACCCACAAGGCTCGTTAACCAGAATCCGGAGCCGGCTGACGCAAACCCGCCTATAGCGGCATCGCTTTGCCTGTAGGCAAACAGCAGGGCCACCACGAAAAGCACCGCTGGCGTCAGAAGCACAGCGCTGTATAGCAGCAACGATGGCAGAGCCACATTGGCATTGCGACGTCCCTTTAACGCCTGAAGCAAGGCGGAAATTGCCGGCGTGCGTTCGTCATTCCCGGCGGTTTTTGCGAACGCCGGCAGAGGAATGGCTCGTTGCTCCGCCGTGAGCGGAGGCGCAAGGCCCGGCCGCAGCCAACTGAGTACCACCACATACACCACGTAAAGGCTGGCCAGCATCAATCCCGGGAAGATCGCACCCGCGTAGAGTTGCACCACTGAAACGCCAGCCGTCGCCCCATAGACGATCAAAAGCACCGACGGGGGGATCAATATGCCAAGACAACCGCCGGCCGCGACAATGCCGGCGGCAAGCTTGGTGTTGTAGCCAGCCTTCAGCATCACCGGCAGCGCCAGCAAACCCATGACCGCGACAACGGCACCGATGATGCCAGTTGCCGTAGCGAACAAGGCGCAAGTCGCCAGCGTCGCGACGCCCAGCGCACCGGGCACGCGAGCCATGGCCAGGTGCATGACCTTGAACAACCGTTCGATGAGGTTGGCTCGCTCGACGAGATAGCCCATGAAGATGAAAAGCGGGATGGCGACAAGCACATCGTTGGTCACCGTGGCCCAGGCGCGCTGGACCACCAGACGCATCACGATGTCCCATTCCCACTGGAATGCGTACAGACCGAACAGCACGCCCATGCCCAGTAGCGTGAACGCAGCCGGAAACCCCAACATGATCGAGGTGACGACCAGACCCAGCATCAACAGGCCGACATGGCCATCCGTCATGTTCTCAGTAGACAGAAAAAGGCCAAAGACCAGTGCGACCACAATAGCCAGGAGAGAGAATCCAACCTTGACCGTATTGTTCATCGTTTGGGATCCCCACTGGATGGCTGCAGGGAAGTCATCCCAAGCAACTCTTCGCTGGACCCGACATCCCTGGGTCGGGGCGGCCAGAAACCCGTTCGGAGACAGACAATCGCCCTGAGAATTTCTGCCAGTCCCTGGAGAAGCAGTAGGGCCGCAGCAACCGGAATGGCAACCCGCAGCGGCCAGACCGGAGGGCCGCCCGGGCTGAGAGATGAGCGTTCACCGCTGGTGACCGCAGCCTCGGCAAAGCCGTAACCAGCCACCAGGAGAGCGATCACACCGGGCATGAAAAACAGCGGAAAGAGCACCAGATCAAAACCTGCCTGCGCCCTCGGAGGTAGCGCACCGTAGAGCAGATCCCCGCGGATATGGCCATCCTTGGCCAGGGTGTAGGCGCCGGCCACGAGGAGCACGGTGCCATACAGCATGTAGCTTGTATCGAAGACCCAGGTATGCGCCTTGCCAAGCACATACCGGGAAAAGACCTCCCAGGAAATCAGGAGCGTCAGCACAAGTATCAGCCAGGAGCAAAGTCGCCCGGCGAGCGTGCTGACGGCATCCGCCAGCAGAATCAGGCGATTTACCAGTGCACCGGCCGCTTGATGCGCCATGGCCGCCGCCTCAACCGAAGTAGTGGTTGTAGGCGAGTTCCTGATCCGGCGTGACTTCGTTGTGCCAGTAGACGACACGCCGTGCCCAGGCCTTCTGCGATTCAATGACCCTGGCGAACACCTCGTTCTCAGCGGAATGCTTCTCGATAACCGCGTCCCAGGCCCTTAGCTGGGCCTCGAGCACCGCCGGGGGCGTGCGCCGCATTTCGACCCCTTCTTCCTGCATCTCGATATAGTCCTGAGACATCCGATGCATGTTCTTCCAGTGCATATCCGCACTGGCGGCATGGGCAGCATGGTTGAGAATGACCTTGATATCGTCTGGCAGGCTGTCGTAGCGACGGCGATTGATCATGATCTCGCAGGGGTTGTTCATCATGTGGTAGCTGCGCTGGTAGTAGTAGCGCGCCACATCGGGAAACCCCATCACCCGGTCATCCGTCGCACTTGCGAACTCGGCGGCATCCAGCACACCCCGATCAAGTGCGGGGACAATGTCCGCGGGTGCCATTTGCACTGTTGACATGCCAAGCTGGTTGAACATGTCCACCGCAAGCCCGGCAGTACGGAAGCGCAGTCCTTCCAGATCCGAGACCTGGTTAATTTCCCGGTTGAACCAGCCAAGTGGTTCCGGGGGAACAGGCCCAAGAAGGAAGCTCTGCACATTCACGCGTGCGGCCTCCTGCACCTCCCGATAGAGCTCCTTGCCGCCCCCGTACTCCACCCAACCGAGCAATTGCATGGAGTTCATGCCGAAGTCGGGTCCGGCCCCATAAAGACCGAACGCCGTGTTCTTGCCAAACCAGAAGCCGGGGATACCGTGGGCGCCATCCAGCACGCCATCCATCGTCGCGTCGAGAACCTGCAAACCGGGAACAACCATGCCAGCGGACATCATCTGAATCTGCAGCCGACCTCCGGTCATTTCCTCGACCTTGCGAGTCCAGTCCTCAGCCACCTCGTGGTAAATGAATGTGTTGGGCCACGTACTCTGAAAGCGCAGTCGAATCGGTGTCTGCGCGCTGGCGATGTAGGGAAAACCCGCCACAGCGGTGCCCGCCGCCGCTGTTGTAGCCGCCGTGGCAAGAAACTTACGGCGTGGCAGAGACACGCTGTTTTCTGCGGACGATGCCTCCGGCAACATATTCTCGCTGACCTGTCCCTTCGAGTTGTGCATGGCTCCAACCTCTTGCTGTCTTCATGGAGATCGCCTGACGGCCTCGCCCTGAACAGGACTCAGACGGCAGCGATGAGAAACCTTTCCCATCAAGAAGTTGTCTAGCAGGAACCATGCCACAGCTTGCGTCGAGAATGTAAATTCTTATATAGTTGTTTCTTGTGATATTTTTAAGAAAAGCTTAGATACGTTGTTTTTGCTAAACGCACCAATTAGTTTCTTATAAAGAAACCTTCCGCTCTAAGTTGGTGCGCATTGAGAAACAGGGGGTCGCCATGCAGTTCGGAGTCTTCGTCTACGAGGGAGTTGAACCCATCGATCTGGCGACTTTCGGCGTACTGTCGATGGCACGCCGCGTCGCACCGCAAATCGAGATCGTGACCATTGCGCCCGAGGCCGGGCCGGTCATCCTGTCCAATGGCCTGACGGTGCTGGCCCAATACTCGGTTGACGACGCCCCGCCACTGGCTGCCCTGATCGTCACGGGCGGCCCCGGCTGGCAGGATCAGACCACCCATGCGCCCACACTGCGCTATCTGCGCCAGTGCGCCGAGAACCATCTGGTGGCCTCAGTGTGCACCGGGGCGATGATTCTTGCGGCAAGCGGCGTGCTCGACGGCCACACCGCAACGACCAAGCGTGAGGTGATAGAAGGACAGGAGGCGCCACCCATCGATCTGCTGGCCGC
This sequence comes from Natronocella acetinitrilica, assembly GCF_024170285.1. Taxonomy (NCBI): domain Bacteria; kingdom Pseudomonadati; phylum Pseudomonadota; class Gammaproteobacteria; order Chromatiales; family Ectothiorhodospiraceae; genus Natronocella; species Natronocella acetinitrilica. The sequence goes on from NZ_JALJXV010000002.1 coordinate 267,409, forward strand.
CACAGGACAGTCCATCACCACCATCCCTGCCCGATTCGTCGATGAAGGCACAGTGATCACGGGGGGCGGAGTCAGCCTGTGCATCGACACCACTCTGCATCTGCTGGAGCGTATGCTCGGGCAAGAAGTGGCAGCGGAAACTGCGCGAATCATCGAATACGGGTCAGCCATGGCGGCGAATGAGAACCGCCTGCCCGCGAGACGGCAGAAGGCCGATCAATCATGATAGATGACCACTAGAGCCCGGGCATCTTCCGCCAGGCTCCGGCCCCGATGCGGAATGTGCGACTCAAAGTACAGGCTATCCCCCGCCTGCAACCTGTAGGCGCGGGGCTCGCCATCAATGGTGAACTCGAACTCCACCTCTCCACTCAGGACGAAGATGAACTCTTCTCCCTCGTGCTCGAAGCTGACGCCTTTCTGTAACTGATCGGGGAAAGTGAAGAGGAAGGGCTCCATGTGCTTGGAACGCTTCTTGTGAGCCAGGCTGGTGTAATCGTAGCCGAATGCGGTGGCGCCCCGGACGACGGTCTGACGTTCGTCGGCACGGACCACACAAACGGCGTCCTCGGGACCGATCTCCGGTTCCTTCAAGAAGCTGGCAACGTCCTCGTCCAGGGCATTCGCAATGCGCACGAGTGTGCCAATGGGCGGAACCACATGCCCGTTCTCGATCTTGGAGATGTACCCCTTGGTCAGCCCTGCCGCCTCGGCAAGCCGCTCCTGTGTGATGCCGCACTCGATGCGTCGCTCAATGACGCGTTTGCTGATGTTGCGCTCGACATCCGTATTCAACGGGTTCGACATTCACGATGTCCGATCAATAGTGGCCTCAAGACACCTTGCCACGAGCAAGGCGGCAGGCGTGTACGCCCGCCGCGATAGAGATGCCATGACCGCGCCTGCAATGCAATGATGGAGGCAACGCTTGCCGCAACCGCATGACCCCACTGGTGCACGGCAACGCACCATTTAGACGCAGATGTTTCCAAAAGAGAAACAAAATGGTGCTATGGAACAGACCCACTCACTCTGATCTCTATTTTTATATTCTATAATTCAATGCTATACGTTTAAAAGCGACATCATCAAGCGCTCTCTTGGTGTGGCATGTTTCCTGCTGGTATATACTCGGGCATTCATCTGATACAACAATACCAGTCACGATTACGGGGAACACGCCATGGGCATTATCGACAAGCGATTGACCGAATGCGGCATCACCCTTCCACCTGCCGCAGCACCTGTGGGCAACTACGTTGCGTACACAGTCTCCGGCCAATACGTCCATATCTCAGGACAGTTGCCGCTGGAAAACGGTGCGATGGCTGTTAAGGGCATCCTCGGCGACAGCCTGGATGTCGAAGCCGGGTATCGCGCAGCGCGGATCTGCGCGCTGAATCTGATCGCCCAGCTCAAGGAGGCCTGTGGCGGCGACCTGGACCGTGTCGAACGGGTGTTGAAACTTGGAGGTTTTGTCAGCGCGACGGCGGATTTTCACGACGCACCGAAATGCGTGAACGGCGCTTCCGACCTGATGGTTGAAGTCTTCGGAGAAGCCGGAAAGCATGCCCGCTTCGCCGTCGGTGTTGCATCGCTGCCCGCCGGCGCCGCAGTAGAAGTGGACGGTCTGTTCGAAATTTCAGCAAGCGTCTAAGACACCGACTGACTACAGGAGTCCAGATCATGAACCCGAACCCCACCATTCGCTATTACGGCTGGTCGGCGCTGTCCATCAACACGAATCAGGGCAACCTGTTTTTCGACCCCTTCTACCGAAAGTACTGCGGTGCCCAATGGTTTTCGGCAAAGGATTTCGACAGTGCCGATCTCATTTGCGTGACCCATGGCCACGAGGAGCACTTCCTTGATGTGCCGGACATCGCCAAGTCGACAGGAGCGACCGTCATCGGGCCGCGGGCGGTGACCCGTTTCCTACGGCGTCGCACAGGCCTGGCCGAAGACAAACTCATCACCATCGACTTTGACGCGCCCCTGAATGTGCCGGGCTTCACCCTCTCGGCATTCAAGTGGCAACATCGGGACATCAACCTGGTCAAGGCGATGACGAAAGCCGTTTTCCAGGGCAACACCACACAGCTGGCTTGGGCCTGGAGCAGCGCAACCAACGCGCCGTTCTATGCCCCCTACACCGGCTACCACGTGGAACTGCCCAATGGCACCACCGTGCTGAACTACAACGAGGGCTTCAACACCAAGATGACCGATAAGGAAATCACCGCTCTCGGGCAGCGCTTCAAGACGGACGTGTTGCTCGCCGGCATGCAACTCGATTTCGTCGACGACGTGGCGCGAGGTGCCGCGGCGCTCGACCCGAAGATCGTGCTGCTCTACCCGCCCCACGAGAAATTCCACGACATGATGGGCGCAAAGTCACGACCATGGTCGGAGTTCGCTGCCGCAGTAAAGGCATGCCTGCCTGAAGCAACGGTGATCATCGCCGAGCCGGGCACCGCCATCGATGCAGTGACCGGCGAGGTGGTTGAGCAGCCAGTCGAGTCTGCAGTGGCTTAACCGCCCGCCAGTAGTGTCAGGCTGCCGTAGGCAAGGCCCGCGCCGATGGTCGCACCGCACAAGACATCCGTCGGATAGTGCAGGCCGAGGACAACCCGGGAAGCGGCAACCAGCGTTGCAAAACAGGCCAGCGGCCAGAACAACGCCGGGAAATAGTGCACCGCCACCAGCGTCAGGCTGACGGCGTGCAGGGTATGGCCAGACGGGAAGCTGTATTGGTCGAGTGGCGGCGCGCCCAGGGTAATGGCGTCTTCCACGCTGTATGGGCGTGGGCGTCCAGTCGCTTTCTTGATCACCGCGTAAACCAGCACACCCAGCCCGGCGATCACAAGCATGTGAATGGACGCGACCAGGCCGGCACTGCCGTACAGCAGGGGCAGGATAGCCATCAAGCCATACCAGAAGACCCCGTCTCCCAGGCGGCTGACAAGCGCGAAAAACGGCCGCACCGGGTGATACCGCTGCATGATCCTGTTCATGTGCAGGCAAACCGTGAGGTCGTATCGGACGAGCTGGCGCATCATTGGCGTGTCCCCATGTTGACGGCAGTTGGTTGCCTCTGGACGCATGGTGACCGGCGCGGATGCAAGGCGCATGACACAGGGGTTGCAGTTCGATGACCGGCCTCAGGCCGTGTTGCTTTGCCGTATGGGATCGGCCAGATTGTTCAGAAACTGTTGGGCGCAGGCGTCCCAGCTTCTGGTCCGCGCGTAGGCGATGCAGTTGTCCGGCGAAACCGAGACTGCCCGGTGCCAGGCGCGCCCAAGGTCTTCATCAAGGGCGCCGGTAACCCCATCGGTGATCACATCCCGCGGTCCCGTCACCGGGTAGGCCGCCACCGGGACGCCGCAGGCCATGGCCTCCAGCATGGTCAGACCGAAGGTATCCGTACGGCTGGGAAACACAACGCAATCGGCCGCTGCCACATGGCGTGCCAGGTCCTCGCCGCTGCAAAAACCGGTGAAACGGACGTTCGGATAGCGCGCTTTCAGCCTTGCCGCGTCGGGCCCATCGCCGACAACGTAGCACGTGCCGGGGATGTTCAGATCCAGGAATGCCTCGATGTTCTTCTCCACGGCGACCCGCCCGACATACATGCTGATCGGTCTTGGCCCATCAAGGAAACCCTTGCATCTCGGGCGAAAAAGCCCGCTGTCAACGCCACGGGACCACAAGGCAAGATGAGCGAAGCCGCGCTTTGCCAGTTCATCCCGCAAAGATGGCGTGGCCACAAGGGTTCGCGTCGCCGGCGCATGAAAGCGTCGCAGCAGGGCGTAACTCCAGCTAATGGGCACGGGAGCACGCAAACGCAGGTACTGTGGAAATCGCGTGTGATAGGCGGTGGTGAAGCGCAGCCCATGCGCCAGACAGTAGGCCCGCGCAGCCCAACCAAGCGGCCCCTCGGTTGCAATGTGTATCGCATCAGCGCTGGTTTCGGCGAGCATCTTGCCCACCCGCACGCGGGGCCCAAGCGCCAGGCGAATATCCGGGTAGGTCGGGCACGGCAGGGAGACGAAGTCCGAAGGGGTAATGAAGCGGACCGCGTGCCCCGTCTGCCGCAACACGCGAGCCAGGCTGGTGAGGGTAGTCACCACTCCGTTCACCTGGGGATGCCAGGCGTCGGTCACAATGACGATCTTCACGGCAGATCCTGAGTAGCGGCCACTGGGGCATCACTGTGCCGCACTCACATGACGCGACAATGACGGTCAGAGTCGGCCGTTCTCGTCGTCTTCGGAGTAGAAGTCCAGATCCTCCAGTTGTCCCAGGACTGCCGTGGCGATGTTCGACAGATGTGCTGCAACGCGCTTGTAGTGGCGGGTCAGCAGCGAATAGGCCACGGCTTCGTGAAACTCGATCTGCTCCTCATCCTTGAACAGGTTCTCGATGAGACGGTCGCAGCGGCGCCGGATGTCACCAGCCTGGGTCAAGGCCTTGCGCGCTCCGGCCTCGTCCGAGTTACGGGTCGCCGAGGTTACCAGCTCGAAGAGCGTCGCCATCTGATCCGCCATGCTATCCAGCGGCTCCTGGTAACGCGGTACGTGAAAACCCTCGGTATAGAAAGCACCCACCTCGAAAACGTTCTTGCAGTAGTCACCGATGCGCTCGGCATCCTTGGCCACGCTCATCAGGGCCAGGCAGGTGGCCACGTCATGACCGGGGTTCACCGTCAGGTGACGCAGTACCTTGCGGCGTATGGAACGCTCCCGGTCATTGATGGCCCGGTCGCGCTCGTAAAGTGGCGCACGCACCTCTTCCGCGGGCACCTTGCTGTGCAGGACCGCCTCGGCACGCTCGAACATCCACGCACCGTGCTCCAGCATGCGGGTCAGATCCTCGAAGGCCCGGTCAAGGGTGTTTTCCGAGGTGAGGGCGCTGTAGATTTCTCTGAACATGGAGGCCTCCTGATGCGCCGCGCTCAACGCAGCCGAACGTAGACTTCGGTGACACCGATACCGAGCAGCGGTATTACCAAGAATACGCCAATTAGGAACGCGAACGCATAGCGGGTCTGGCGCCCGGCCAATCGGCCGTACCAGTTGGCCACCCGCATGGGAATCACCCGCAGCGGATACCACACCAGCGTTCCGGTGATGTTGAATATGACGTGGAACAGCGCCACGGTCATGGCCGCGGCGATGGGGTTGGCCGTAGCCGCGAGCACACTGGTCACCGTGGTTCCGAGGTTTGCCCCCATCATGAACGGCAGCACCCGACGCATACGCACCACCCCTGCCCCGGCCAGCGGCACCATGAGGCTGCTGGTGATGGTGCTGGACTGCACCAGCACGGTGGAAATTACGCCCACGCTGTAAGCCCGCAGGTCAGTCCTGAAGAAATAGGTGCGGAACAGCCCATCCATGTGGCGCAAGAGCGCGCCGCGCAGGTTTCGCACCATGAAAACCAGGGCGACAAACATCAGCAACAGGCCCATGCAGGCGACAAACACCCCATGCGCCACTGGCGTCGGCATCAGCAGCCCACCCAGCGTGTCGAACAGGCGAACCACCGGAGCGGTGATCACCTTCACCGGGCTGTCCGGCCGTGCCACTTCCTCCAGACCGATCAGGCTGCTCAACCAGGCGGCGAGTTGGGTGAAGATGCCACGGCCACTCTCGTGAAAGAGCCCTGTCAGCCATTCCACGGGGAACACCAGCGCCACGGTGAGGATATTGAAGAAGTCGTGCATCAGTGCCGCAGTGAAGGAGCGGCGAAAGTTGCGGCGAATACGGATATTGGCCAAGGCCACAATGACGCCGGTCACGGCGGTGCCGATGTTCGCGCCCATGATGGCGAACACGGCTGTCCCCAGCGTCATTTCACCGGTGGCCACCAGCGTGACGATAAGCGCCGAAGTAAACGAGGAGCTCTGCACGACCATCGTCACGAGGACGCCGCCGAGCAGTGCGATGAAGGGGTTTTCACCATAGGCGAAGACCTGCGTCAGAAAATCACTGGCGCGACCGAAGGTACCGAGGCCCGACCCCATGACATTGAGTGCTGCCAGGAAGAGATACAGGCAGAGCCCCGCGTATAGACCACGCATCCACGCCGGAACTTCACGGGGATGACGACGACTCAAGGCGGGGCTGGTCCGGGCGGAACTGGACTTGGCAATTGACATCGAAAAGCGATCGGCCCTGTTGCGGCGGTGGCAGTCAATGGCGGCTGCGCACAGTGTCTCCGAAAACGGGCACTTTATGACAGAACTATTGCAGAATTGTTACAGGCGATGACGGATCGCGCCCCGCATGAGCCGCATATCGCACCGTGGCGGGCCATCCCCGGCCAGCTCGTCCAAGCGTTGCAGACCAAGGCAACGACCCTGGAAACGTCGTATCCGCCCAGCGCAACGGGGAACAGCATTTTTATCCCCAACGTCGAATGGTTGCAGCCGCCATCATGTGGCTCCAGGCAAATCGATTCGCGCAACCAACGCCTCCCATAGACTTTGCCAAGCCCGCGAAGAGCGACCCCTGGGGGCGAAGGTATGCACAGGGGCTCGTCGCTCGGCCACGCGCTCGTTGTCCACTGAAGCGGGAATGGAAACCTCAAGCAGGTTCGGGATTGCTGGGGGTGGGGTGTCCACCCACCGCCGGTGCGAAGCACGACGGCGATCAACCATCGAGAAATAGGCGTAGAGCTGACGATGAAACACCTGTAACCGTTCGAGTTCCTGCACCACCTGATCATGGGCGCGTAGCGACAGATCCGACGGAATCATCGGCATCAGCAAGGTATCGGCAGCCCTGAACACCGCTTCCGAAAGTCGGGAAAGTCCGGGCGGACAGTCGATCACGACGACGTCGTAGCGGCGCCCCAGGGGCTTGAGCAAGCGCCGCAGTATCTTCTCCGGCCGATCGGCGTCGTCTAACCGCAGATCAAGGTTGCGCAGCGTTGCATGGGCACCAATGCAATCCAGACCCGGCCATGCCGTTGGAACCGCAGCTTCGACGGCGGACAGCCGCATCTTGACCAGGCGTTTTGCCGGTGGGCCCGCAGCATCGCAACCCAGACACCAGGCCGCTGCTCCCTGGGGATCAAGATCCCAGCAGACCGTGCGGTATCCGGCCCGGGCAGCAAAATAGGCGAGATTCACTGCGCCGGTGGTTTTGCCGACCCCGCCCTTCAGGTGACACAAGGCGATTACATGCAAAGATCCCTCCCGAACCATTGGGTGATGGTTCAAGCACGCTGTTACGGATGGAAGAAACCCGGCCGATTGTAGCGGGTCGGAGGCGATGAATTGTTACAGTCGGCGGGAGGCGGCATTCGATTCGCCGGCCTGGTCTCGGCGACTGGACAACAAAAAAAGCGGCGCCCAGCTTTCGCTGAAGCGCCGCTTTGTCCAGCCGGGTGGCTGGGAGTCAGACTCAGGCCTGATCGAAGCGATCCGCATTCATGACCTTGTCCCACGCGGCAACGAAGTCACGCACGAACTTTTCCTGCGAGTCAGCGCAGGCGTAGACCTCCGCCAGAGCACGCAGCTCCGAATGCGAGCCGAACACGAGATCGACGCGGGTGCCGGTCCACTTCAGGTCGCCGGTCTTGCGATCACGCCCTTCATAGACATCTTCTTCCTTCGCGGAGGGCTTCCACTCAGTGCTCATGTCGAGCAGATTCACGAAGAAGTCATTGGTCAGGGCACCCGGACGCTTGGTGAACACGCCGTGCTTGGCCTGCTTGTAGTTGACATCCAGCACGCGCAGGCCGCCGACGAGAGCGGTCATCTCCGGCGCGGTCAGCGTCAGCAGCTGAGCACGATCCACCAGCATTTCCTCGGCCGATACGGTGTAGGCCTTGGGATGGTAGTTGCGGAAGCCATCAGCCTCGGGATGCAGCGGCGCGAAGCTGTCCGCGTCAGTCTGCTCCTCGGTGGCGTCGGTACGGCCAGGCGTGAACGGGACTTCAACAGTGTGACCCGCATCCTTGGCAGCCTTCTCGATGGCGGCGGCACCGCCAAGCACGATCAGATCGGCCAGGGAAACCCGCTTGTTGCCGGACTGGGCGCTGTTGAACTCCTGCTGCACCCCTTCCAGCGCCTTCAGCACCTTGGCGAGCTGCTGCGGCTGGTTGACTTCCCAGTCCTTCTGCGGCGCCAGACGAATGCGGGCACCGTTGGCGCCACCACGCATGTCCGAGCCGCGGAACGTGGAAGCGGAGGACCAGGCAGTGTAGACCAGTTCGGACACCGACAGACCGGTGGCCAGAATCTTGGACTTCAGCGCAGCGATGTCCTGCGTGTCGACCAGGTCGTGATCAATCGCCGGAACCGGATCCTGCCAGATCAGCTCTTCGGTGGGCACTTCAGGGCCGAGGTAGCGCACGCGCGGACCCATGTCGCGGTGGGTCAGCTTGAACCAGGCCCGGGCGAAAGCATCGGCGAACTCCTCGGGGTTCTCGTGGAAGTGCTTCGAGATCTTGAGGTATTCGGGATCCTTGATCAGCGCAATATCGGTCGTGGCCATCATCGGCGCGACACGCTTGGACGGATCGTGGGCGTGAGGCACTGCGTCTTTGCCTGCATCACCCTTCGGCTTCCACTGATTGGCACCAGCGGGGCTCTTGGTCAGCTCCCACTCGTAGCCGAACAGCGTGTCGAAGTAGCTGGTATCCCACTTGGTGGGCGTCGGCGTCCAGGCGCCTTCCAGACCACTGGTGATGGTGTCGCCGCCCTTGCCGGTGCCGAAGCTGTTCTTCCAGCCCAGGCCCTGCTCTTCCAGCGGCGCAGCTTCCGGCTCGGGACCGACATGGGCCGGATCACCGGCGCCGTGGGTCTTGCCGAAGGTGTGACCACCGGCGCAAAGAGCCACAGTCTCATAGTCGTTCATGGCCATGCGGGCAAAGGTGTCACGAATGTCGTGCGCTGCAGCCAGCGGGTCCGGCTTGCCATTGGGGCCTTCCGGGTTCACGTAGATCAGGCCCATCTGTACCGCCGCCAGCGGGTTCTCCAGCTCACGATCGCCCTCGTAGCGCTCGTCGGCGAGCCATTCGCCTTCCTTGCCCCAGTAGATGTCCTGCTCGGGTTCCCAGATGTCCGCCCGACCACCACCGAAGCCAAAGGTCTTGAAGCCCATGGATTCCATGGCGACGTTGCCGGTCAGAACCAACAGGTCGGCCCAGGAGATCTGCTTGCCGTATTTCTGCTTGATCGGCCACAGCAGACGACGGGCCTTGTCCAGGTTCCCGTTATCCGGCCAGCTGTTGGTAGGCGCGAAACGTTGGGCACCAGTACCGGCACCGCCGCGACCGTCTGCAATGCGGTAGGTACCGGCGGCATGCCAGGCCATGCGAACGAAGAACGGGCCGTAGTGACCATAATCGGCCGGCCACCACTCCTGAGAATCGGTCATGAGATCTTCCAGGTCCTTCTTCAGGGCCTTCAGATCGAGCTTCTTGAATTCTTCACGGTAGTCGAACCCGTCGCCCATGGGGTCGGACAGGGAAGAGTGCTGACGAAGAATGTTCAGCTTCAACTGGCCCGGCCACCAGTCGTCGTTGCTCGTGCCACGGAAACCCGGCTTGATTGGGTCGCCGTGCATGACCGGGCACTTGCCTGTGGTCTTGATATCGGTTGCGGCCATTACTTTCTCCGATCCTGGGTGCGTTAATGAAACTGATCCGTATTCAGAGGGGCGGTCAGTTCAGCCCTGCACTTGCACGATACCGGGGCGCCCGCCCCTCGGGTTTCCATACAAATCCAACCCGTAACGCGCACAAAAATTGTCCGCCTCTTCAACGGATCATCCGAAAATATAGCAATAGCTAGAGATTGTCCTAAGTTATTTTTCCTACATACACGATAGATTTTCTATATGGCGCAGCGCCTGAGGTATCGTGAAGCAACAAAACACGAATTTATTGCAGTTCCGTGTCGGCAAGCACGCGGGTGTTGAACTGCTTCGGGTAGAGCAGGACTTCGATGCGGCGGTTGGCACGACGGGAGTCGGCGTCGGTCTCCTCCACCAGCGGGCGACTGTCGGCATAGCCCACCGCCTGCAGCCGATCCGGGTTGATGCCGGCTGCAATCAGCACCTGCACGGCGGCGGATGCCCTGGCCGAGGACAGTTCCCAATTCGACGGGTAGCGCGTCTGCAGGCTGGGCGAGATAAGCTGTCCGTCGCTATGGCCCTGCACGCTGATCAGATGCTCGGTGAAACTCTCCAGCGCATCGGCAAGAAAACGCAAGGTCTCCTGACCGGCGTCGCTGATTCTGGCCGAACCGGACGCGAACAGAATATTTTCCGGCAGCTTGATGACCGTGGTCCCGTCTTCCAGACGAGACACCAGAGACTCCCGCTCATTGCTCAATGATTGCAGCTGCCGCTGCAGCTGATCCATCGCGGCAGTCTCCATGGACAGTCGCCCCTCGAGATCGGCAATGGTCTGACTGTAGTCTTCGTTTCTCGCCTGCTGCAGGGCAAGTTGCTCCCGGGTCCGGCGGTAGCGCTCTTCCACGGAGAGTCGCTCCTCGGCCAGCTCCGAAAGCCGCGCGTCACGAGCAGCAAGCTCAGCCCGGGCCGCGGCCAGCTCTTCCCGGGTTGTCGCCAGCGTGGCTTCCAGGTCCACCAGCCGCTGACCATGCTCGCGATTGTCGGCTTCGGCCTCGGCAGCCCGCTGCGAGAGCCGCTCGCGGTCCGCGGTTGCTGCGGCGAGTTCCCTGTCCAGCGCTTCGATGATCTCCTCGGCGGCATCTGCGCGAGCGACGCTTGCCGCGAGGATGTCTTCGTAGATCTGGATGTTGCGATCGCGCTCGTCGGTGGCCTCATCAAGACGCGCCTGCAAGGCGCTCAGTTGCGCGTGCGCTTCATTGCGCTCCGTAGTCATGTTCTGAAGGCTCGCGCGGGTCTCCAGCAGTTCGGCTTCAGCATCCGCCAGCTGCTTGTCCATGTCCTCGAGTTCTTCAAGCAACTGCTGGTTCCAGACCTCGACTTCGGACAGTCGGGCCGTCAGTTCATGACGTCCATCACCCACTTCGTCCAGGCGCTCCCGCATCTCGGCGGCTTCGGCCTCCGCGGCAGCACGACGCGTTTCACTGGCGTGCAGCTGTTCGTTGAGGGCGTCTCGCTGCGCACGCAGCCTGCGCACATCGTCATTGAGTTGTTCGGCTTCGAGGCTCGCTGTCCGGGTCGCCTCGTCCAGCAGCCCCCCGGACACGTTGAGCAGATGGTAGAGATACACCGTGAGTGCGACCGCAATGGCGAGGAGAATCGCCAGAAGGAGGGAAATCGATCCTCGCTGCTTCATCAGGTCCACCTCTCGTCCTTATTATTGATCGGTCACATTCTCATGGCTAAACAAAGCACGTCCGGGCGCGCTGGTCCAGCAACCGCCGAGATGCTCCTGAAGGGGCGCGCAACTCTGCCATCTTCATCTGAAACGGCATCGACTATTCAATTGACGCTCAACAAGGTAACTTCGTCGAAGCGCCGGGTGGAGCGGCGGCACGGGGAAAGCGTCACATGGAGCACAATGTCCGGGCCGAAGGAGCCGAGGCGACGCAAGCCGAGAGGGTCAACCGTCCGGTCTGCGTAATCGACAACGACGCCGGCATGGCAGCTAATCTGGCGGGTGAACTTCGCCTGCATGGCTTTCGCACACGCCACTTCACGAGTCTGGATCTACTCATCAACTTCCTGGCCACGGGCCAGGCCGCTGCGTTACTCATTGACGCCACCACCCTGGATGATCCGACATACCCAGCGGTGAGGGACCGCCTGGTGGCCACCAGGACACCAATCATGGTCATGGATGAAAGCGACAGCATGGATCACCGCCTACGGGCTGTCAGCGCAGGCGGCACAGACTTCCTCCAGCGCCCCTTCAGCCTTGCGGTACTCGCGCACCTTCTGCGCTCCCGCCTGACTGTCTCGAGCCGCCCTGAGGGTACGACGGTCCTGCTCATTGATACCTCCGGCACGCTGGTACAGTGCGCCGCCATGCTGCAGGAAGCCGGACAAGCGCTGCACGCCGTAACCGACGCCGACGCAGCGCTGCAGTATCTGAAGAGCCAGCGCCCGGGCCTGCTGCTGGTGGACGGCGACAGCACGCATCCCACAGCGGGGGAGCTCTTGCTCGCCCTGCGCCAGTATCCGGGTGCCTATGGCATTCCCGCATTGGTACTCACCAGGGGCGACAAGCGCCGCTTCGACGACCTGGCGTCCGCGGCTGGTATCGAAGGCGTGGTCGGCCTTCCCGTGGCGTCTCGCGACCTGCTCGGCATAGTTGGCGCGCGCATGCGCCGCGCCGCCAGCTTGCAGGAAAGCTGGCGCTATCTGGCGCGCCGCGATCCGGTTACCGGCCTGGCCAGCGAGGGCCACTTCCGCGAGGAACTGCGCCAGGCGGTCGCCATCGCCCGGGAAGGTGCCCAGCGGGCCACATTGCTTCATCTCGAGGGGCATTCCGGGCAGGAGGTCTCGAACCGAACCATGACCCTGGCGGTTGCGCGGGTCCTGCAACGCCATATTCCGCCTCCTGGCCTGTGCGCCGCACTCTCTGAAAACGCGTTCGCGGCGATCATCTACAGTCGGGACGAGACCACACTTGAGTCGATCAAGCGGGAACTGGTGGCTGACCTGGCAGCGGCGCGGCCGTTGGCAGGACGCCCCTGCCCGCCAATCGATGCACGCATTGGGACAACCCTGCTGGGCCAGGGTATCGGCAGCGTCGCCGACGCACTTTCCCGGGCCCGGGAAAGTGCCCGCATTGCAACTGGCACGGCTGACGAGGTAGTGCAGACAGCGCGTGCGTCGGCGGATGACTCGCCCGCGGCCCTGGATCCGGCATGGCAGGCAGAGCTGACCTCGGCGGTGGCAGAAGGACGCTTTCGCCTGGTCTACCAGCCAATCGCCAGCCTCACCGGGCAACCCACTGCCCTCTACGAAGTGTTCGTCCGCATGCTGGACGCGGAGCAGAATGACATTCTGCCCCAGGAGTTCCTGCCGGCGGCGAAACGCCTGGGCTTCGCACGGCACATAGACCGGTGGGTAGTGGGTCGTGCGATGGAGGTGCTCCAGGAGCAGCGCCATCGACGAGAACAGCCGGTGCTGTTCATCAAGCTGTTTCCGGAGACGGTGGAAACGCCAAGCTTCGTGGCCTGGCTCGCGGATCGACTACGCCGGATGGATGTGGACCCGAAGCGGCTGGTTTTCCAACTCACCCAGCGCAGCGCGGCCCGACAACTGACCGAGGCCCGCTCACTGATCAGGTCGCTACGGGAACTCGGTTGTGGCCTCGCCCTTGAACACTACCGCATGGATGGGGAGAGCGAACCGTTGCTCGGCAAGCTGGAGGCGGACTACGTGAAGCTGTCCGCCGAGTTGAGTCGGGGCATCATGCAGGATCGGGCGCTGCAACAGGAAGTGCAAAGCATTACAGGAGAAGCCCGCGCCCATGGCGCTCGCCCCATTGCCGCCCTGGTGCAGGATGCCGCCAGTCTGTCGTCACTCTGGGCCGCCGGCGTGGAATACATACAAGGCTACTTCATGCAGGAACCCGTCGATGTCTTCGGCGCGGAAGAGTTGCAGGAACATGAGTGAACAGGCCGAACGACGGATGAGCATCGAACGCCCCTTCCCCGGTGGCGACGACAACGGGCTCACCATGGAGGTGGTGAGCGCCCTGTTCCCGATCTTCGAGCAGGCCAGCGCCGGCGCCATCGCCGTCGATGATCAGGCGCGCATCACCTGGATCAACGGCAGCTACTGCGAGCTACTGGGCGTCAAGGATCCGGCAACAGTCATTGGCAAGCACGTTACCGAGGTGATCCCACCAAGCCGTATGCCCGAAGTGGTGCGCAACGGGCAGCCCATCCTGCTCGACATCATGGAGTACCGGAACCAGCAACTGGTGGTAATGCGCCTGCCCGTGTTCGATACCGAGGAACGGGTCATCGGTGCGGTGGCTTTCGTGCTCTATGACGACGTGCAGCCACTGACCCCGCTGGTGAGCAAGTTCCGCCGCCTGCAGCAGGATCTTGCAGCCGCACGGCGGGCCCTGGCACGCCGTCATGCCCGCTATGAATTATCTGACTTCGTTGGTGCAAGCCCGCAGGCTCTGGAAGCGAAACGGCGCGCCCGCCTGGCCGCAGCGCGCAACACACCGGTATTGCTTCTGGGAGAGACCGGCACCGGCAAGGAAGTTCTCGCCCAGGCCATACACGCTGCCTCCGACCGGTCAGAGCAACCGTTCATTGCGGTTAATGTGGCCGCGGTGCCGGAGAGCCTGCTGGAAGCGGAGTTCTTCGGTGTTGCCCAGGGTGCCTACACCGGGGCGAATCTGGCCCGGGACGGCAAGTTCCAGTTGGCTGATGGCGGGACCCTGTTCCTGGACGAAGTAGGCGACATGCCGCTGCCCTTGCAGGCCAAGCTGTTGCGGGTGCTGCAGGAGGGCGAGGTGGAACCGCTCGGGTCGAACCGGGTGCGGCAGGTGGATGTGCGGGTCATGGCCGCAACCAGCCGGGACCTGGATCACATGGTCGCCAGCGGCGAGTTTCGCTCTGACCTCTACTATCGATTGAATGTACTTCAGATCCGTCTGCCGCCGCTGCGGGAGCGCCTGGTGGATCTCGGGGTGCTTTGCGAGGCCATTCTTGAAGACATCTCCCGCAGGGGCGAACGCCGGACCGAAATCACGGAAGCGGCCATCAGCCTGCTTGCCGGACACCACTGGCCAGGCAACGTCCGTGAACTCCGCAACCTCCTGGAGCAGGCCTTGACCCTGAGCGAGCAGGGTGAACTGCTGGACGCAGACCACCTGCGCGCCCTGTTACCGAGCGAAACCGCGCCGCGCAGACTGCTTGGCGGGGCAACATTGCCGGTGCGACCGCTGCAGGACGTGGTTCAGGATGCTGAGCGGGAGGCGATTCGCGCCGCACTCACTCACGCGAATGGAAACAAGGCCAGGGCGGCGCGATTGCTTGGCATTGCGCGGTCTGTTCTATACGAAAAGCTGGAAAAACTGTCCTGAAAACGGGACATATGTCTGTTTTTTCGGACGTATTTTAGCGATTTTCAGGATAAACGTCCTGGAATCCGGACACAGAAGAAACGAAGCTGTTTCTCTCAGTTATTAAAATATTGATTTAAAGAACTTTTCGCGCCATGGCACAGTATCTGCTATATGTCGGACATGCGGCACAAGACCGCCAAAGAAAAAGCAGATGGGAGGAGATCAACATGCCGGTTCCGGCAACCTGGCCTTGTGGCGATCCCTCCAGCTCTGCTTACCGTTTCTGCGGCCATCACGGCCGGAGATTGGTTGTGTCCTGATGGAGCAACCTAACCCCGGCGAAGTCCGGGGCATCTGATGACAAAGTCGACTCTACTGGAGGAGCAACCATGGATCTGAATCCTGGTCTTCAAAAACTGGCCCGCACGGCCGTCGTGGGCACGGCAGCAGCAACACTGCTTGGTGGCACCATTTTCGCGAGTACTGCACTGGCACAGGAGCGCGTGCGCTGGCAGGTACCTATTGCATTCCCGTCTCACCTGGTGGGACTTAGCACCCCCATCGTGCACCTGTCCGAGACCGTGGAAGCCATCTCTGCGGGTAACATCCAGCTCCGCTACTACGAGCCCGGCGAACTCATCCCGCCGTTCGACATTCTCGATGCCGTGTCGGAAGGCCGCTACAACGCCGGCTTCACCTGGCTGGGCTATGACCAGGGCAGCATCCCCGTCCTGCCGCTGCTCTCCGGACCTCCCTTCGGCATGGAACCCCCGGCCTTCATGGCCTGGCACTACTTCGGTGGCGGTGACGAGCTGTTGCAGGAAGTCTATGAGCCCTACGGCGTCAACGCCCTGCTCTGCGGTGTCATCGGCCCGGAGGCTGCCGGTTGGTTTGCGGAGCCGCTGACCGATCTCGACGCCATTGACGGCCTGCGTATCCGCTTCGCGGGCATCGGCGGCCGGGTCATGGAACGCCTCGGCGCGTCGGTCACCATGATTCCGGGTGGTGAGCTCTATCAGGCCATGGAACGTGGCACCATCGACGCGATGGAATTCTCTGCACCGGCCGTGGACCGCATCCTGGGTATGCAGGAGATCGTCAACAACTATCACCTGCCGGGCTGGCACCAGACCTACACCACTGCTCACCTGCTGGTGAACACGGAAGCCTGGGAGAACCTCTCCGACCTGAGCCGTGTGCAGATCGAGACCGGCTGCCGGTCCGCCACGCTGTTCGGCTTCTCCGAGAGTGAATGGGAGAACCCGCGGGCATTGCGTGATTTCGAGGCTGATGGCGTGAACCTGCAGGTGATCCCGGACGAGATCCTGGCTCAGCTCGAAGAAGTGACCATGGAAGTGCTCGACCAACTGGCCAGCGAGGACGAAATGTTCGGCCGCGTGCTGGAGAGCCAGCGCGAGTGGATGCAGATCCACGGCAACTGGCACTCCAAGGGCCACCTGCCCCGCAGCTACTACGCCCCACGCGAGGACTGATCTCCTCCATGGCGTGAATGGCTGCCGAAGCGCCCCATCGGGGCGCTTCGGCGTTGCGATTAATACCGAGCAGGCTCGGAGCCCCGACCCATGACAGAGCGTAGTGAAACGCAACCGACGACCACCGCGTCCGGTCCATCTTCCAAA
Organism: Natronocella acetinitrilica; assembly: GCF_024170285.1. Classification (NCBI taxonomy): domain Bacteria; kingdom Pseudomonadati; phylum Pseudomonadota; class Gammaproteobacteria; order Chromatiales; family Ectothiorhodospiraceae; genus Natronocella; species Natronocella acetinitrilica. Next base: position 284,034 of record NZ_JALJXV010000002.1, read on the forward strand.
GGCCCATCCTTGCCGACCAACCGGATCAGTTTCTATCTGGACGGTGGCATTTCCGTGTTCGGCAAGGCGGTTTCGTGGCTCTGGCTGGCCGTTCTCGGGGTGGTGCTGGCCAACGTCTTCAGCCGCTTCATCCTTGGCCGCGGCTCCATCGCGCTGGAAGAGCTATCGTGGCACCTGTTCGGTGCGACGATGATGCTGACGCTGGCCTATGCAGTGGTCACCGACGACCACGTACGCGTCGATGTCCTGCGCGAGAAGTTTTCGGCAAGAGTTCAGGCCTGGATCGAATTGCTTGCCATCGTGATCCTGCTGCTACCCATTCTCTATCTGATCATCGACGAATTGATCCAGTACGCCTATCGCACCTACCTGCGAGGAGAGCGATCCCAGGCGCCTAGCGGGTTACCTTACCGCTTCATCATCCGAAGCATGCTGCCCATCGGCATGACGCTGGTGGCCATCGCCATCGTGTCCCGTGCGCTGCGCTGCTCCACGCTGTTGTTTGGCTTCCCTCGTCCCTACGTGCGCGGTGGCGGCAGCGACAAGCAATCCGGTTCCTGATCAGCGAGACCTCGAATGGGCACAGAAGAACTCCTCGTCATTGGCATGTTCAGCAGCTTCATGGCTCTGCTGCTACTCGGTTTTCCGGTGGCCTGGTCGCTGGCCGGCGTAGGCTTCGCCTTCGCGGTGCTCGGCCATGTGATGGTCGAATACTTCGCCTCCGATATCTGGTTTACCTGGAGCGGCACCATCGGGGTGCTGGACCGGCGCATCTACGGGATCGTGGCCAATGAGCTATTGGTTGCCCTGCCGTTATTCATCTTCATGGGGATCATGTTGGATCGCTCCGGCATCGCCGAGCGGCTCATGAACTCCCTGGTTCGGGTGCTGGGTGGCCTGCGCGGCGGCTACGCCGTGACCGTGGTTATTGTGGGTGTGCTGCTCGCGGCCTCCACGGGCATCGTCGGTGCGTCCGTGGTGCTGCTTGGCATGCTGTCGTTGGGCCCCATGCTGGCGGCCAAGTACAACAAGTCGCTGGCCGTGGGGACTGCATGCTCGGTGGGTACACTGGGCATACTCGTCCCGCCAAGCATCATGCTGGTGCTCATGGCCGACCGCCTCGGTACACCGGCGGCCTCCGTGGGGCGGCTGTTCATGGGAGCGCTGATTCCCGGAATGATGCTCGGCCTGATGTACATCATCTACATCCTTGTCGCAGCCTATATCAAGAAGGATCTGGCCCCGGCGCCACCGGATCGAAAGCCCCTGAACGCTCGCGCGTTCCTTGAAGTCGGTATCGCTGTACTTCCACCGCTTGCCCTGATAATCGCTGTGCTGGGCTCGATCTTCACGGGCTTCGCCACCACCACCGAGGCCTCGGCGGTTGGCGCCCTGGGAGCGGTCATCCTGGCGCTGTGCAATCGCTCCCTGGATTTCAAGGTGCTCGGCGAGGCCCTCTACCAGACCAGCCGCACCACGGCGTTCATCTTCGCCATCTTCATCGGCGCCACCATCTTTGCCTCGGTGTTGCGCGGCCTGGGTGGTGATGACGTCGTCCGTGCCGCCATTACCGGCCTGCCCTTCGGTGAGACGGGCATCGTGCTGACGATTCTGTTTATTGTTTTCCTGCTCGGCTTCTTCCTGGACTGGGTGGAGATCACCCTGATCATCCTGCCCCTGGTGGCACCGGTGGTATTCAGCCTGGGGGTTGATCCGGTCTGGTTCGCGATACTGTTCGCCATCTGCCTGCAGACCTCGTTCCTCACGCCACCGGTAGGCTTCGCCCTGTTCTACATCAAGGGAGTCTGTCCACCGGGTATCAGCACACGCGACATCTACGTGGGGGTGGCCCCATTCGTGGCCCTGCAACTGCTCGGACTCATGCTGGTGTTCTGGTTCGCGCCACTGGCCACCTGGCTGCCCTATGAAGTGTACGGCGGGCGATAACTCATCAAGGAGAGACAAGAAATGAGACTTACTAACAAGGTCGCAATCGTCACCGGATCGGCTCGCGGCATCGGCCGTGCCATCGCCGAGGGCTACGCGCGAGAGGGCGCGCGGGTCGTCATCGCCGACCTGGACCAGCAAAGCGCCGCCGCCGCCGCGACGGAACTCGAGGCTACTGGGGCGGAGGCCATGGGCATTGCCATGGACGTCACCGATGAGCGTGCGGTAGACACCGGCGTACAGCAGGTGGTAGACCGCTGGGGCTGCGTCGACATCCTCGTCGCCAATGCCGGCATACAGCACATTGATCCCCTGGACAAACTCGACTTCAGTGACTGGCGTAAAGTCATGGCCGTTCACCTGGACGGCGCCTTTCTCGTCACCCGTGCCTGCCTACAACACATGTACGTGAATGACCGTGGCGGCTGCATCCTTTACATGGGTTCCGTCCACAGCAAGCTGGCGTCGCCCTTGAAGGCGCCGTATGTCGCCGCCAAGCATGCCCTGCTGGGACTCTGCCGATCCGTTGCAAAGGAAGGTGCGCGCCACGGAGTGCGCAGTAATGTCATCTGCCCTGGCTTCGTGCGCACACCGCTGGTGGACAAGCAGATCCCCGAGCAGGCGCGGGAGTTGGGCATCTCCGAAGAGGCGGTCATCCGCGATGTGATGCTCAAGGACACCGTAGACGGCGAGTTCACAACCCTGGAGGACGTGGCCCAGCTTGCCATCGATCTGGCGGCATTCCCGTCCGCCGCCCTTACCGGTCAGTCCGTGGTGGTCAGCCACGGCTGGTACATGCAATAACCGCAGAGCGAGGATATCCACAGCCATGACAACGAGCGACGAAATCCTCTGGACACCCGGCAACGCCCAACTGCAAGACAGCCGGATGGCCGACTACCTGCGCTGGTTGGCTGCCGAGGGTTACGGAAGCTTTGATGATTACGCGTCCCTGCACGCCTGGTCCATCAGCGACCTGGAGGCGTTCTGGAAATCCATTTGGCGCTATTGCGGGCTCTCCGCCGAGACGGCGCCCAGGGCCATGCTCGGCAAGCGGGACATGCCAGGGGCCGAGTGGCTCCCCGGCGCTCGTCTCAACTTCGCCGCAAACCTGCTGCGCCATGCCCAGGGCGAAAACGCGGACCGCGAGGCCATCGTCGCCGTGGCCGAATGCCGGCCGACCCTGCGCAAGACGTACCGCGAGCTCCATGCCGACGTCGGCGCATTCGAAGGCTTCCTGCGCGCCCAAGGGGTCAAGACCGGCGATCGCGTAGCCGGGCTGGTGGCCAATGGCTATGAAACCATGGTGGCCATGCTGGCCACCACAAGCCTCGGGGCGATCTGGTCGTCGGCGTCACCCGACTTCGGCACCGAAGCCACTCACGATCGCTTCGGCCAGATCGAACCCACCATACTGGTGGCCGTGAACGGCTATGGCTTCGGCGGCAAGACCTTCAACCGCCTGGAGCAATTGCAGACACTGGCCGGGCGGCTCGACACCGTGCGCAAGGTCGTGGTGGTGGACCAGCTCCCCGGTACCGGGCTACCCGACGGCGATCGCTTCGTCGCCTGGGATGACGCCCTGTCCGCGCACCAGGGAGAGGAGCCGAGTTTCACCCCCCTGCCCGCCGACCATCCCGTGTACATACTCTATTCATCCGGCACAACGGGAAAACCCAAGTGCATCGTCCATGGCGCCGGCGGCCTACTGCTGAATCACGCGAAAGAGCTGATCCTGCACGGCGATGTCGGTCCCGGAGACCGCTTTCTCTACTTCACCACCTGTGGCTGGATGATGTGGAACTGGCAGGCCTCGGTATTGTTGACTGGTGCGAGCGTGATGACCTACGACGGCTCCCCGGCCTATCCGGACCTGGGCATGCTCTGGCGACTGATCGACAGCGAGAATCTGACCCATTTCGGCACCAGCGCCCGCTTCCTCGCCGGCTGCCGCAAGCGTGAACTCACTCCCGGCAAGACCGAGAACCTGGATCACTTGCGCGTGGTGTTCTCCACCGGCTCTCCCCTGCTGCCGGAGGACTACGACTGGTTCTACGACAATGTGTCGCGGGAGATCCTGCTCGGCTCCATCGCCGGCGGGACCGACATCTGCGGCTGCTTTGTCGGCAGCAACCCCATGCTCCCGGTGCGCCGCGGCGAGATCCAGTGCCGCCTGCTTGGTGTCGATGCGGTGGCCTACTCCCCGGACGGCCAGGCACTGGAGGACGGCCGCGGTGAGCTGGTCTGCCGGCAGCCGCTGCCTTCCATGCCGGTTGGATTCTGGCAGGACGCCGATGGAGCCCGGTACCGCGGCGCCTACTTCGAGACCTTCGAGGGTGTCTGGGCCCACGGTGATTTCGTGCGCTTCACGCCATCGGGCGGCGCCATCATTTATGGCCGCTCTGACGCCACCCTGAACCCCGGCGGTGTACGCATCGGAACCGCCGAGATCTACCGACAGGTGGAGACCATCGAGGCGATCGCCGACAGTCTGGTGGTTGGGCGCCCCGTCGATGGCGACGTGGAAGTGGTGCTGCTGGTGACTCTGGCCCAAGGCGAGTCGCTGACGCCGGCATTGCGCAAGCTGATCCGCGACCGGATTCGATCCAACGCCAGTCCGCGGCACGTACCATCGCACCTGATCGCAGTGAATGACATTCCGTACACCCGCAGCGGCAAGAAAGTGGAGATCGCTGTTGCGCGGTTGCTACAGGGCGAGAAGGACCCAGGCAATCTGGGCGCTCTGACCAATCCGGAGTCGTTGGCACACATCCGCGAAACACTAATCGCAGAAGGTCTGCTCGACGGCTAGCAGCAGGGTCTCCTCCACGACTGGCCCGCCTTCACGGCGGGCTTTTTTTGTCTGAAGCAATCTCCCTGATGTGAAGACCCGGGTGTGCAAAACCTGCCAACCCCTTCACAATCCCGAGGATTCGCCGTTCCTATCGCCGAAGCCCTTCGTTTATAGTGGTGCGGCGGTGATGGGCCTCACTTCGAGGCGAAGAAAAACCGTAGGCCAGGGCCGGGGCAGATCAAGAGACGCATGGCGACAGCGAATCCCACAATCAAACTCAGTGGTCTGGCAGGTCGCCTCGTTCGCGACGGCCTACTGGATGAAGAACTCACTCGGCAGGCAATCGAGTCAGCGCGCAAGGCAAAAGCGCCGCTGGTGGCTCACCTTGTGGAGCAGAAGCTCGTCACCGCCCAGGATCTTGCTCATGCGGCGGCGAACGAGTTTGGCGTGCCGCTCATTGACCTGGCGGTGGTCGAACTCGATCAGCAGGTCACCAACCTGGTCAGTGAAAAGCTGATACGTCATCACCAGGCATTGCCGTTGTTCAAGCGGGGCAAGCGGCTGTTCGTCGCTGTTTCCGACCCGACCAACCTGGATGCGCTGGACGAATTCAAATTCCACACCGGACTGACCACCGAGCCGGTACTGGTGGAACAGGACAAGCTGGTCCGCTTCCTCGACAAGGCGCTGGAAGACCCGGGCGGCGGATTCACCGACCAGGATCTCGACGAGGACCTCGAGAATCTGTCGGTTAGCGGCGGCGATGAAGCCGGACCCAGCGGCGACGTGACGGAAGCCGACGCCGACGATGCGCCGGTGGTGCGCTTCGTGAACAAGGTGTTGCTTGACGCCATCAACAAGGGTGCGTCGGACGTTCATTTCGAACCCTACGAGAAGTCCTTCCGGGTGCGCTTCCGCCAAGACGGCATGCTGCGCACCGTTGCCAGCCCGCCGCTTGGTCTTGCGCCGCGGATTTCCGCCCGCATCAAGGTCATGTCCCGCATGGACATCGCCGAGCGCCGGGTGCCCCAGGACGGGCGCATCAAGATGAAGCTCTCCAAGACCCGGGCCATCGATTTTCGTGTCAACAGTTGTCCGACCCTGTTCGGCGAGAAGCTGGTGCTGCGTATTCTCGATCCGAGCCAGGCCATGCTCGGCATCGACGTGCTCGGCTATGAGCCCGAGCAGAAAGAACTGTTTATGGATGCCATTCATAAACCCTACGGGATGGTGCTGGTCACCGGCCCAACGGGTAGCGGTAAAACCGTCTCGCTGTACACGGCATTGAACATACTCAATACCGAGGATCGCAATATCTCCACCGTTGAGGATCCGGTTGAAATCAACCTCCAGGGCATTAACCAGGTCAACCTGAACGTGAAGGCGGGGCTCACCTTCCCCTCGGCTTTGCGCGCCTTCCTGCGCCAGGACCCGGATATCATCATGGTGGGTGAAATCCGTGACCTGGAAACGGCGGAGATCGCCATCAAGGCAGCACAGACCGGCCACATGGTGCTGTCAACACTGCACACCAATGACGCACCACAGACACTGACCCGGCTGGCGAACATGGGTGTACCGCCCTACAACATTGCGTCTTCGGTTAACCTGATCATTGCGCAGCGTCTGGCCCGTCGCCTGTGCAGCAATTGCAAGGAACCACAGGACATCCCCAAGGAAACCCTGCTCGACGAGGGTTTCACCGAGACGGACATCAAGGATCTCACCATTTACGGGCCCAAGGGCTGCGATCAGTGCACCCTGGGCTACAAGGGTCGTGTCGGTCTCTACCAGGTCATGCCGGTTTCAGAAGCCATGGAACGCATCATCATGTCTGGCGGTAACTCGCTGGAACTTGAGGATCAGGCTCGCAAGGAGGGTATCAACGACCTCCGGCGATCCGGTTTGATGAAGGTCATGCAGGGCATGACCAGCCTGGAAGAGATCAACCGCGTGACCAAGGATTAGCGAGAACAACCAAGGACGCAGCCATGGCTCAGAAGGCAGCGAAAATTCCGACGTTTGTCTGGGAAGGGACCGACAAGCGAGGCGAGAAGGTCAAGGGTGAGGCACAGGCTGCCAACGTCACCATGATGAAGGCCGAGTTGCGCCGGCAGGGCATTCAGCCCAAGGCCGTGCGCAAGAAATCGGCGCTCGCTGCCCTGGGCAAGGGCCGCAAGAAGATCACCGCCGGCGACATTGCCGTGTTCAGCCGCCAGCTCGCCACCATGATGAGCGCCGGCGTACCGCTGGTGCAGGGTCTGGATATCGTCGGTCGGGGCCATGAGAACCCGGCCATGCGCGATCTGGTCATGGAGATCAAGACCGACGTCGAGGGCGGCAGCAACCTGAGCGAGTCCCTGGGCAAGCACCCACGCCACTTCAACGAACTGTTCTGCAACCTCGTGCAGGCCGGTGAGGCCGCCGGTGTGCTCGACACCCTGCTGGACAAACTCGCGACCTATCTCGAGAAAACGGAATCGATCAAGAAAAAGATCAAGAAGGCACTTTTCTACCCCACGGCGGTTCTGGTAGTGGCCTTTGCAGTAACAGCGCTGCTGCTGTATTTCGTGGTGCCACAGTTTCAGTCCCTGTTTCAGGGCTTCGGTGCCGATCTGCCGGTATTCACCCAGTTTGTGGTCACCCTTTCCGACTTCATGCAGGCCAACGGGCTCGTCATCCTGGTGGTTCTGGTCGCCCTTGGCGTCGGCTTTGTCGAGGCCAAGAAACGATCACCCAAATTCGTCCACTTCCTCGACCGGGTCTCTCTACGCATTCCGGTCATCGGACAGATTCTCCACAAGGCGGCAGTGGCCCGCTACGCGCGCACCCTTTCCACCATGTTCGCCGCTGGCGTTCCGCTGGTGGATGCCCTGGAATCCGTCTCCGGCGCCACTGGCAACTACGTGTATAGCCAGGCCGTGTTGCAAATGAAAGAGCAGGTGGCCAGCGGTCAGCAGCTGCAGACGTCCATGCGCCTGACCAATCTGTTTCCGAACATGGTCATCCAGATGACGGCCATCGGCGAGGAGTCCGGCTCTCTGGACAGCATGCTGGCCAAGGTTGCCGACTTCTACGAAGAAGAAGTGGACAACCTGATCGATAGCCTGAGCAGCCTGCTCGAACCCATGATCATGGTCATACTCGGCGTGCTGGTGGGTGGCCTGGTGGTGGCCATGTATCTGCCGATCTTCCAGATGGGCTCGGTGATCTGATCGAGCTGCCCATTCAGAACAAGAAGGACACTGCTTGATGTCCGCGCTTGCAGCGCTGGAACACTCACCTGCGTTGCTGATCACCGCAACCCTGTTGCTCGGGTTGCTGGTAGGCAGCTTTCTCAACGTGGTTATTCTGCGGGCTCCGCAGATGCTGTTCCGTGAATGGCGCGCCCAGGCTCGCGAGATTCTCGAGCAACCCGCGGACAGCGCCGATACCGAGCCGTTCAACCTGGTCCGCCCTGCCTCGCACTGCCCGAACTGCGGCCATGGCATCAAGCCCTGGGAGAACATCCCGGTGCTGAGCTGGGTTGTGCTTCGCGGCAAGTGCAGCGGCTGCGGGGCTGCCATCAGCCCCCGTTACCCTGCCGTGGAACTGGCCACCGGACTACTCTCCGCCATTGTCGCCTGGCAATTGGGCTGGGGCGTGGAGTTGTTCCCCGCCCTGATCCTGACCTGGGTACTCATTGCGCTCTCCGGCATCGACATCGACCACCAGATCCTGCCGGACAACATGACCCTGCCGGCGCTTTGGCTGGGGTTGATCCTGGCGCTTGTACCCGTTTTTGTCAGCCCGACGGACGCCATTCTCGGCGCCGTCGCGGGCTACCTGAGCCTATGGCTGGTATTTCAGGCCTTTCGCCTGGCCACGGGCAAGGAGGGCATGGGTTACGGTGACTTCAAGCTGCTTGCCCTGCTGGGAGCTTGGCTGGGCTGGGCGGCCTTGCCAGTCATCATTCTGCTATCCGCCCTGGTGGGTGCCGTCGCCGGCATACTCATGATTCTGCTGCTCGGGCGCGACCGTCAGCTGCCCATTCCCTTCGGCCCCTATCTTGCGGGCGCAGGCTGGCTCGCCCTATTGTGGGGTGACGACCTGACCAACTTCTATCTTTCAATTTCCGGGCTCGCCTGACAGGTAATCAGGAGTACGCCATGTTCGTCGTCGGATTGACCGGCGGGATTGCCAGCGGCAAGACCACGGTTTCTGATCTCTTCGCCAGCCTGGGCGCCACTGTTGTTGATACCGATATCGGTGCGCGCGCCGTCGTCGCTCCAGGGCAGACCGGGCTGGATGCCATTGTCCGGCATTTCGGCAAGCAGATCCTCAAGCCCGACGGCACACTGGATCGGGCCGCTCTGAGACAGCGGGTGTTCGATGAGCCGGAGCAACGCGAATGGCTGGAGAGCCTGCTACACCCCCTGATCATTGACTGGGCCCGACAGCGGATTACCGAGGCAGCAGGACCCTACGTGGTGCTGGTGATTCCCCTGCTGGTGGAAAGTGGCGCCCTGCGGGAGTTGCTCTCCCGCGTGCTCGTCGTGGATGTGCCGGAGCATGTACAGGTGTCGCGCTTACAACAGCGGGATGGCAGCAGTGAGTCTGCGGCGCGGGCCATACTGCGCACCCAGGCCAGGCGTGATCAACGCCTCGCAATCGCCGATGACGTCATCGAGAACACCAGCGAGCAGGCCGCCCTGAGGGCCCGTGTCGAGACGCTGCATCAGCACTACCTTTCACTGGCGGCCAATGTCGGCGACAATGCGTGACGACACGGGTAAGCGAGCGCCACGGGCACCAGACAGTATGGATGGAGTACAAGGCCGGACGATCATTGCCTTCGAACAGCCGTTGAACGAGCGGATGCGGATCCTGATGCGACTTGAGCATCTGTTCCAGCAGAGTCGGTTCGCCATTGACGGCGACAGCGAATGGCACAGCCGCCTTGCGCTCGGCACGCTGGTTGAAATACTCGATATCCTCACCCGTGGCGACGTCAAGTCCGAACTCATGAAAGAGCTGGATCGGGTCGGGCAGATGCTGCACCGGCTCGAGGAAAAACCCGGTGTCGACACCGACCGCCTGCACCACTACATCAACGAGTGCGACCGCCTGCTTGACCGTCTGCGGGAACACAAGGGGCAGCTCGGCGCCAGCCTCCGCCAGGACGAGCTACTCTCCGCCCTGAGCCAACGCAGCGGCATTGCCGGCGGTACATGCGCATTTGACCTTCCCGGCTATCATTACTGGTTGCATCTGCCCGCGCAGAGCCGCCGCCAGGCCCTGGAAGACTGGTTCGGCGTGCTGCGCGCCGTGCAGGAGGCAACGGATCTCATCCTGCAACTGGTCCGCGAGAGTGCCACGCCGCGCAGTCAGGTCGCCCGAGACGGCGTCTACCAACGCAATCTCGACCGCAATACGCCCTACCAGATGGTGCGGGTGGAATTGCCGGAAGGCAGCCCCTGGTTCGCGGAGATCAGTGGCAGCAAGCATTTCGTGACCATCCGCTTTCTGGAGCAACCCTCCACGGCGGATCGTGCGGCCCAGATATCCACCGACGTCGAGTTCAGCCTGCGCTGCTGCATGCTCTGAACGCGTGCGAGAGTGTGACTACCATGACTCAATACATACATTGCCCCCATTGCCGGAAGCCCGTTGCCTGGAAAAGTGAGTCGCGCTGGCGGCCGTTTTGCAGCGAACGATGCAAGATGATCGACCTGGGGGGCTGGATGAGTGAAGAGCACCGCATCCCCGGCGTGGAACTGCCGGATGACATGCTCGACGAGGTGAGGGAACACTTCGATCCAGCCAACGACGAGCACCGCTGAGACACCCGCGCAGCTGACAGGCCTGTATCAGGGGCTCCACAGGGCGCTGATGGCCGCAATCCCCTGGGCCCGGTGATACCGGGCAATATCGAGGTGCGTTGCCCGCATGCCGCCCAGGGCGAATACCGGGAAGGGGCGATTGCGGATCAGCTCCGCAAAGGCGGGAAAGCCCAGCGGCTCGGCACCCGGATGGCTTGCTGTGCGCTCCACCGGCCCCAGCACGCAGAAATCCACCTGCAGCGCTTCGGCACGATCCAGCTCCAACGCATCGTGACACGAGGCAGACAGGAGTTGCCCGGAAGCCAGGGCCGGACGGGTAGAGACGCTATTCAGCCGTCTGCTGGTCAAGTGCAGGCCGGTGCCGAGTTGCGCTGCCAGCCCCGGGTCCCTGTTCAGCTGCAAGAGCGCCCCATGCCGTTGACAGAGTTCCCGGCATTGCTCTGCAAGTCGCGTATATTCGTCGTCATCCAGATCATGGGCTCGCAACTGAACCAGTCGTATACCAGCCAGGAGGCGGTGCTGCAGTTGCCGCAGAAAGTCCCGTTCCGCCCCTGGCACGGGCTGCGGCGAAATCAGGTACTGGTGTGGTAGACGAACAGCACGAACGATAGGGTTATTGGCGTCAGGGAAGCGGTATTCCTCCAGCGCTGCCGGGGCAACCCAGCGCAACGGCTGCCCCTCGCGCCCAGTGGGCTCGCCGTCGAAGGCGAGGATATCCCAGACGTCCAGGAGTACCTTCTTCTCTGGATAACGATGGGCAATCCGCAGCAGGGGAAACATGCGCCGCGGGACGATGCCCAGTTCCTCGCGAAGTTCGCGACGCAAGGCGGCGTGGATGTCCTCGTCGGGTTCCACCTTGCCGCCGGGAAACTCCCAGCGGCCACCCTGATGGGCGTGCGGCGCACGACGGGCAATCAACACCCGGCCCTGACCGTCACGAATGACAGCCACCGCCACATGCACGCCGTCCGACTCCACCCGGAGCCCGGCAAAGGGGTCGGACTCGATCATGTCCGGTATTCGGCGTTGATGCGGACGTATTCGTAGGAGAAGTCGGTGGTCCACACCGTGGCTGCTGCCTCCCCACGGCCAAGATCGACACCGATGGTGACCTGTTCGCGGGCCATGCGCCGAGCCGCCTCGGACTCGAGATAGTCGGCGGCACGACCGCCGTTTTCGGCGATCAGATAGTCATCAAGCCAGATGCACACCCGGCCGACATCGAGATCATCAATACCACTGCGACCGATGGCTGCGAGTATGCGGCCCCAGTTCGGATCGCCGGCAAATGCCGCTGTCTTCACCAGCGGCGAATGGGCGATGGTGTACGCCACGGCTTCGCTTTCGCGTTCACTGCCACCGCCGCGGACCTCGATGGTGATGAACCGGGTCACGCCCTCACCATCCCGCACAACAGCCTGCGCCAACTCACGGCAGAGAGAGTCCAGGGCCTCCTGGAACAGTCTTCGGTCATCGTCGCTGTCTACGCGGACCCCGCTGCCGCCGGTCGCCGCCAGCACACAGGCATCGTTGGTGGAGGTGTCGCCATCCACCGTGATGCGGTTGAAGGAGTAACGCACCGCCTTACGCAGGGCTCCGTCCAGAAGCTCCTGCTCCAGCCCTGCATCGGTGGCGAGGAAGGCAAGCATGGTGGCCATGTCCGGCCGGATCATGCCCGCACCCTTGGCCATGCCGGTCAGGCGGATACGGCCACCAGACAACGTGACTTCCCGGCTACTCGCCTTGGGCAGCGTGTCGGTGGTGAGGATTGCACCGGCTGCCTGTGCCCAGCCGTCCGGGCGCAAGGCGTCCATGGCCTGGGGCAGCGCACCGACCAGGCGATCCACGGCCAGCGGCTCGCCGATCACGCCGGTAGAGAAAGGCAGTACGGACTCGATGGGCATATCCGCGAGTTCTGCCACGCCACCACAGCACCGCTCGGCGTCGGCAAGACCACGCGCTCCGGTACCGGCATTGGCGTTCCCGGTATTGATCAACAACCAACGGGGCGCTGCAGCGGTCAGATGACGGAGGGCAATCTGAACAGGTGCCGCGCGAAATCGATTCCGCGTGAACACGGCAGCAACACGTGTGCCGGCTGCGAGTTCCATCAGAGTCAGATCAGGATGATCAGGCTTCTTGATGGCCGCGCAGGCAACACCGAGCCGCACGCCTTTGATTGGCAGCAATTCGGGCAAGGGCCCCAATCCAACGGGCATGTTCCGTCCTCACGGAGGGGGTGTCACGGCAAGCCGCTCAGAGCTTGCCGTGACACTGTTTGTACTTTTTCCCGGACCCGCATGGGCAGGGTTCGTTGCGACCGACCTTGCGCCCGTCGCGAACATAGGTCCCGGCGCCACCACCGGCCGCAGCGGCTTCCCGACCGGAGCCAGCGGCCGCCTGCTGCTCATCCTCGGCCAGGGCGCTGGCGGATTCATGGCGCGCCTGCATGGCTTCCTGCATCTGGCGTCGCTGACGCTCCAGGGCCTCCATTTCTTCCGCCGAGAGCAAGCGAACCCGATGGACCGCCTGGGCGACGGAACGCTGCACCGTCGCCAGAAGATTGGTGAACATCTGGAAGGCTTCTTTCTTGAACTCCTGTTTCGGGTTGCGCTGTGCGTAGCCCCGGAGGTGGATACCCTGCCGCAGGTAATCCATTGCCGCGAGGTGCTCCTTCCAGTGCTGGTCGAGGTAGCGCAGCATCATCTCCTTCTCGAGACGACGCATGGTCTCTGACCCGATCTTGTCCTCTTTCTCGGCGTAGACCTTGTCGGCCTCCTCGAGTATTCGGTCGTGCAGCCCCTCTTCATCCATGTCGTCGTTGTCGTCCAGCCATTGCTGCAACGGCAACTCAAGGGCGAAATCCTTGTCCAGCGCCTCGGTCAGACCCTCGACGTTCCACTGCTCCTCGATGCTGCCGGGCGGAACGTACTGCGCAACCAGTCCGAGTATGCCTTCGTGACGCCAGGCATTGATGGTCTCGGACACCTCTTCGGCTTCCAGCAGTTCCTTGCGCTGGCTATAGATGACCCGCCGCTGATCGTTGGCGACGTCATCAAATTCAAGCAACTGCTTGCGGATGTCGAAGTTGTGCGCTTCTACCTTTCGCTGGGCATTCTCGATCACCCGGGAGACCAGACCGGATTCAATAGCCTCACCCTCTTCCATGCCCAGGCGCTGCATCATGTTCGAGACGCGATCCGAGGCAAAAATGCGCAGCAGGCTGTCCTCCAGGGACAGGTAGAAGCGGGTCGCACCCGGGTCACCCTGCCGCCCCGAACGGCCGCGCAGCTGATTATCGATACGCCGCGACTCGTGCCTTTCGGTGCCGATGACGTATAAGCCGCCGGCTTCCACCACCTTTTGGTGACGCTGCTCCCAGTCCTTGCGGAGCTGCTCTACTGCCGCATCGTCCGGATTCTCCAGGGCCGCGATTTCCACATCGACATTGCCGCCGAGGACAATGTCCGTGCCACGACCTGCCATGTTGGTGGCGATGGTCACGGCACCGGGCTGTCCGGCCTGCGCAATGATCACCGCCTCCCGATCGTGCTGCTTGGCGTTCAGCACTTCATGGGCAACGTTTTCCTCTTCGAGGCGCTTGGCCACGAGTTCCGACACTTCGATGGAGGCCGTGCCAACCAGAATGGGCCGACCGCGCTCCCGCTCCTGCTTGATGTCATCGACGATGGCGGCGAACTTGTCTTTCTGGTTCAGGTAGACCAGATCATGGTGGTCTTCCCGCACCATGGGCCTGTGGGTGGGTATGGCAACCACCTCGAGGCCGTAGATATGCTGAAATTCGTAGGCTTCGGTGTCGGCGGTACCGGTCATCCCGGCCAGCTTGCCGTAGAGCCGGAAGTAATTCTGGAACGTGATCGACGCCACCGTCTGGTTTTCCGGCCTCGGCTCAAGGCCCTCTTTCGCTTCCACCGCCTGGTGCAGACCGTCTGACCAGCGCCGGCCTGGCATGGCACGGCCGGTGAATTCATCCACGATGATCACCTGGTCGTCACGGACGATGTAATGATCGTTCCGCCGGAACAGATGGTGGGCGCGCAAGGCAGCGTTGAACTGATGCATCAGGGCGATGTTTGAGGCGTCATAGAGGGATTCACCCTCCTCCAGCAAACCAGCCTCGGAGAACATCTGTTCGACTTTCTCATGGCCGCTTTCGGTGAGGTAGGCCTGTCGGCTTTTTTCCTCTATCCAGAAGTCCCCATCACCTTCTTCCTCCTGCTGTCGCACAAGCCGGGGGACGAGCTGATTGATAGTGGTGTAGTGCTGGGAAGAGGCCTCGGCGGCACCTGAAATGATCAGCGGCGTGCGTGCCTCGTCAATGAGGATGGAATCCACCTCGTCGACAATGGCGAAGTGCAAGTCTCGCTGCACCCGGTCCTCGGCCCGCAGCGCCATGTTGTCACGCAGATAGTCGAAGCCGTATTCGTTGTTCGTACCGTAGGTGATATCGGCCTGGTAGGCTGCCTGCTTGTCTTCGTGGGTCATGCCCGCTACCACCACGCCGGTGGTCATGCCCAGGAACTGGTAGATCTTGCCCATCCACTCTGCGTCGCGGCGTGCCAGGTAATCGTTCACCGTCACCACGTGGACGCCCTTGCCCTCGAGTGCGTTCAGGTAGACGGCCAGGGTGGCCACCAGCGTCTTGCCTTCGCCGGTCTTCATCTCGGCGATGCGGCCCTGATTGAGCACCATGCCACCGATGAGCTGCACATCGAAATGGCGCATCTTGAGTACGCGGCGGGAGGCTTCACGCACCGTCGCGAACGCCTCGGGCAGTACGCTATCCAGCGTTTCTCCCTGGGCGAGCCGATCCTTGAATTCCTGGGTTCGAGCAGCAAGGTCCGCGTCGGACAGGGCCATTAGACCCTCTTCGAGCGCATTGATGCGCTCGACGTCTTTGCGCATTCGGCGGATCGTCCGCTCATTGCGGCTGCCGAAAACCTTTCTCGCGATAGCACCTAACATACAAGTTCACCTGGATTGACCGGTCGGGATTGTCGCACACGGCGGCGGCTGGTCATTCTGCCGACCGTACCCTGTCGAGCCGGAAGCGGCACATGATACCGTATCGCTGGCAAAATTATTAGGCAGTGGCAACGCTTGCGGAGCCATCTCCAGGGGGATCCGGTGAAGACACCAAAGGCGAAACCCGCCTCGATTGGAGGACTGCTCGCAAAGGGCGACAAACCACTTGGTCGCATTGCGAGCCAGGCCCGAATGCTCTGCGAGTTGGAAAAGCGGATAGCCGAATCCTTGCCCGGCGATTTCCATGGCCGCTGGCAGTTGGCTGCTGTCTCGAACCGTCAGGTAGTGGTCACCACAACAAGCGCTGCATGGGCAACACAACTGCGCTTCAGTGCGACGGAGATCCTTGGGGCGGTAA